>NZ_CP108538.1:2155192-2463076 GCF_035994185.1 Streptomyces sp. NBC_01217
GCGAGGCCGGCGGCGACGGCGCCGGTGGTGCGAGCAGGAGTCGTGTCGGTCATGACAGGAAACCTAACCGGCCAGGCACCGCCTCAGCCAACCGGTCTCGCCCGATGGTCGCCGCACGGCCCCCCGGGAGCCCGCTACCACCTGCTCAGCCGGGCTGCGCCTGCCGCTCAGGGGCGGGTGCGGGCGCCTTCTCGCGCACCGGCCCGCGCAGCCGCCGCGCCGCGAGCACCGCCGCCCCGGCGCCGCCCGCCAGCACTGCGCAGACCGGCCAGAGCAGCCCCGGCGCGGCGGCGTAGAGGGCGCCGCCGAGGGGTGGTGCCAGCACCTGGCCGCTGATGGAGGCGCCCGCGTACAGGCTCTGGAAGCGGCCCTGCGCATGGCCGGGTGCCTGGTCGGCGACGTATGCCGTCGCGGTGGTCTTGTAGAGGATCTCGCCCGCGGTCAGCGAGGCCATCATGGTGACGGCGAACAGCGCCCCGGCCCCCGGGATCAGCACCGCATAGCCCAGCCCCACCAGCAGCAGCCCGGTGCCCACGATGCTCAGCGACGCGCGTCGGCGCAGCGCGTGGGCCGCCGGGAGTTCCAGCAGGAGGATGAGGCCGCCGTTGATGGACAGCAGCCAGCCGTAGAACTGGGCGCTGCGGCCGTGCTCGGTGAGGAAGACGGGCAGGGTCGAGTACTGCTGCCGGTAGACGAGGTCGACGCAGAGGATCGCGGCGAGCAGGATCAGCACCGCGGGCCTGGCCCGCAGCTCACGCCACAGCCCCGGTGCGCCGGGCGCGCGCACCGGCCGGTTGTGCGCGGTGCCGCGCGCCGGGAGCACCATCGCCGCGTACCCGGCGAAGAGCAGCGTCCCGAGGCCGTCGGCGACGAACAGCCAGTCGTACGAGAAGCGGGCGGCGATCAGCGCGCCGAGCGGCGGGCCGATGGCGAACGCGGCGTTGCCCGCGGCGCGCACGAGGGCGAAGCTCTGGCGCCGGCCGCCCTCGGGGACGGAGACGGCGACGAGGGCGGAGTTCGCGACGCGTACGACACCTGCCGCGTACTGCGCGAGCGGCAGCACCCCGTACATCGCCGCGACCGGCAGCACCGGCAGGGTGGCGAGCGCCGTCCCGCCCACCAGCGCACCGGTCAGGAGCATCCGGCGGTGGCCGTAGTGGTCGCCGAACCAGCCGCCGGTGAAGTTTCCCGCGACGAGGCCGACGCCGCCGATGCCCGCGATCACTCCGGCCTGCGGGACGGTCAGCTCGCGCGGTCCGGTCAGATAGACGAAGAGGTAGACGAAGGTGAAGCTGACGACCCCGTTGAGGAAGGCGCCGAAGGCCAGCGGCCGTACCGTGCGCGGTACGTCCCGCACGACCCCGAAGAACCTCATCATCAGCACCCTCCCCCGACGAGCCCCAGTGGGTCTCTCTTGGGAACTGACTATGGCATCATGTTTTCCCGCAGGTCAATCAGGCAGTGGACGGCCGCGGGAGAAGAAGGAGGAGCCCATGCCCCAGCGCACCAGCCTGGCCGACGCCGACTGCGCGATCGCCCAGGCACTCGATGTCGTCGGCGACTGGTGGACCCTGCTGATCGTGCGGGACACGGCGCGCGGGGTGCACCGCTTCGACGCGCTCCAGGAAGAGCTGGGTGTGTCCCGCAAGGTGCTGACCGAGCGGCTGCGGCTGCTGGTCGACGCGGGGGTGCTGTCCCGGGAGCCGTATCAGGACCGGCCACCCCGGTACGAGTACCGGCTCACCCGGCGCGGCCACGCACTGCTGCCCGTACTGATCGCGCTCCAGGACTGGGGCGACGCCTGGGTGATGGGAGACGGAGAGATGACGGCAACGGCCACGGAGGCGTCGAGGGAGGCGGCCCGGGTGCACGCCCTGGTGGGCACGCGCCTGCCCGAGCTTCGACTGCTGGACTACGACGGCGCGTTGCGCGATCCGGTCGCCGACACCCCGTACACCGTCCTGTACTGCTTCCCCAGCGCCTACGCCCGCCGGGACGCGTACCCGCCGGGCTGGGCCGGGATCCCGGGCGCGAGCGGCTGCACCCTCGAATCCTGCACGTACCGCGACCAGTTGGCCCAATTCACGGCGGCGGGCGCGACCGTGCACGGGGTGTCCACCCAACGCCCGGACGAGCAGCGGGCGTTCGCGGACGCGGAGCGGCTGCGCTTCCCGCTGCTGTCGGACGCGGAGCTTGAGCTGACGGCGGCCCTGCGGCTGCCGACGTTCCGCGCTGCGGGAACCAGCCGGCTGAAGCGGCTGACCCTGGTGGTGGACCGGGACCGGACGGTCCGCGAGGCGCTGTATCCGATCACGGACATCGAGGCGAGCGTGCAGGCAGCGCTGACGGCGATCCGAAGGGCGAGCACGCCGGACGAGTGAGCGGCATCGGCCGGAGACGTCAGCCCGCGACGCGACGCAGCATCTCCCGCGCGTACGCCTCGTCGTACTCCCCGCCGGTCAGCAGCACCTGCAGACAGATCCCGTCCATGAGCGCGATCAGCGCCCGCGCCGTGGCCGGATCGGTCCGCCGGGACAGCAGTTCGGCCGTGCCGTCGGTCCACTCGGCGGCGACGGGCCGCAGCGCGGGCCTGCGGAGTGCGGAGAGGTAAAGCTCGTACTCCAGCTCGGGACGCCCGCGCCCGCCGGAGAAGTACTCCCCCAGCAGCCCGGCCAGTTCCCCTGCGAGGTCGGCCGCCGGGCCGGTCAACGCCCCGCTCGCCCGCACGACCTCGGTGAAGTGCTCGTTCGACCGGCGCAGCGCCGCGATCAACAGCTCGTCCAGCGAGGCGAAGTGATACGTCGTCGAGCCGAGCGGCACATCGGCCTCGGCCGCGACGGAGCGGTGGCTGAGCCCCGCGATGCCCTTCGCGCCGACCACCCGGATAGCGGCGTCGATGATGCGCTCGCGCCGCTCGGGGTCGTAACGGCGCGCCATCAGTGGGCCCCTCCCAGATTCAGCACCACCACACCCGCGATGACCAGCGCTATGCCCGCCAGTTTGACCGCGCTGCCGGACTCCCCCATGAAGAGGATGCCGATGGCGGCGACGGCGGCGGTGCCGATCCCGGCCCAGATGGCATAGGCGGTGCCCATCGACAGTGTCTTCAGTGTCTGGGCGAGCAGCGCGAAGGCGATGAGATAGCCCGCGACGGTGATGAGCGAGGGCCACAGGCGGGTGAAGCCCTCGCTGTACTTCATGGCCGTCGTACCGGCCACCTCCGCCGCTATCGCGACGGCGAGCAGTCCATATCCCATGTGTACGAGTGTACGCATCGCTGCCCGTGCCGAAAGTACGGCGGCTTTGCGTCATCCGGGGCGCTACGGTGTCCCGACCAGCACACATGACGACAACACACAACGGAGCAGCAGTGGCGCAGGACGCAGGGTGGGGCGGCGGTGCCTACGGCGGCGCACCGTACGGCGGAGCACCGGGATGGGGCGGGGGCGGCTGGATGCCACCGCCGAAGCCCGGAGTGATACCGCTGGTGCCCCTGAAGCTCGGGGACATACTCGGCGGCGCCTTCAGCACACTGGGGCGCTACTGGAAGCAGCTGTTCGGCATCGGCGCGGCCGTGTACGGCGGGGCGCTGGTCGTCGTGGGGGCGGCCGCGGTGATCGCGTACTCCGCGGTCAGCGACCATCTGGACCGGGTGATCTCGCTCAGCGCCGACGAGGACCCGTCCTCGAAGGACATCGTGCCGATACTGATCGCCCTGGGCTCCATCTGGCTGGTCGCCGTGGTCGCGTTCATGATCGGTACGGCCATGATGTACGCGACCGTTCCCACGGTCCTCCAGGAGGCGGTACTGGGCAGACCGACCACCTTCTCCGCCGTCTGGCGCCGGGCCTGGGCCCGGGTGCCCGCGGTGATCGGGACGGTGTTCCTGACCGCCCTGATCGTGATGGTTCCGATAGTGCTCGCGATGGTCGGCTTCATCGCCCTGATGATCGGCGCGACCACTCTGTCGGACGGCGCCGGGGCCGCGGTGTGGACCTCGCTCGGCCTCCTGGGCGCCCTGGCCACCGCACCCCTGGCGACCTGGCTCTGGGTAAAGTTCAGCCTGGCCCCCTCCTCCGTGGTCTTCGAGGGGCAGCGCCCGGTGGCTGCCCTGCGCCGCTCGTCGCAGCTGGTGCGCGGCGACTGGTGGCGGGTCTTCGGCATCAGCTTGCTGGCGTTCGTGATCGCGGCCACGGCGAGCTACATCATCCAGATCCCGTTCTCGTTCCTCGGCATGTTCTCCGGCATCATCGGCGGCTCGACCCTGGACGACGACCCGAACCCGGCCGCGGTCCTCCTCGCGATGAGCGGCTATCTGGTGACCTTCGCGCTGGGGCAGCTGATCGGCCAGCTGGTCTCGGCGACGTTCCCGCAGCTGGTGACCGGCCTGCTCTACGTCGACCGGCGAATGCGCACGGAGAACCTGGGCCCGGCCCTCGCCGAGGCAGCGGCCGTACCCGTACCACCGCAGTACGGCCCCTAGCCCCGCGCCGTGCCCGGCCTAGGCCCTCTCGCGCGCCCCGAGTCCTTCCGACGGGCAGCGTGACCGACAAGCCCCGCCGCATCCCGGCCCGGGATGCGGCGGGGCTTTCGCGTTGTGTGGGGGCGAATGCTCCCGTTGCCGTCAGCCGCCGACGGTGAACCAGACGGCCCTGGACTTCTTCCATTCGGCGTGGTCGAGGTCCTTCGCCTCCGTGCCGTCCCCGTACAGGTCGGCCGATCCGGCGTCCGTGATCAGCTGTGCCCGCGCGCCCGGAACCGTCAGGTCCGGTACGTCGACGACGGCCTCCCAGCCGCCCGGGTCGGCGGTCGGCAGATCGGCCCGCTTGACCGGGGCGTGCGCGGCGACACCGTCCCAGGTGTAGAGGGCGTACGGGTCGGAGTTGTCGTCGGCCGCCCAGGAACCGGCCACGATCAGATACTGGTCGGCGGCGTTCTTGCGGATGTCCCGGATGCTGAGCCCGCCGAGGTCCAGCTCGATCGGCGTACCCATGACCGCCTTCGCCCCGCTGCCGGCCACCTTGTCGAAGTTGGTGACGGGCACGATCAGGGCCTTGCCGCCCTCCTTCGGCGGCACGAGCGGCGCCCGGAAGCCGAGGTACGCGGTGGTCGTCGAGCCGGGCGCGAACTCCAGGCCCTCGATGTTGAACCCGTCGATCTGCTTGGGCACTTCACCGTCCGCCGTCCCCGCGGCGAAGCCGAAGCGGTTGCCGTTCGCCTTGTCCCAGGCGACGAGGTCGTCACGGAGCTTCTTGTACGAGCCGCCGACCGTCAGCTGGGTGGCGGCGCCCGACCCGCTCACCGTCGTGGTGAAGACGGTGTTGCGGTCGGACTTGTACTCGCCGTCCTTGTTGTTGCCGAGCGAACCGGTCCAGTAGATGGTGTTGCCGACCCGGGTCGCGCCCTCGATGTCGATCTCCTTGTCCGCCCCGAGCTTCGAGCCGACGTCCCAGCTCTTCACCGGCGCGCCGGAGGCGGAACGGTCGTACAGGCGCAGCGTGTTGGACTCGTCATCGGCCACTACGACGTATCCGCCACCGGCGTCGACGGCGGCCGAGGCGTCCGAGGAACCGGTGAGGTAACGGGTGTCGGCGGCGTTCTGCACGGCGGCGGAAGCGGCGTAGTGCAGCGTCTTGGTGGCGGTCTTGCCGCCGAGCCCGGTGACCTTGATCGTGAGGTCGGTGTAGCCGCGCCCGTGCGCGGCGACCGCGAGCTGCCGGGTGGCCCCGGTCCCCGTCACGGTCACATCGCCCGTGCCCGCGACGGACGACTTGGAGCTGGCGGAGGAGGCCACGCCGAGCGCGGTGACATCGGCGCCGCTCTGCGCGACGGTGACGCCGACCACGGGGTCGCCGCTCGCTCCGACGGCGCCGGAGAGGTAGGCGGCCGACAGGGTGATCGTCGGGGTTCCGTAACTCGCGGCGTGCGCGGGGGTGTTGGCCCCCAGGGCGGCCAGCACAAGAACGCCGGTCGTGGCGGCGGCCACCCGGCGGTTCTGGAGCGAAAGCTGATGCAGCACAGCGTGCCTCTCGTCGACGTGATGTCGACGAGTAGGTTCCGGTTCCCGCGCCAACGGCGGACACACATCTTGCGTACGGCAGACGAACAACGCCGAACGGCCCCCGGCAGGAACCGGGGGCCGTCACACGGTGCGATGAATTCCGCCGGCCGGTCTCAGACGTTGAAGCCCAGCGCGCGCAGCTGCTCGCGGCCGTCGTCCGTGATCTTGTCCGGGCCCCACGGCGGCATCCAGACCCAGTTGATCCGCAGCTCGCTGACGATGCCGTCGGTCGCGGACTTCGCCTGGTCCTCGATGACATCGGTCAGCGGGCAGGCCGCGGACGTCAGGGTCATGTCGAGGGTGGCGATGTTGGCGTCATCGATGTGGATGCCGTAGATCAGCCCCAGATTGACGACGTCGATGCCCAGCTCGGGGTCGACGACGTCGTACAGGGCCTCGCGGACCTCCTCCTCGGAGGCCGGCTTGCTCAGGGTCTCGTTCTCGCTCATGCCGTCTTCCCTTCGGACAGCGCTTTCGCCGTCGCGTCCTTCCACGCCATCCAGCTCAGCAGCGCGCACTTGACCCGGGCCGGGTACTTCGAGACACCGGCGAACGCGACCGCGTCCTCCAGCACCTCCTCCATCGCGTCGTCCGGCTCCAGCTGGCCCTTCGACTGCATCAGCTCCAGGAAGGTCTCCTGGATCTTCTGCGCCTCGCCCAGCTCCTTGCCGACCAACAGATCGTTCAGCACGGATGCGCTGGCCTGGCTGATGGAGCAGCCCTGACCTTCGTACGACACATCGGCGATGGTCTCGCCGTCGTACCTGACCCGGAGAGTGATCTCGTCGCCGCACGTCGGGTTGACGTGGTGCACCTCGGCGTCGCCGTCCCGCAGGCCGCGCCCGTGGGGGTGCTTGTAGTGGTCCAGGATCACTTCCTGGTACATGGAATCAAGCTTCACCAGTCAACCCTCAGCCGCTGTGCCTATTAACCGAAAAAGTTCCGTACGTGTTCCAGACCGTCCACCAGGGCGTCGACCTCGGCGGGCGTGGAGTACAGATAGAACGACGCTCGCGTCGTCGCAGGAATTCCGTACCGCAGGCAGACCGGCCGTGCGCAGTGGTGTCCGACCCGGACCGCTATGCCCTGCTCGTCGAGTACCTGGCCCACGTCGTGGGGGTGGATGTCGCCGAGCGTGAAGGAGATCGTGGCGCCGCGGTCCTCGGCCGTCGCAGGACCGATGATCCTGAGGTCCGGGACCTCCAGGAGCCGCTTCACCGCGTACTCGGTGATCGCGTGCTCGTGCCGGTAGATGTTCTCCATGCCGATCGCCGAGAGGTAGTCCACGGCCGCGCCGAGGCCGACGGCCTGGGCGATCGGGGGCGTACCGGCCTCGAACTTGTGCGGCGCGGGGGCGTACGTCGACGAGTGCATCGACACGGTCTCGATCATCTCGCCGCCACCGAGGAACGGCGGCAGGTCCTCCAGGAGCTCCTGTCGGCCCCAGAGCACGCCGATGCCGGTCGGGCCGACCATCTTGTGGCCGGTGAAGGCCACGAAGTCTGCCTGCAGCGCCTGCACGTCGAGCACCATGTGCGGGGCGGCCTGCGAGGCGTCGATGCAGACCAGCGCGCCGACCTGCTGGGCACGGCGGATGATCTTCTCGACCGGGTTGATCGTGCCCATGATGTTGGAGACCAGGGTGAAGGAGACGATCTTCGTCTTCTCCGTGATGATCTCGTCGATGTTGGACAGGTCGAGGCGGCCGTCGTCGGTGATGCCGAACCACTTCAGCTTC
Organism: Streptomyces sp. NBC_01217; assembly: GCF_035994185.1. Classification (NCBI taxonomy): domain Bacteria; kingdom Bacillati; phylum Actinomycetota; class Actinomycetes; order Kitasatosporales; family Streptomycetaceae; genus Streptomyces; species Streptomyces sp. NBC_01217. Next base: position 2,162,992 of record NZ_CP108538.1, read on the forward strand.
GCGCCGGTGCGCTGCGAGAGCAGCTGCCACGGCACGATGTTGGAGTGGTGCTCCATCTCCGTGGTGACGATCTCGGTGTCGTGGTCGACCCGGTAGGGCTCATCGGCCCAGCCGAGCATGTTGGCCACGAGGTTGAGCGACTCGGAGGCGTTCTTGGTGAAGATCACCTCGTTGCGGCTGGGCGCGTTGATGAACGCGGCGATCTTGTCACGGGCGCCCTCGTACAGCGCCGTGGCCTCCTCCGCAATCGTGTACACACCGCGGTGCACATTGGCGTTGTGCCGCTCGTAGTACTCGTTGAGTGCGTCGAGCACCTGGCGCGGCTTCTGCGAGGTCGCCGCACTGTCCAGGTAAACGATCTTCTTTCCGTCGTGGACCGTACGATCCAGCAGGGGGAAGTCCTTGCGGATCGCCTCGGTGTCGAGGAGGCCCGGCAGCTGTGTCACGCGACTTCCTCCTTTGAGTTCGCTCCGCTCACGGGGCCACCCTTCACATATGCCTCGTAGCCCTCGTTCTCCAGCTTGTCGGCGAGCTCGGCGCCGCCGGACTCGGCAATGCGGCCGTTGGCGAAGACGTGCACGAAGTCGGGCTTGATGTAGCGGAGGATCCGCGTGTAGTGCGTGATCAGCAGGGTGCCGACCTCGCCGGTCTCGCGGACCCGGTTGACGCCCTCGGAGACGATGCGCAGGGCGTCGACGTCCAGACCGGAGTCCGTCTCGTCGAGGATCGCGACCTTGGGCTTGAGGAGCTCCAGCTGAAGGATCTCGTGACGCTTCTTCTCACCGCCGGAGAAGCCCTCGTTGACATTGCGCTCGGCGAACGCCGGGTCCATCTGGAGCCGGCCCATCGTCTCCTTGACCTCCTTCACCCAGGTACGCAGCTTGGGCGCCTCGCCGCGCACGGCGGTGGCGGAGGTACGCAGGAAGTTGGAGACCGAGACACCGGGGATCTCGACCGGGTACTGCATCGCGAGGAACAGACCGGCGCGGGCGCGCTCGTCGACGGTCATCTCCAGGACGTCCTCGCCGTCCAGGGTCACCGAGCCGCTGGTGATCGTGTACTTGGGGTGACCCGCGAGGGAGTACGCGAGGGTGGACTTGCCGGACCCGTTGGGGCCCATGATGGCGTGGGTCTCGCCCTGCTTCACGATCAGGTCGACGCCCTTGAGGATCTCCTTAGTGGCGTTGTCGGCCTCGACGGAGACGTGCAGGTCGCGGATTTCAAGCGTTGCCATGGGTGACTCAGGACTCCTGGGTGACGGAGACGAGCACATCGTCCCCTTCGATCTTGACGGGGTATACGGGGACGGGGCGCGTCGCGGGAAGGCCGGACGGCTTGCCGGTGCGCAGGTCGAAGCTGGAGCCGTGCAGCCAGCACTCGATCATGCAGTCCTCGACCTCTCCCTCGGACAGTGAGACGTTCGCGTGCGAGCAGATGTCGTTGATCGCGAACACCTCGCCCTCGGTGCGGACGACGGACACCGGGATGCCGTCGAGCTCCACCCGCTTCGGGGTGTCGTCCTCCAGCTCACTCAGCGCACAGACTTTGACGAAGGCCATCAGACGGAAGCCTTCAGCTCGGTCTCGATCTTGTCGAGCAGCCGTGCCTCGACGTCGGGCAGACCGATCTGCTGGACGAGCTCGGCGAAGAAGCCGCGCACGACGAGCCGGCGGGCCTCCTCGGCCGGGATGCCGCGGGACATCAGGTAGAAGAGCTGCTCGTCGTCGAAGCGGCCGGTCGCGGAGGCGTGGCCGGCGCCGACGATCTCACCGGTCTCGATCTCCAGGTTCGGCACGGAGTCGACCCGCGCACCGTCCGTGAGGACGAGGTTGCGGTTCATCTCGTAGGTGTCGGTGCCCTCGGCCCTGGCCTGGATGAGGACGTCGCCGATCCACACCGCGTGTGCGCCCTCGCCCTGGAGCGCGCCCTTGTATGCGGCGTTGGACTTGCAGTGCGGGGTGTTGTGGTCGACCAGGAGGCGGTGCTCCTGGTGCTGGCCCCTGTCGGTGAAGTACAGGCCGAAGAGCTCGGCCTCGCCGCCGGGGCCCGCGTAGCTGACGCGCGGGTGGAGACGGACGAGGTCACCGCCGAAGGTGACGACGATCGACTTGAACGAGGCGTCCCGCCCGACCAGCGCGTTGTGCTGGCCGACGTGGACCGCGGACTCGTCCCAGTCCTGCACGGAGACGACGGTGAGCTTCGCGCCGTCGCCGAGGACGTAGTCCACGTTGGCGGCGAGCACCGCGTCACCGGTGTGGTCGATGACGACGACGGCCTCGGCGAAGGCACCCAGTTCGACGACCTGGTGGCCGTAGGCCACGCCGCCCTCGCCGTGCACCGCGATGCGGATCGGCTCGGTGAGCACGGCCTCCTTGGCGACCGTGACGACGGACGCCTGCTCGAAGGAGGAGTACGCCTGGGCGGCGACGCGGTCCACCGGGGTGCCGGCCTTGCCGAGCCGGGCGTCGTCGCGGCCGACGGTCTCGACCGTGACGCCCTCGGGGGCCTCGATCGCGACCTTCACGGCGCCGCCGGTGGCGACGGCCGTGCCGTCGTGCAGCCCGCGCAGCCGCTCCAGCGGGGTGAACCGCCATTCCTCCTCGCGACCGCGCGGGACCGGGAAGTCCGCGACGTCGAAGGACGGGGGCGCGCTCATGCGCGTGGCGACGGTCGACTCGGCGGCCACCGCGATGGATCCGGTGGTGGTGGACCCCGCCGGAGGGGGCCCCCCCGCTCGAGCGGAGCCGAGAGTGGGGGAGTTCTGAGCCTCAGCCATGGCTGTCGTAGTGCTCGCTTTCTCTGTCAAAAGTCGGGGGATTCGGTCGTCAGGCTGTGCCAGCCCTGTTAGCCGACCGAGCCCTCCATCTGCAGCTCGATCAGCCGGTTGAGCTCAAGGGCGTACTCCATCGGCAGCTCCTTCGCGATCGGCTCGACAAAGCCGCGCACGATCATCGCCATCGCCTCGAACTCCGTCAGACCGCGGCTCATCAGGTAGAAGAGCTGGTCCTCGGAGACCTTGGAGACGGTCGCCTCGTGGCCCATCGACACGTCGTCCTCGCGGACGTCGACGTAGGGGTAGGTGTCGGAGCGCGAGATCGTGTCGACCAGCAGCGCGTCACAGAGCACGTTGGACTTCGCGCCCGGCGCGCCCTCGCCGATCTCGATCAGACCGCGGTAGGAGGTGCGGCCGCCGCCCCGGGCCACCGACTTGGAGACGATGTTGGAGGAGGTGTTCGGCGCCATGTGGACCATCTTCGCGCCGGCGTCCTGGTGCTGGCCCTCGCCCGCGAAGGCGATGGACAGGGTCTCGCCCTTGGCGTGCTCGCCCATCAGGTAGACGGCCGGGTACTTCATGGTGACCTTGGAGCCGATGTTGCCGTCGACCCACTCCATGGTCGCGCCCTCGTAGGCCACGGCGCGCTTGGTGACCAGGTTGTAGACGTTGTTCGACCAGTTCTGGATCGTCGTGTAGCGGCAGCGGCCGCCCTTCTTCACGATGATCTCGACCACCGCGGAGTGCAGCGAGTCGGAGGAGTAGATCGGCGCGGTGCAGCCCTCGACGTAGTGGACGTAGGCGTCCTCGTCGACGATGATCAGCGTCCGCTCGAACTGGCCCATGTTCTCCGTGTTGATACGGAAGTAGGCCTGCAGCGGGATGTCGACGCGGACACCCTTGGGCACGTAGATGAACGAGCCGCCGGACCACACGGCCGAGTTCAGCGAGGCGAACTTGTTGTCGCCGACCGGGATGACGGTGCCGAAGTACTCCTTGAAGAGCTCCGGGTGCTCCTTCAGCGCGGTGTCGGTGTCGAGGAAGATGACGCCCTGCTCCTCCAGATCCTCACGGATCTGGTGGTAGACGACCTCCGACTCGTACTGCGCGGCGACACCGGCGACCAGGCGCTGCTTCTCCGCCTCCGGGATACCGAGCTTGTCGTAGGTGTTCTTGATGTCCTCGGGCAGGTCCTCCCAGGACTCGGCCTGCTTCTCCGTGGACCGCACGAAGTACTTGATGTTGTCGAAGTCGATGCCCGACAGATCGGAGCCCCAGTTCGGCATGGGCTTCTTGTCGAAGAGCCTGAGGCCCTTGAGACGTAGCTTCAGCATCCACTCGGGCTCGTTCTTCTTCGCCGAGATGTCGCGGACGACATCCTCGGAGAGCCCGCGCTTGGCCGCCGCGCCTGCCGCGTCGGAGTCGGCCCAGCCGAATTCGTACGTACCCAGACCCTCGAGCTCAGGGTGGGCAGTCTCCGTGGGGAGCGTCATGCGGGGTTCCTCCCGGCCGTGCTTGCAGATGCTGAATTGGTGGTCTGTGGTGCTGAGTGGCCGCTGCGCGGGATGTACGTCGTGCACACGCCGTCGCCGTGGGCGATGGTGGCCAGACGCTGGACGTGCGTCCCGAGGAGGCTGGAGAAGAACTCCGTCTCCGCCTCGCACAGCTGCGGATACTGCTCGGCGACATGGGCGACCGGGCAGTGGTGCTGGCACAACTGCTCGCCCTGCTGCGGGCCGGGCGCGCTACGCGCCGTAGCAGCGTACCCGTCGGCGGACAAGGCCTTGGCCAGCACCTCGGCGCGCTCCTCGGGGTCCGCGGCCTCGATCGCCGCGCGGTAGGCCTCGTACTGGGCCGCGATCCTGGCCCGGGCGAAAGCGACGACCGCCTCGTCGCCCGAGGTCTCGGCGATCCAGCGCAGGGCGTCCGCGGCGAGCTTGTCGTAGGACTGGTCGAAGGCGTCGCGCCCGCAGTCGGTGAGGACGAACGCCTTGGCCGGGCGGCCACGGGTCCGCGCCCCGTACACCCGCTGCTCACGGGCCTCGACGACGCCGTCGGACACGAGGGCGTCGAGATGGCGGCGGACCGCGGCCTGGGTGAGGCCGAGGCGCTTCGCCAGCTCGGCGACCGTGGACGGGCCGTGGTCCAGGATGGAGCGCACGACCCGGTTGCGCGTCGAGCGCTCCCCGGTCGCGAGTTCCTCCTGCGGAGCCTCGCCAACGTTTTTCACAACGCCATTGTTGCGTAATTCATCCGGCCCTGACAACCACGGTCCGGAACGATCTACGGTGCCGTTCATCACTTAGGGTTACCTAATTCGGCCCCGGGACACGGCTTCTTTCCGCCCTTGCCTAGACTTACCGGCCATGAAGAGCGAGTCCGTCGTACAGGTCAGAAACCTGGTGAAGCGGTACGGGACCAAGACCGCTGTGGACGGCCTCGACCTGTGCGTCCGCACCGGCGCGGTCACCGCCGTCCTCGGCCCCAACGGCGCCGGAAAGACCACCACCATAGAAACCTGCGAGGGCTACCGCCGCCCGGATGACGGGACGGTCCGCGTCCTCGGCCTCGACCCGGTCACCGACGCCGCGAAGCTCCGCCCCCGGATCGGCGTGATGCTCCAGTCGGGTGGCGTCTACTCCGGGGCACGCGCCGACGAGATGCTCCGCCACATGGCGAAGCTCCACGCCCACCCTCTGGACGTCGACGCCCTGATCGAACGCCTGGGCCTGGGCGGCTGCGGTCGCACCACCTACCGTCGGCTCTCCGGCGGCCAGCAGCAGCGGCTCGCCCTGGCGATGGCCGTCGTCGGCCGCCCCGAACTGGTCTTCCTGGACGAACCGACCGCCGGCCTCGACCCGCAGGCCCGCCGCTCCACCTGGGATCTCCTGCGGGAGCTGCGCTCCGACGGCGTATCGGTCGTCCTCACCACACACTTCATGGACGAGGCCGAGGAGCTCGCCGACGACGTCGCCGTCATCGACGCGGGCCGGGTCATCGCCCAGGGCAGCCCCGAGGCGCTCTGCCGCGGCGGGGCCGAGAACACCCTGCGCTTCACCGGCCGCCCCGGCCTCGACCTCGGCTCCCTCCTGAAGGCGCTGCCCGACGGCACTCAGGCGGCCGAACTCACCTCGGGCACGTACCGCATCACCGGTGATGTCGACCCGCAGCTGCTGGCCACCGTCACCTCCTGGTGCGCGCAGCACGGAGTGATGCCGTCCGGCATCTCCGTGGAGCGCCACACCCTGGAGGACGTCTTCCTGGAACTGACCGGCAAGGAGCTGCGCGCATGAGCGCCGGTACGTACACCCCGCAGGCGGGCGCCGCCCCGCTGTCCCGCATGATCACCGCGCAGGCCGCGCTGGAGACGCGGATGCTGCTGCGCAACGGCGAGCAGCTGCTGCTGACCGTGATCATCCCGACGCTGCTGCTGGTGCTGTTCAGCGCGGTCGACATCGTGGACACGGGCGCGGGTGAATCCGTCGACTTCCTGACGCCCGGCGTTCTCGCGCTCGCCGTGATGTCGACGGCCTTCACCGGCCAGGCCATCTCCACCGGCTTCGAGCGGCGGTACGGGGTGCTCAAGCGGCTCGGTGCCTCACCGCTGCCCCGCTGGGCGCTGATGGCCGCCAAGACGCTCGCCGTGCTGGTCACCGAGGTGCTGCAGGTGGTGCTCCTCACTGTGATCGCGTTCGCGCTGGGCTGGTCGCCGGACGGCAACCCGTTCGCCGTCCTGGTCCTGCTCGTGCTCGGCACCGCGGCCTTCTCCGGGCTCGGGCTGCTGATGGCCGGGACGCTGAAGGCGGAGGCGACGCTCGCCGCTGCCAATCTGGTCTTCCTGCTGCTGCTGGTCGGCGGCGGGGTCATCGTGCCGCTGGAGAAGTTCCCGGACGCGGTGCAGTCGGTGCTGGGGCTGCTGCCGATCGCGGCCCTGTCGGACGGGCTGCGGGACGTGCTCCAGCACGGCGCGTCGATGCCGTGGGGCGACCTCGGCATCCTCACGGTGTGGGCGGTGCTCGGGCTGGGCGCGGCGGCGAGGTTCTTCCGCTGGGAGTGAGCCGTCGGGCGCGCTCCGCCGACGGTTCGGGGTAACTCGTCCCCCTCGTGAAAGCTTGCACAAGCCGCCGCCTACGATGGTGCGCGTGCCCAAGCTGACCCGAGCCGAAGTCGCTCAAGCCGCGCGGAACCCGCTCCTCTTCATCGCCGGGCGATGGAATCCCTCCCCCCGCACGGTCCGCCGTGCGGCCATGTCGGCCGTCGTCATGGCCGTGCTCATCGTCGTGACCGGCGGCGCGGTGCGGCTGACCGGCTCCGGCCTCGGCTGCCCGACCTGGCCCAAGTGCACCGACGAGTCCCTGACGGCGACCAGCGCGATGGGCTTCCACGGCGCCATCGAGTTCGGCAACCGGATGCTGACGTACGTACTGTGCGCGGCCGTCGGGTGGGCGATCATCGCCGCCCGGTCCGCGAAGCCCTGGCGGCGCAGCCTCACCCGGCTCGGCTGGGCGCAGTTCTGGGTGGTCATGGGCAACGCGGTGCTCGGCGGCATCGTGGTGCTGGTCGGCCTCAACCCGTACACCGTCGCCGCGCACTTCCTGCTCTCCACGGCGCTGCTCACCGTCGCGATGCTGACCTGGCAGCGCACCCGCGAGGGCGACGGGGCGCCCCGCCCGCTGGTGGGCAGGGCGGTGTCCCAGCTGACCTGGCTGCTCGTGGTCGCGGCCGGGCTGCTGATCGCGGTCGGCACGGTCGTCACGGGCGCCGGACGGCACGCGGGTGACTCCAGCGACGTCCACCGCATCCCGATCGACTGGAAGATGATCACGCAGCTGCACGCCGATCTGGCCTGGGCCGTGGTGGCGCTGACCGTGGCTCTCTGGTTCGTCCTCAGGGCCGTGGACGCGCCCGCGGGCCCGCTCCACCGCGCCCGTGATCTCTTTTTGGTGCTGCTGGGGCAGGGCGTGATCGGTTATGTCCAGTACTTCACGGACACCCCGGAGGTCCTCGTCGGCCTGCACATGTTCGGCTCGTGCCTGGTGTGGATCGCGGTCGTGCGGGTGCTGCTGTCGCTGCGCGAGCGCCCGGTGGCCGGCGCCCCGGTGCCCGTCCCCGCCGCCGCGCAGCCCGAGCCCGCCGCGGCGGGCTGAGCCCTCTGCGTTCGAGCCGGTTCACGGGCAGCCTGACCTGCCCGTGAACCGGCGGGCGGTCGCTACCCGGTGACCGAGCGCGACACGTTGTATCCCTCCACCACGAGCCTGGGACGGGCCCGGCCCTCGGTGTCGTGGCTCCAGTCGGCCTCTATCTCGCGCTGCTCGCCGGGCAGCAGCCACAGATAGTTGTCGCTGAAGCAGGCCGGCAGCACGCGCCGGGCGGTGCGCCGGTCGCGCAGCGAGAGCCGCACCATGGCGGCGACGGTGGCGCCGTCGTTGCGCACGACCGCCTTCACCTTTCCGCCCGGACCCCTGCCGTGACCGGAGACGTCCGACACCGAACGCACCGTGACCCGGGTGTCGGCCAGCTTGTTCAGCGCGCCCAGATCTGCCGGGGCACGGTAGCGCCAGTAGGTGTTGCGCGACAGTACGGTGCCGTGCGCGTCCACGAGTTCCAGGCGCAGCAGGTGCAGCGCGGGCAGCGAGTCGCTCCAGCCCACCACGTCACCGGTCGCGGCGGCCGACGGGGCGAGGTCCACGGCGCTGCGCGTCGGCTCGCCCAGGCGCTGTCCCCGCAGGTCGTACAGGGTCGCGGTGACGGTCGCCCCCTTGATGGCGCGGGTGGTGTGGTTGACCGCGCCGGTACGCCAGTCGACCGGGTTCACCTGTACGTGCACGGGCTCGGTGCCCTTGCGGACGCCGTGGTAGAAGCCGTTGACGTCCAGGTCGTAGTCGTAGGTCTGCCAGACGGTGCTGTGCCAGGCCGGGTGCGACATCCACAGCAGCAGCCCGGAGGCGTTGTCCCAGAGGCGGGTGTTCCACGCCTCGAACATCGCCCGGCCGTTCTCGTAGTTGATCAGCTGTGCCTTGCGGGTGAAGTCCGCCAGGCCCGTCGCCGCGCCCAGGCGCTCCTCGATCGCCGCCTGGTAGCTCTGCGGCTGCTGATTGCCCTTGCGCGCCCAGTCGTGGGCGCCCCACACATCGCCGATGGGCCAGGCCGGTTCGTCGCCGACGAGGTTCTTCATCGACTCCTCGACGGGCAGGACGGGCATCCCGATCTCGGTGTGGAAGCCGAAGTCCCCGGTGTTGAAGTACGAGGTGGGGTCGACCCAGTTGTACGGTCCGCGTCCCTTGACGACGCCGTCGGCGGAGCTGCCCATGTAGAGGATGCCCGGTGCTTCGGCGGTCACCAGTTCCCGTACGCCGGTGTCGATGTCGGCGGGCGGGGTGCCCTCGTTGGAACCGCACCACACCACGATGCTGGGGTGGTGGCGGTAGGCGCGGACGGTGTCCAGCGCGTTGCGCAGGTACTCCGCGTGGTCCGGCGGGTTCATGGACCAGCCGTTCCAGAAGTCGTTCCAGACCAGCAGGCCGTTCTCGTCGCAGGCCGCGAAGAACTCCTCGCGGTTGCTGCTGCCCACCCAGTTGCGGATCATCGTGAAGTTCATGTCACGGTGCATCCGTACGGTGTCCTCGGTCCGGCCGTCCAGGGCGCGGCGCAGCAGCTCGTCATAGCCCCAGTTGCCGCCGCGGCAGAACACCCGGGTGCCGTTGACCGAGATCTGCAGCTGCCGGACCGGCGGCTGTTCGACGCTCTTGGCCTCGGTCCACTCCTGTCCGTCCGGCGAGACCTGTACGAGGAATTTCTTCGCGTAGGCGGTCTCCCAGTCGAGCACCAGCCGGTTCACGGAGACGGCCGAGCCGAGGTCGACCTGGATCCACTCCCCGTCGGCGAACGCGGAGGACCAGCGGGTCGTGCGGTCCCCGTCCACCACGTTGGAGGCGGGTCCGGTGCCGTCCGACGAGGAGGCATCTGCGGTCGCTCCCCGGGCCAGGTCCTTGTCCGGAGCGGCGTCGCCGTACACCGAGAGCGACCACAGGGAGATGCCCCAGTCGGTCGCCCGCTTCGTCCCGACGAGCCGCACGTAGCGGGCCTGCCGCGCCTCGAACTCCACGCTCTGGCTGCCGTGCCCGGCGACGAAGTCGACCGGCATGCCGTAGACGTAGCCGAACTCCCTGATGCCGAAGCGCAGTTCGCGTCGGTCGGTCGCCGCTCCGCCGGTCTCGGCCTTCAGCGTGAGGTCGTACAGATCGGGGCTGCCGTAGCCGTTGGGCCACCAGAGCTTCGGCCGCCGCACGCGCAGGGCGGGGAACTCCTTCGGCGCCAGGACGACATCGGCAAACTCCCCGGCCGGTACGGTCACCGACTTGGCGACACGCACATCGCCGAACGCGGCGCGCACGGTGATCCGCCGCGCCTCGGAGCCGGTGTTGCGGACCGGGACGGTGAGGGTGACCTCGGCGACGTCAAGCGCGGGCAGGTCCGGCAGTGTGGTGGTGATCTGCGGATCTTCCAGGACGGCGCCGCCGGTGGAGCGCAGCCGTACGTGGTTCCAGATACCGGCGGCCCGGTCGCGCACCGGCGGCATCCAGTCCCAGCCGGAGACGGAGAGATAGGTCGGCCCGTTGCGCATCATCATGGTGGCGCCCGCGTCCAGCCAGGACTCGCCGCCGGGGCCCTTGTCCGCGGGGCTGCCCGGCAGGGGCATGGGGCTGATCCGTACGGCCAGTACGTTGTTCTTCCTGCCGTCGTCATGCAGCGCGTCGGTGATGTCGAAGGACTCCCGGGCGAAGGGGTGGCTCATCGCGCCGACCCGGGTGCCGTTGAGCCAGATCTCCGCCGCGTGGTTGATTCCGTCGAACTCCAGCCGGATCCGGCGGCCGCGGCCGGTGTCGAGGCCGTGCGGCAGCCCGAACTCCCGCCGGTACCACCAGGAGTGCCGGGACAGCGCCTCGGGGACCTTGAGGTTGTTGAGACCGGTCACCGGGTCGGGCAGATGTCCCTGCTCGACCAGGGAGGCCAGGACCGTGCCGGGGACGGTGGCCGGGAGCCAGTCGGCGATGTCCACCCCGGAGCCGGAGACCACCGCGCCGTCGTCGGCCGGTGCGAAGTCGTCCATGGTCAGCGCCCAGCCGGATTCGAGCGGGACGGTGCCGTCGGCCGCGACCACCAGGGCGGGCGCGGGGGTGCGGGGCATGGACCAGTCGGTCCAGCTCTCGGCGGCCGGGCGCCCGGCCGAGGCACGGCCGTGGATCCGCAGGCCGTTGAGGCCGAGCGGGTTCTCGTTGGAGCGCTCGGCCACGGTCAGCCGCACCCACCGGCCGGTGGCCGGCTTGTCGAGCGCGATGGTCATGGCGCCGCCGCGGCCGTCGGTGGCGCGGTGCACGGTGGTCCAGTTCCGCTCGTCCTCGGACACCTCCAGGGTGAACGCGACCGCGCAGCTGGACAGGATCTCCTTGCCGGTCGTGCCGTCGCGGGGGTTGCCGCCCGTGCCGGGGACGAAGGGCGGGTCGGAGATCTCGGCCTCGAAGACCAGCTCCACCGACTCCACGGTGCACCGGGCCTGGAGGTCCACGGCGATCCACTGCGGGTCACCGGGCCCGGCCCGCCAGCCGGTCCCCCGGACGCCCGGGACGGCGAGCCCGTCGACGGCGAACTCCGGCACGGTGGCCGCGTACGCGGTGGAGGAGACCTTGACCGGGCGGGCGGCCGCGAGTTCGACCACCGCCCCGCCCGGACCGCCCCTGCTTTCGGCCGCGGCCATGGAGGCGGGCAGCGCGGCACTGATGCCGAAGGCGGCCAGCAGCGTGGTGTTGGCGGCCAGGAACCGGCGCCTGGAGACCGGGGGGACGCCTGCCGGGCCCGCGGTGTCGGCTGCCTGCGCTCCGGCGGTGTCCACTGCTGTCCTGACGTCGCTGTCCAGAGGTGTGTCAGCGGGTTGTTCCGGCACTCCGGCCTCCTGGCTGAGGAAAAGGGACGACTAGAGAGGAGATGACAACGTTGTCAGACGTCAGGAGTGAGGCCTGAAGTCAATGGATGGAGGAGGTGGGCCCGTCGGCCCGGCCGACGTCGGCCGGGCCCCGGGAAGGGACCGCCGACTGCCGGACGAAGAAGCTGTGCCACGGCGATTTGCGGGTGGGGACCGGGATCCTGACGGACTGCCCGGTACCGGCCGCGCCGTGCGCCCCATTAAAGATCGCTCCACCGACGCTTGTAAAGAGTCCGAAACATGGCGGCTCCCCGCCCGTGGCCGGGTCACCGTCCTCGCGCCCATTCCTGCGGCGCCGCGTCCAGCAGTCCGGCGATCCGGGCACGGTCCGGCAGCGGCCCGTGGTCACCGGTGACGCGCAGCGCGGCGCCCGCGGTGATATGCCCGAGCCGCAGCGCCCTTACGGTGTCCTCGCCGCGCAGCAGTCCGGCCAGGAACCCGGCCGCGAACGCGTCGCCGGCGCCCACCGGTTCGACGACCTCGACCCCGGGCGCGGCCACGGTGTGGACCTCGGCGCCGTCGAAGGCGGTGGCGGCCCGCCCGCCGTCCTTGACGACGAGGATGCGCGGCCGGGGCAGCAGCTCCCGCACGGCGGCCGCGTCAACCAGTCCGTCCCCCCACAGGGTCTGCGCCTCGTCGAGGCCGACGAAGACGATGTCCGCCCGCCGGGCGAGGTCGAACAGTACGGCGGCCGCCGTGCCGTCCGTCCACAGGGCGGGCCGGTGGTTGACGTCGAAGCTGACGGGGCAGGGGCGTTCGTCGGCCGGGGGTTCCAGCAGCGCGGTGACCAGGTCCCGGCAGCCATCGGAGAGCGCCGGGGTGATGCCGCTGAGGTGGATGAGCCCGGCGGTGCGCACGGCGTCGTCGTCCAGCAGCTCCGGGGTCAGGGCCGAGGCTGCGGAGCCGCGGCGGTAGTAGTGCACCCGGGTGCCGTCGGTGCCGGGGTCCTTGACGAGGAGTCCGGTCGGGCGGTGCGGATCGGTGCGCACACCGCTGATGTCGACGCCGGACGCGGCCACTTCGGTACGGATCCGGCGGCCGAACGGGTCGTCGCCGAGGGCGGAGACCCAGCGGGCGGGCACAGCGTGGTCGGCGAGGTACATCGCCACATTGGATTCGGCGCCCGCGATCCGTACCCCGAGCAGACCGGCGCCGTCCAGCGGGGCCGCGGGTTCCGGGACCAGCGCGGCCATGGTCTCCCCGATGCAGGTCACCGGGGGCCGGGCGGGCCATCGCGTCCCCGGACGGGATGCCGCGGTCATGCGGAACTCTCCGGCCGGTAGGGGGCGGTGGGCAGGCCCGGAACCCCGACCCGCACGGCGAAGACCGCGCCGTCCAGCGGTCCGGGTGCGGCGAGGCCGTGCCGGGCGCTGGTGACGTACAGGGTGTCCCCGTCGAGGCACAGCCCGGCGGGCTGCACCGCGGGGAGCCGGATCTGCCGGTCCAGGGTGCCGTCGGCGCGGTAGCGGCGGACGGTGCCGGTGCCCCAGACCGCGGTCCACAGGGCGCCCTCGGCGTCGACCGTCATGCCGTCCGGGCTGCCCCGGTCGAGCACGGCGAAGGTGTCCGGCGCGCCCGGCAGCCCGCTGTCCGGGTCGACCGGGTAGCGGCGGATGACGCCCTTCGCGCTGTCGGCGAGGTACATCACGGTGCCGTCCGCCCCGAACGCCGGGCCGTTGGGCACGGTGAGGCCGTCCAGCACCCGGATCACCGTGCCGTCGTGGCCGACCCGGTAGAGGGAGCCCGCGCCCTCCTCTGCGTCGTACGCCATGCTGCCCGCCCAGAACCGGCCGAGTGGATCGGCGGTGGCGTCGTTCATCCGCATCGGCGTGGCAGCCCCGTCCTCGGGGCGGTCGAGCCACTCGGGACGTCCGTCCGGGCCGATCAGGCAGATACCGGTCCCGGCGGCCGCGATCCAGTGGCCGGGGCGCCCGTGGACGGGGGCGACCGCGCCCAACGGCTCGGTGAGCCGGGCCAGTTCGGTCAGCGGGGCCGTGCGGTCGGCGGGGCCGCTCAGCAGCCGTCCGGTGAGGATGTCGACGAGGACGACGCGGCCGCCGACCGCGCGGATCCCCTCGCCGAGCCCGAGCCGGTCCTGCCACTGGACGGCCGGTGCGCCGGCGCTCATCGCCCGGCGTCCGCGGGAAGGCGTACGGCATCGAGGAAGGCGCGGGTGCGTTCGCGCAGCGCGTCGGGGCTGCCTCCGTCGGCCGCGTCGCCGACCAGCGGGGAGCCGACGCCCACGGCGACCGCGCCCCGGGCGAGATAGCTACGGGCCAGTTCGGCGTCCACTCCCCCGACCGGCACGAACGGCGCGTCCGGGAACGGCCCGCGCAGCGCCTTCAGATAGCCGGGGCCTCCGGCCTGTTCGGCGGGGAAGATCTTGTACGCGTCGGCGCCGAGGCGCTGCGCCGCGACGACGTCGGCCGGGGTCATCACTCCGGCCAGCACGGGCAGCCCGAGGCGCTTCGCCTCGGTGACGCCCTCGCAGACGGCCGGGGTGACGACGAAGTCGGCTCCCGCGTCGCGTACCGCCCGCGCGTCCTCGGCGGTCAGGACGGTGCCCGCGCCGAGCGGTGCGGCCGGGCCGAGGGCGGCGCGGGCCCGGCGGATGACGTCGAGCGTGCCCTTTCCGCTGAGGGAGACCTCGATGAGGGCAAGGCCCTCATCGGCGAGGGTGAGTACGGTCCTGAGTGCGGCATCCGCGTCGGCGCCGCGCACGATGGCGACGATCCGGTGGGTGCGCAGCGCGGTCAGCAGATCCATGTGCGGGTTCCCTTTCCTTTCTGTACTGCTGTTGCTCTCTCTGTCCGCGTCGCCGCCTGTGCCGTCACGGTGAGGCGCCAGCGGACCTCGCCGCTGTCCGGCACGCGGGCGGCGTCCCCGTCCCCGGCGGCCGCCAGGTCGAAGACCCGGCCGAGCATCGGCTCGACCCCGACGGAGCGGTACGGTTCCTGCTCGGGGAAGCCCCCGAGGTTGCGCCACAGTGCGACGGACACCGGCTGGCCCTCGGCCTCGACGGCCAGGCGCAGGGTGGCCGAACCGTCGTGGACGTGCACGTGCGGGGTGTCGACGATCGCGCCGACGGCCGTCCCGTCGTCCGGACCGAGCCGGTCGAGGCCGCCGTCCCGGCCGGGCTGCGAGGGCCAGGAGCAGGGGGTCCACCGCGCGCCGCCGTCCGGGTAGAGGCGGGTCGGTGCGCCGTCCCCGATCCCGATGCGGGCCTCCTCCGAGAGATCGAGCAGGGCGTGGGCGGCCCACAGGAAGCGGTAGCCGGGGTCCGCCGTGAGCCGGTAGTCGACCACCACCCCGTCCCCGTCGGCGTGGATCAGACGGCTGAGTCCGAAGTCGGGGCAGTCGACGGACTCGGTGCCGTCGGCGGCCCGTTGCCAGGGCCGGGCCCAGGCGTCGCCGTGGTCGGGAGTGCCGCGCACCGTCGGTACGCACTCCTCCAGTCCACCGGCGTCGGCGAAGGCGTCGCCCGGACGGACGCCGGGGCGGCGCGGCTCCTCGCGGTGCCAGAGCCATTCGCGTCCGGCCGCCCGCAGGGACGTCCACCGTCCGCCGTGCGCCGGGTCGGTCCCGATCCGCGGCGGGGTCACGGCGCTCACCACTCGGCGAAGGCGCCGTCGTCGTGCCGCCACACCGGATTGCGCCAGGCGTGTCCGGCGCGGTCGGCCGCTCGGACGGCGTTCTCGTCGACGGTGACGCCGAGCCCCGGCAGGTCCGTCCGCCGGGCCTGTCCGTCGTCGAAGCGGAACGGTTCGGTGTCGACGACGTACGAGAGCAGATCGGCGTCCTTGTTGTAGTGAATGCCCCGGCTCTGCTCCTGGATGAGGAAGTTCGGGGTGGCGAAGGCGATCTGGAGGCTGGCCGCGAGGGCGATGGGGCCGAGCGGACAGTGCGGGGCGAGCTGCACCCCGTAGGTCTCGGCGAGCGAGCCGATGCGGTGGACCTCGGAGATGCCCCCGGCGTGCGAGAGGTCCGGCTGGGCGACCGCGATCCCGGCCGTCAGGGCGGGCAGGAACCCGGCGCGTCCGTAGAGCCGTTCGCCAGTGGCTATGGGGACGGAGGTGGCTCCGACGAGGGCGGGCAGCAGATGCCCCTGCTCGGGCAGGAGGGGTTCCTCCACGAACAGCGGGTGCAGCGGCTCGATGGCGTGCAGCACCCGGCGGGCCCCGGCGGGACCGAATCTTCCGTGCATGTCGATGGCGACATCGCGGCCGGGACCGAGCACCTCGCGGGCGGCGGCCACCCGTTCGACGACGGCGGCGGTCTCGGCGGGGGTGGCCAGCGGTGAGGTGCGGCCCGCCGCGTTCATCTTGACAGCGGTGAAGCCGGCCTCGACCTGGGCGGTGATCTCCTCGGCGAGACTGGCGGGTTCGTCGCCGCCCACCCAGGCGTAGACCCGGACCAGGTCGCGCACGGGACCGCCGAGCAGTGCGTGCACGGGGGCGCCGTAGGTCTTTCCCGCGATGTCCCACAGGGCCTGGTCGATTCCGGCGACGGCGCTGGAGAGTATCGGGCCGCCCCGGTAGAAGCCTCCCTTGGTGAGCACCTGCCAGTGGTCCTGGATGCGCAGCGGGTCCTGTCCGATCAGATATTCGGCGAGGACGTCGACGGCGGCCCGGACCACCTCGGCCCGGCCCTCGACCACGGGTTCGCCCCAGCCGACGACTCCTTCGTCGGTCTCGATCCGGCAGAACAGCCAGCGGGGCGGGACGAGAAAGGTCTCGATGCGAGTGATCTTCACCGGCTCCCGGTCCCCTCGTCGGTGGCCGCCGCGGTGCCGTGGACCCGGTCGAGGTCGCGTACGGCCTGGTCGAGCAGGGCGCGCATGGCGCGTTCGGCGGCGGCCGGGTCCTGTGCGCGCACGGCGTCCAGGACGGCACGGTGGCTGGGCACGGGGTCCTCGCCGTGCAGCGAGCTGTGCACGATCTCGTCGCGGTGCGCGAGGCCGGACTCGATGACCATCTCCATGCGTTCCAGCAGTTCGTTGTGGGTGGCGGCGAGGAGCGCGCGGTGGAAGGCGAGGTCCGCCTCGACCGCGTGGGCCGCGCCGCCCTCCTGCTCGCCCATCGCGGTGAGGGCCGCTTCGAGTGCGTCGAGGTCGGTGTCGGTGCGGCGTTCGGCGGCCAGCCGGACGGCGGCCGGTTCGATGATGCCGCGGACCTCGCCGAGGTTGCGCAGCAGCGCCAGGTCGGCGCCGGATCCGGGGCCGCCCGCGAACTGCCAGCGCAGCACGTCCGCATCGAGCAGATTCCAGTCGGAGCGGGCTCTTACGAAGGTGCCGCGCTTCTGGCGCGCGTCGACCATCCCCTTGGCCGCGAGGACCTTCAGGGACTCCCGCAGGGCGGTCAGGCTGACGTCAAGTTCGCCCTGGAGCGCCACGAGGTCGAGTGTCGCCCCTTCGGGGATCTCGCCGCTCAGGACCCGGCGCGCAAGAGTCTCCACGGTCTGGCCGTGCACTCCGCGGCGCGCGTATGGCGTCATGTCTGTGTGCCTTTCTGCTGTGCGATGGGTACGGCGGCGCTCAGGCCGAAGCCTTGACGACGGACCAGCCGCCGTCCACGACCAGGCTCGTTCCGGTGATGTAGGACGCTTCGTCGGCGGCGAGGAACGCGATGGCCGCCGCCGCTTCCTGCGGGGTGCCGAACCGGCCCGCGGCGGTCTCGGTGACGCTCTTTCGGCGGTCCTCCTCCGCGACCCGGTCCCAGGCCGCGGTGAGGATGGGTCCTGGCAGTACGGCGTTGACCCGCACCTCGGGTCCGTACTCCACCGCGAGCTGTCCGCACAGGGAGAGCAGCGCGCCCTTGGACGCCGCGTAGGCGGGGTGTCCGGGGATGCCCTTGTGGGCGTGGACCGAGGAGGTCAGCACCGCGGCGCCGCGGTGTTCGCGCAGGTCGGGCAGGACCGCCCGGAAGCCGAGGAAGCTTCCGGTGAGGTTCACCGCGAGCTGGCGCTCCCAGGAGGCGACGGTCATCTCGTGGGCGGGGGTGACGTCGACCGTATAGGCGTTGCTCACCAGGACGCCGACGGGTCCGAAGGTGTGCGCCGCGGCCACGGCCCGCTGCCAGTCGGCCTCGTCGGAGACGTCCGTACGGACGAAGAGGGCCCGGCCGCCCCGGGCGCGGATGCCCTCGGCGACGCTCTCGCCGGGGCCTTCCGCGATGTCCGCGAGGATCACCGCGGCGCCCTCCGCGGCGAGCCGTTCGGCGGTGGCCGCGCCGATGCCCGAGGCGGCTCCGGTGACCACGGCCACCTTGTCGGCGAAGCGGGGGTGCTGGTTCATGGGGCGGGTCGACTCCTCGGGGTTCCTACGTGTTGTGGGCCTGTCGGCTCGTCGGTGACTCTAGTGACGGCGCGTCAGGCAGGTGGCTGCTGCCTTATCAGTACGACGAGTTCCGCGTCGTACTGCGCGGTCCAGATGAACGGCAGCCCGTAGTGCAGCAGATGGGCGCCGCTGTGGACGGCCTTGGTCTGCTGATCGGTGTAGCGGGCGGCCGGGTCCAGCCCGCGCAGCCGCAGCCGGGCGGCGCGGCCGGGGACGAGCGGCGCCCCGTCCAGGCGTCCGGTGTTCCAGGCGGTGACGGCGATGCGTGCGCCGCCCTCCTCCTCGTACTGGATGCCGCAGGTGGCATCGGCCGGGGTGCCGAGCAGCCGGACCTCGCCGTGGTGGAGGAGGTCGCGGATCTCCTTGTAGCGGCTCACCCATGCGGCCGCTTCGGTGCGCTGTCCGGTGGACCAGGTGCGGATGTCGGCGCCGATGCCCAGGACCCCGGCCATGGCGGTGACGAAGCGGAAGCCCAGGGAGCGGGGTCGCGGGTCGAAGACGCCGGGCGAGTCGGTGACCCAGGAGCTCATGGTGTGCGGGGCGTGTGCGTGCAGATAGCCGTACTGGATGGCGAGGCGGTCCAGCGGGGCGGTGTTGTCGCTGGGCCACACCACGTCGGTACGGGCGAGGGTGGCGTGCTCGATGCGGCCGCCGCCCCCGGCGCAGCCCTCGACGGTGACGTGCGGGTGGTGCTCGCGCAGATGGTCGAGCACGCGCAGGTATCCGGCGACGTGGGCGGCGTCCAGGTCCTGTTCATCGACGGGGCCGCCGCCCGGCCGGCCGCGCTCGGTGGGCGGGCGGTTCATGTCCCACTTGAGGTAGCTGACGGCGTGGTCGCCGAGGAGCCGGTCGAGGGTGGCGATGACGAAGTCCTGGACGTCCGCGCGGCCGAGGTCGAGGAGCAGTTGCTCGCGCACCAGCGTGGCGGGGCGGCCGTCGATCCGGTAGACCCACTCCGGGTGTTCGGCGTACAGCCGGGACGCCGGGCTGATCGCCTCGGGTTCGACCCAGAGGCCGAAGTCCATGCCGGTGGCGCGGACTTCGTCGATGAAGTGGTCGAAGCCGTCGGGGAAGTTCGCCGGGTCGGGGTGCCAGTCGCCCAGGCCGCCGGTCTCGTCGTGCCGTCCGGTGAACCAGCCGTCGTCGACGACGAAGAGTTCGGCGCCCATGTCAGCGGCGATCCGGGCGAGTTGGAGCTGGCCTTCGGCGTCGACGTCGAAGCCGGTCGCCTCCCAGGAGTTGTAGAGGACCTTGCGGGTCCGGTCCATCCGACCGCCGCTGAGCCGGCGTTCGTACCGGTGCCAGACCCGGGCCAGGCCGTCCAGGCCCTCCGGGCTGAACGCGCAGGCCAGGCGGGGGGTGGTGAGGGTGGTGCCGGGGGCGAGCCGGACGGCGCCCTCGTGGGGCACCCGTCCGGCCGCGACCCGTACCGCGCCGCCGGGTTCGGCGTCGGCTGTCAGGTGCCAGTTGCCGGACCACTCCAGTGCGACGCCGTACGTCGGGGTGTCGCCCCCGTCCGGGGCTGCGGCGTCCTGGACGGCGAGCCAGGGCGCGTACGCGTGGCCGGGGACGCCCTGCGTGGAGGCCATCTCGAAGCGGCCGCGGGCGAGTTCGAGCTGGGTGCGGGTGAACTCCTGGGACCACTGGCCGGTGAGGTAGGTGAGCCGGGCTCCGTCCGTGACGGGGACGGTGACGGCCGCGGAGTCGATGCGTTCCAGCCGCAGTTCCTCATCGCCGGTGCAGCTCAGCTCCGTCCAGCGCAGGATCACGTCGGTGCCGGGCACGGTCTCGTAGCAGAGGACCGCGCGCAGCCCTTGCAACTCGTCGGTGAAGCCGAGGCGGAGCGCCCGGTCGCCGTCCCGGGTGGCGGAGTCGAAGGTCCACCAGGTGCCGCGTTCCTGCCCCGGGCGCCGGGCGACGAGTTCGGCGCCGGTGAAGGGGCGCAGACCGTACGGGAGGTACTCGGCGGGGGCGGCGTCGGCGGGGGTGATGAAGTGGGTGCGGTGCGGCCGGTCGAAGGGGGACTCGCCCGTCTCGACGCCGTGCGGGCCCCAGGCGACGAGTTCGGCCCAGCGGCCCCCGCCCGCTATCCGTACCGCGTAGGTGGTGTTCTCGGTGCGCAACAGCCACCGGTCGTGCGGGCTCACTTCACTGCTCCCAGATTGAGTCCGGCCACGAAGTGGCGCTGGAATTTGAGGAATACGACGACGGTCGGGGCCGCGGCGATGACGGAGCCGGCCGCGATGACGTTCCACATGGAGACGTACTGGCCCTGGAGTCCGATGAGCGAGGCGGTGATGGGCATCTGGCTGTCGGTGCGCAGCACGGTGATGGCCCACAGCAGATCGTTGAAGATCCAGGTGAACGACAGGGCGCTGAGCGCGGCCATGGCCGGTTTGGCGAGCGGCAGGATGATCCGGGTGTAGATCTGCCAGGGTCCGGCGCCGTCGATGACCGCGGCCTGCTGGATCTCCGGCGGGATGGACCGCATGAAGCCGTGCAGCACGAAGACGTAGAAGCCGATGCCGAAGCCGACCTGGACGCCGATGAGGGCGTACAGCGAGTCGTACAGGCCCAGCAGTTCGCTGAGTCTGGAGACGGGGACCAGCAGGATCTGCGGGGGCAGCAGGTTCCCGCCGAGCATCAGCAGCAGGAGGGTGCGGCGCAGCGGTACGTCGTAGCGGCTGAGCGCGAAGGCTGCCGTCGAGGCGAGCAGCAGCGACAGGAGCACCGTCGGTACGGTGACCAGGAGGCTGTTGATCAGGGCGCGCTGCTGTCCGCCGTCGACCCAGGCCTGGCGGAAGCCGTCCAGGGTGAAGGAGTGCGGCAGGCTGCCGACTCCGTGGGCGGCGACGTCGTCGAAGGACCGGACGCTGGTGACCAGGACCAGTGCGATGGGCAGCAGCCACAGCGCGGAGAGCAGTCCGGCGCCGATGTGGAATCCGGCGGTGCCCCAGATCCGGCGTCGTTCGCGCGGCACGGCCGGGGCGGTGTCCTGCGGGTCCGTGCGCGGGGCCGGGGTGTGGGTGGCGGTCATGCGTCGGCCTCCCGGAAGGCGCGGACGAGGTAGGACGCGATCACGCCGAAGGCGAGTACGAAGATCACGACCGCGAGGGCGGAGCCGTAGCCCAGTCGCAGCGACTGGAAGGCGGTGGAGTACATGTAGGTGCTGAGGAGTTCGGAGGAGTGGTACGGGCCGCCGCGGGTGAGCGCCCACACGACGTCGAAGGAGCGCAGCGAGTCGATGACGATCACCGACAGGACGACGGCGTTGACGCTGCTGAGCTGCGGCAGGGTGATGTGGCGGAACTGCTGCAGGCGGGTGGCGCCGTCCATCTTCGCCGCCTCGTAGAGCACCGGGTCGATGCCCTTGAGTCCGGCCAGGTACAGCACCATCACATAGCCGATCTGGCGCCACAGCGCGGGCACGATCACGGCGTACAGGGCGGTGTCCTGGTCGGCGAGCCAGGCGTGGGTGAGGCCGGAGAGCCCGACCGCTTCGAGGGTCTTGTTGATCAGCCCGTCCGGCTGGTACATCGCCTGCCACACCAGCGCGGTGGCGACGAGCGAGAACACCACGGGCAGGAAGAGCGCGGCCCGGTAGAAGCCGACGCCCCGGCGCTCCTGCTGGAGCAGGAGCGCCGCGCCGAGGCCGAGGGCCGCCGAGAGGCCCCCGAAGAGCAGCAGCCAGATGACGGTGTCCAGGGCGGCGGTCCGAAAGACGGCGTCGCCGAACATCTCACGGAAGTTGGCCAGTCCGACGAACTCCGGGGCGGAGACCCCGTCCCACTTGGTGAACGAGAGGTAGAAGCCCTGGAGCGCCGGCCAGAACACCCAGAACGCCTCGGCGAGCAGCGGCACCAGGACGAATGCCAGGACGACGGGCGGGACCCGGGTCGCCCGCTTGCGGGCCGGGGGCCGGCCCGCGGTGTGCTCCCGCGTCTCCTTCCGTGGTGCGGTGAGTACCGCCATGTCACTGGCTCCAGATCTTCTGCGCGTCCCGCTGCCAGGTGGTGAGGATCGAACCGATCTCCTTGGGCTTGGCCAGGAAGCGGGTGAGTGCGGTGTCGGCGGTGGGGGCGAGGGCGTCGCTGGAGTCGCGGTTGAAGAACTGGGTGACGTCCGCGGCGCTCTCGATCAGCTTGCGGCCCTTGATGACCAGCGGGGTTCCGCTGTCCTTCGCGTCCGGGTGGGTGGGCAGCGAGGTGCCGGAGGAGCCCTTGAGGTAGATTTCCTGGGCCTCGGCGGTGGCGAGGTAGCGCAGCAGTTCCTTGGTCTCGTCCTTGCGGCCGGTCCGGGCGCTGGCGAAGTAGCCGTCGGTCGGGGCCTCTTCGGCGAGCGGTACCTTCGGGTCGATGACGGGGAACCGGAAGAAGTCGATGTCGCCGAGCTGGTCCTTGGGGGCGGCGTCGGCGAAGAAGGTGCCGATGAGCATCATTCCGGTGCGGCCCTGGAGCAGTGCGGTGGTCGCGTCCTGGAAGGGCAGCGCGGTCCCGTTGGGGTCGAAGTAGGGCAGCGCCTCGCTCCACCGGTCGAAGACCTTGCGGACCTCGGGGTCGTCGAAGCGGTGCTTTCCGGCCAGCAGGTCGCGGTGGTATGCGGCCCCGTTGATGCGGATGTTGAGGTAGTCGAACCAGGAGGAGGCCACCCAGGGGGTGTTGCCGCCGGCGCCGAGGCCGATCGGGGCGACGCCCTTGCTCTTGAGCTTGTCGCACAGGTCGAGGAACTCGTCCCAGGTGCTGGGCTCCTTGACGCCCCACTTGGCGAAGTTGGACTTGCGGTAGAAGACGCCCCACCAGTAGTAGGTGGTCGGGACGAAGACCTTCTTGCCCGCGGAGTCGGTGCACAGCTTCTTCAGCGCGTCCGAGTAGCCGGCCAGCTCGGGCTTCTCCCAGATGTCGCTGACGTCGAGCAGCAGGTTCTTCTTGGCGTACGACTCCGCCACGGATCCCGGGTACCAGGTGTAGAGGTCCGGCGGGTTGGCCGAGGTGAGGTAGGTCGGCAGCTGTGTACGGAAGGTCTCCGAGGCGACGGTGTTGAGCGAGCCGCGTGCTCCGCCCCGCTTGTTGAAGGCATCGATGACCTCCTGCATCGCCGACTTGGCCTGCGGTGAGGAGAGGTTGGACTGCAGGGTGACCGCTCCGCCCGAGCTCCCCTTTCCGCCGCTCGACGACGAGGCCACGCAGCCGCTGGTCAACGCGGTGGCGCCGACGGCCGCGGCACCGGCGAGGAAGGTGCGGCGACTCTGTGCTGTGGTGTTCATGGGTCTCCCTGTGCGCCCACGGAACGGGGCCCGGCCCCCTGACGGCCGGGCCCTCGTTCGGCTGATACAGACTGACGGGGCGGTGGGCCACCGTCAAGATTAATTACTAATTTATTTTTTCTTGCTCGGACCGGGCCTGCGTCAGGCCTCGTCCCCGCTCAGATCGCGCCCTGGCGGACGAGCCCGGCGACACCGCGGAAGGCCGTCAGCACTCCGCCGTCGGGCCCTGCCACGGCCGCCAGTTCCCCGTCGAAGGCCCCGCTGACGAAGGCGTTCTGCCGGGACCAGCCGCCCCAGCCGGTGGCGGTGGCATAGGTGCGCTGCCACAGGGTGTAGTCACCGGCGCGGGCATAGAGCCGCACCTGGTCCCCGGTGGCGACGAGCGTGGGACTGCCGCTCACGGTGCCGCCCAGCGAGGTCCAGTCCGACCATGTGCCGGACGCCTCCTGCACCCGGGTGCGCACCGAGTCGTCGTCGGTGCGAACGGCCAGATGCGTACGCCCGGCCGCGTCGGTGACGGCCGAGGGCCGCCCGTACAGCGCCGACCCCTCCGGGCCCTGGAACGCGGTCCAGCCGGTCGCCGCCCCGCGGGTGTGGATCAGCCCGTCCGTGCCCCGGGCGAAGAGGGTCCAGTGACCCGAGCTGTCGTACGCGGCGGACGGTGCGTCGGCGAGCGTTCCGCCGAGCTTCTGCCACCGGCCCCAGCGGCCGTCGGCGTAGGAGATCCGGTAGGCCGCGTCATCGGTGCCCCGGGCGAAGACGTCGATCCGGCCGGGCCCGGCCGAGTACGCCGCGGGCGCCCCGACGATCCTGCCGTGCGTCGGCCCGCCGAGACCGGTGTCCCCCGCGCTCCAGCGCCCGTCGCGTCCGCTGCGCTGCCGCAGCGAACCGTCCGCACCCCGGGTGAACACACTCAGCCGGTCGCCGTCCCGCACCAGTGCGGGGGTCGCCTCGGACCTGGTGCCCAGCGAGGTGCCCGGGGCCTCGTCCCGGCCGCTCAGCGCGAGGAAGGCGGTGCCGTGCGCGGGCACCTCCACGGTGTACGAACCGGTGTACGTGCCGCGGCCCTTCCTGGCCCGCAGGTCCCGCACCCCGACCGGGCCGCCCAGTCCGGCGTCGGCGAAGCTCACGGTGCGCTCGGCCGCCCGGTCGGAGCGGTTGAGGAGCACCACCGCCCGCTTGCCGGAGCCCTTCAGCACCTTGCTGTAGACATCACCGGTGGCGTCGGTCGCGACGCGCACGCCCTGGATCGCCAGGGGGTCCTGGTCGACCGCGATGATCTCCGGGTTGCGCAGGGTGTCGATCATCTGCCGGGGCAGGGTGCGCGGGTCCGAGCCGATGACCAGCGGGGAGCCCATCTCGGCCCACATCACCAGCTGGGTGGTGGACTCCTCGGCGGTCAGCTCGTACGAGCCGTCAGCCAGCTTGCGCATCGGGATCAGGTAGTCGGGGTCGTTGTAGCGGCCCGGCCCCTGCGCCTCCGGGTGCCAGGCATTGGCGTCCATGTTGCGCAGGATGTTGGGCCACTGACCGGGGGTCGGGGTGCCCCAGGCGATGTCGGTGCCGGTACGCCAGGAGTCAGCGGTCCTCGGACCGTACACATAGGCGTTGTGGGCGTCCTGCGCCGGTGTGTGCGGCAGGCCCCAGTCGTCGGTCAGCGGGTTGCAGAGATTGAGCAGCATGCGCCGGCCGGACTTGGCGACGGCATCGCTGAACTCCTTGAACGCGGGCCCCGGATCGGCCTTCTCGGTGATCCCGCAGAGGAAGTCGACCTTGATCGCGTCGACCTTCCAGCCGGCGAACTGCTCGGCGTCCTCCCGGTAGTGGCCGCGGCTGCCGAGGCCGCACGTCTTTCCGCCGTCGTAGGTCCCGGCGTCGGTGTAGATGCCGGCGCGCAGTCCGCGCTGGTGCAGATAGTCCACCAGGGCGGGGATGCCGGAGGGGAAGCGGTCCGGGTGCGCGACCAGCCGGCCCTGCCCGTCCCGCGGGTCGTCGGCCTGCCATCCACCGTCCAGCCAGACGATGTCGTAACCGCTGCTCTTGAGGCCGCTGCTGACCAGGTAGTCGGCAACTCCCTTGACCTGGACCTCGG
This sequence comes from Streptomyces sp. NBC_01217, assembly GCF_035994185.1. Classification (NCBI taxonomy): domain Bacteria; kingdom Bacillati; phylum Actinomycetota; class Actinomycetes; order Kitasatosporales; family Streptomycetaceae; genus Streptomyces; species Streptomyces sp. NBC_01217. Next base: position 2,188,434 of record NZ_CP108538.1, read on the forward strand.
TCGGGGCGCCCAGACCGTAGTAGGTGTTCCACCCCATGTACGGGGTCGGCGCGAGGCCGCTGTCGTAGTACGGCGGTGCGCCCTGGACGGTCCGCTGGTCGGCGTGTGCGGCCGGTGCCGACACGGCGAGCAGTACGGCCGCGCCCAGAGCGGCCGCGGCGCGCCGGGCAGGCGCCATCCTTGCACCTTGCGAAATCAACTGGTTCTCCCAGGAGTTGGGGATGTCCGGCGCCCGGCCTCCGGAGATCAGGGGGCGGCGCCACGGACAGGACTGTGGCGCCTCACCCGACTCCCGTCAATATTTATTACTAATTAAGTGAAACTTGGTCTCCCTCAGGGCATCCGGACCAGATGCACCGCTGCGCTCGCCCAGTCCCCACGGGGCAGTTCGGGCCGGATCCCGTACTCCCGCAGCACAGTTGCGGAGTGGACCGCGCCGGTGCGGGCGTCGCGGTAGCGGGCGGCGGGATCCAGTCCGGCCGGGCGCAGCAGCGGGGCGGGGTCGCCCGGCCGGGAGGTCCGCCGCCAAACGAGCAGCAGGGCCTCGCCGCGGTCGGCCGCGGTGTACTGCACGGCCGCCGCGCCCTCGTCGTCGGGTGCGCGCAGCCGGTGGAGTCCGCCGTGCTGGACGAGGTGGCGGATCCGCTTGTACTCGGCCAACAGGGCGGCGCCCTCGGCGAGTTCGTCCTCGGACCACCGCGACAGGTCGCCGCCGATGCCCAGTACCCCGGCCATCGCCACATGGAAGCGGAAGCGCAGCGGCACCGAGCGGCCGGTGAACTGGTTCGGCACATCGGTCACCCAGGCGGCCATGGTCCGCGCCGGATAGAGCTGGCCGTATCCGTGCTGGATGTCGATGCGGTCGGCGGCGTCGGTGTTGTCCGAGGGCCAGGCCTGGTCGGTGCGCGCGAGCATGCCCAGGTCCACCCGGCCGCCCCCGCCGCTGCACGTCTCGATCCGGAGCCCGGGGTGCTCCGCGCGGAGCCGGTCGATGATCCCGTAGAGGTGCTGGACGTACGCCGTCCACACCGCGTCGGCCCCCTCCGCCCGGTCCGGCCAGCCGGCTTCGCTGAAGGCGCGGTTCATGTCCCACTTCAGGAAGTCGATGCCGTGGTCGCCGACGAGCCGGGTCAGCCAGCCGTACGCCCAGTCGGCGACGTCGCGGCGGGCGAGGTTGAGCACCAGCTGGCTGCGCAGCTCGGTACGGGTGCGGTGGGGGAAGTGGAGCACCCAGTCCGGGTGCGTGCGGTAGAGATCGCTGTCCGGGCTGACCATCTCCGGCTCCACCCACAGGCCGAAGCGCATGCCGAGCCGGTGCACCTCCTCGACCAGAGGCGTCAGCCCTCCGGGGAAGCGGTCCGGGGCCGGTGACCAGTCACCGAGTCCGGCCTCCGCGCTGCGGCGCGCCCCGAACCATCCGTCGTCCATGACGTAGAGCTCCACGCCGAGCGCCGCCGCCCGGGCGGCCAGCGCCCGCTGGCCCGCTTCGTCCACGTCGAAGCCGGTCGCCTCCCAGGAGTTGTAGAGGACCGGCCGGATCTCCCGGGGGTGCGGCAGTACATGGGCGAGGGTGTACGCGTGCCAGGCCCGGCTCGCCGCACCGAAGCCGCCCTCGCTGTAGAGGCCGGCGTGCACCGGGGTGGTGTGTTCCTCGCCGGGTCCGAGCGGGAGGGCCGGGCCCTCGTGACCGGCACCTCCAGTGAAGCCCGCCCGGCCGTCGGGGGTGCGCTGCACGGTGATGCGCCAGCTGCCGCTCCAGGCCAGGGCCGCGCTCCACACCTGGCCGTGGTTCTCGCTCGCGTCGCCCGCGTCGAGCATCACCCAGGGGTTCGCGTGGTGGCTGGTGATGCCCCGTCTGCTGGTGAGGACCGTCTCGCCGAACGGCAGCGGGTCGCGGCGCAGCCGGGTCTCGGCCGACCACTGGCCGGTGACATGGCTCAGCCGGTAGCCGTCCCGGAGCGGCAGGGCCCAGGCGGCGGAGTCGGCGCGCTGGAGAGCGACGGGGGCCACGCCGTCGTTGCGCAGCACGGTCCAGCGCTCGATGACGTCGCTGTCGTCGTGGACCCGGTAGTGGAGTGCCACCCGCAGGGGGTGCACCCGGTCGCGGAACTCCAGGACCAGTTCGGTCGAGCCCGGTGCCGGCTCGTGCACCCGGTGGCCGGTGGCCTGCCATTCGAAGGCACGGGTGCCGTCGGCGAAGCGCACCTGCAGCGAGGGAGGTCCGTAGCGCGGTCCGCCGTCGACGGGCAGTTCCTCGCCGACGGACGGCCGTCCCTCGAAGCTGCTGGCCGGCGGCCCTGGCGGAGTCACGAGTTCCCCGGCCTCCTCCAGGGTCAGCGCGGGTCCCCACCCCAGGTGGCAGGGCGCTCCCGTCGCGTCGATCCGCAGCGCGTACGAGGTGCGCGGGGTGGAGAGCAGCCAGACCCCGGCGTCGGGGGCGAAGGCGATCACAGGCATTGATCCTCACGTTCAGGTTGCGCCACGAAGGCAGTGGGCAGCCAACTCTTCCTTTGATCAGCTGTCAATCCCCCGTCCCTGTATGAGATTTGCATGCTTCCGCCGTGGAGAGTTGAGATTTCGAAAGAGCCTGTTTCTTTTATTGACAGCAGAAAAGAACACCCTCTACGTTTCGGCCATGCGCTCGTCCCCCGGTACGGAGGCAGTCCCGGTCCCGACTCCGGCCGCTTCCCTCGTCTTCACCACCACGCTCTCCCACGGCCCGCTCACCCGGGCCGAGATCGGTCGTCGGACCGGTCTGTCACCGGCCGCGGTCACCAAGGCCGTACGGCCGCTGATGGCGGCGGGCTATCTCGTCGAGGGAGTGGACGAGGAGGCGCCGCCGTCGCTCGGACGGCCCGCCAACCTCGTACGGGTGGACGGCGGCCGCGCACTGTTCATCGGGGTCAAGGTCACCGGGGACGAGATCATCGCGGTGCTCACCGACCTGTGCTGCCGCATCCGGGTCGCCCGGCATGTCCGGATCACCACCCGTGATCCCGCCTCCGTGCTCGCCTCGACCGGCGCGCTCGTGCAGGAACTCCTCCTGGAGGCCGACGGGTTCGGGGTGCGGGTGAGCGGCATGGGTCTCGCGGTGTCCGGAGATGTGGACCGCGCGGCCGGAGTGGTCCGCTACTCACCGTTCCTGGACTGGCGCGATGTTCCGCTCGCCGAGCTGGCACAGGCCGTGACGGGCCTGCCGGTCACGGTCGACAACGACGTCCGGGCACTGACGGTGGCCGAGCAGTGGTTCGGGGCCGGCGTGGGGGTGCCGGACTTCGCGCTGGTGACCGTCGGCGCGGGCATCGGCTGCGGGCTCGTGGTGCACGGCAGGGTGGTCTCCGGTGCGCACGGGGTGGCCGGCGAGATCGGGCATCTGTCCATCGACCCGCAGGGACCGCCGTGCCACTGCGGCAACACCGGGTGCGTGGAAGCCATCGCGGGTGACGCCGCGATCATCCGCCGGGTGGCGGAGGTGACCGGGCTGCCGGTCACCGACTCCGCCGAGGCGCTGCGGCTCGCGCACCGGGGCGACCCCGGGGCCCGTGAGGTGTACGCCAGGGCCGGGGAGGCGATCGGCCGCGCCATCGGGGCCGTCGTCAATGTCCTGGGACCCCAGCGGGTGATCATCTCGGGCGAGGGCCTGGCGGCGTACGACCTGTTCGCCGAGCAGATCCGCGACACCTTCGCCGCGGCCGCCTTCGGCACCGCCGCCCAGTGCGACGTGATGACCCGCCCGCTCCCCTTCGAGGTATGGGCGCGCGGGGCCGCGGCCACCGCGATCCAGTCCTTCATCGGTACAGAACACGTATGAGGAGCAGTAATGACGATGCAGAGCCGCATCACGCCCGTCACCGGTCACAGCCGCCGTTCAGTGGTGCGCGGCACGCTCGGAATCGGTGCGGCGGCACTGGCCGCACCCCTGTTGACGGCCTGCGGCGGCGGCCCTTCGTCCGACCCGAAGACGGTGACCTTCGGATCCAACGGGGCGGACGCCACCCCCAAGTCCGCCTACGCGGAGCTGACCGGCGCGTTCACCAAGGACAGCGGTCTGAAGGTGAAGACGAACACCGTCGACCATGACACGTTCCAGAAGAGCATCTCCAGCTACCTCCAGGGCACACCGGACGATGTCTTCACCTGGTTCGCCGGTTACCGCATGCAGTACTTCGCCAAGAAGAAGCTCGCCCACCCGATCGACGACGTCTGGGACTCCATAGGCTCCGGCTTCAGCGACGCCGCGAAGCAGCTCTCCAGGGGCGAGGACGGCAAGTACTACTTCGTCCCCCTGTACAACTACCCGTGGGCCGTCTTCTACCGCAAGAGCGTGTTCAAGGAGCGCGGGTACGCACCGCCCCGCACCTGGGGCGAATTCACCGCGCTGGCCAAGCAGATGAGGAAGGACGGCCTCTCGCCGATCGCCTCCGGATACGGCGGGGGCGACAGCTGGTCGATCCTCGGCGCCTTCGACTACCTCAACCTGCGGGCCAACGGCTACGAGTTCCACATGTCGCTGATGCGCGGCGAGGTCTCCTGGACCGACCGCAGAGCCTCGCGCACCCTGGACCTCTGGCGCGAGCTCAGCCCGTACTACCAGCAGGGCGCGGGCGGCCGTTCCTGGCAGGACGCCGCGCAGTCGCTGCTCGACAAGAAGTCCGGCATGGCGGTCATCGGGCTGTTCCTGGGACAGCAGATCACCGACGAGAAGCTGCGTGCGGACATCGACTTCTTCGCCTTCCCGGAGATCGACCCGTCGTTCGGCCAGGACACGGTCGAGGCGCCCACCGACGGATTCATGCTCAGCCGCAGGCCCAAGAACCCCGAGGGCGCGGCCAAGCTGCTCGAATTCCTGGGCAGCGCCCAGGCGGAGAACCTCTACATGGGGGTCGACCCGAGCAATGTGGCCGTCCACTCGAAGGCGGACACCAGCGGGTACAACCCGCTGCAGAAGAAGTCCGCGGAGCTCATCGCCTCGGCGAAGCACATCACCCAGTTCGGCGACCGCGACAGCGACCCGGGCTTCATCTCCACCGTCGTCCTGCCCGGTCTGGCGCAGTGGCTGGGCCACCCCGACGACGGCTCGGCCCTGCTGAAGAAGATCGAGTCCCAGCGCTCGCGCTTCTTCACGGCCTGATCAGGACCGGGAAGGTTCGCCATGTCCTCCGTACGCCCGGCGCCCGACGCCGGCCCTCCCCGGGCTCCCGCGCCGGTTCGCCCGGCGCGGTCCCGCCCCCGGCCGCTGCGGCTCGGCCGCGGCGACCGTCTCTTCCTCACCGTCATCGTCGGCGTTCCGCTGCTCGCGCTGCTGGTGTTCGTCTGGCTGCCGGCCCTGGCCTCCATCGGGCTGTCCTTCACCACCTGGGACGGCATCGAACCCGGTGACATCCAGTGGGTCGGCCTGGACAACTACCGGGAGATCTTCACCAATTACCCGCCCTTCTGGCCCGCGGTGCAGCACAACGTCGTCTGGCTGCTGTTCACGGCGCTGCTGCCCACCCCGTTCGGCATCTTCCTCGCGTACCACCTCGACCGGAAGATCAGGTTCACCCGCTTCTACCAGACCGCGGTCTTCCTGCCCATGGTGCTCTCGCTGGCCGTGGTCGGCTTCATCTGGGAGATCATCTACAACCCCGACAACGGACTGCTCAACGGTGTCCTGAACGGGGTGGCACCCGGCCATCACATCGACTGGCTGGGCGATCCGGACCTCAATCTGTGGGCCGTGCTCATCGCCTCGGCCTGGCGGCACACCGGCTACATCATGATCCTCTACCTGGCCGGTCTGAAGGGCTTCGACCCCGCGCTCAAGGAAGCCGCCTCACTGGACGGCGCCAACGGGCGCCAGACCTTCCTGAAGGTGGTCTTCCCGGCACTCAAGCCGGTCAACATCATCATCCTGGTCGTCACCGTCATGGAGTCGCTGCGGGCCTTCGACATCGTCTATGTGCTCGGCGGCGGCGTCGGCAGCAAGCCCGGCATGGAGCTGCTGTCGCTCCTGATCACCGACAACATCATCGGCGAGTCCAGCCACATCGGTTACGGCTCCGCGCTCGCGGTCGTCCTGCTCCTCGTCTCGCTGGTCGCCATCGGGACCTTCCTTGCCCAGACCTTCCGCAAGGAGGACCAGTGACCGCGACCGTCACACCACCGGCCGCCGGCCCGCGCACCCGCCGCGCACCGCTCCCGGACGCGGGCCCTGCGCGCCCGAGGCGGCAGACCGGACGGCATGTCCTGCTCGGCTCGATCGCCTTCCTGTGGCTCGTCCCGCTGCTGTGGGCGGTGTACACCTCGCTGCGGCCCTACTCGGACACCAGCAGACACGGCTATCTCTCCCTGCCGCACAGCCTCGGCTTCGAGAACTTCGGCGACGCCTGGAACCAGTCGGGGATGCCGCACTTCTTCTGGAACTCCGTCCTGATCACCGTTCCGGCGGTGCTCGGCACGCTGCTCTTCTCCGCCGCGGTGGCCTTCTTCGTCTCCCGGTTCGACTTCCGCTTCAACGTCGTCCTGCTGATGCTCTTCACCGCGGGCAACCTGCTCCCCGCCCAGGTGCTGATCACTCCGCTGTACCGGCTCTATCTGCTGATCCCACTGCCCGGCTGGATGAGCGACTCGTTCCTGCTCTACAACTCGGTGTGGGGCATCATCGTCATCCACATCGCCTACCAGTGCGGCTTCTGCACCTTCGTCCTCAGCAATTACATGCGGACGATCCCGAAGGAGATCACGGAGGCGGCGCTGGTCGACGGCGCCCCCGTGTGGCGCCAGTTCTTCCAGATCGCGCTGCCGCTGTGCCGTCCCGCGTTCGCGGCGCTCGCCACTCTCGAATCGATCTGGATCTACAACGACTTCTTCTGGTCGCTCGCCCTGATCGAGACCGGCGACAAGCGCCCGATCACCTCCGCGCTCGCCAATCTCCAGGGCCAGTACTTCACCAATCCCAATCTCATCGCGGCCGGCGCACTGATGACCGCGATCCCCACGCTGCTCGTGTACTTCGCGCTCCAGCGCCAGTTCATCAGCGGTCTGACCATCGGCTCGGGCAAGTAGCGAACGGCCCGGCCCGCACCCGGAACACCGCACCATCGCCGAATCCCCTTCCCTTTCGCCGAGAAAGCAAAGAGGTCATCTCCCATGCGGTCACCCACCCGCCCCGCCGCAAGATCCCTGCGCTCCGCGCTGGTGCTCGCCGTCACAGCCGGCCTGGCCATCGCCGTACCGACAGCGCAGGCCGCCCCGTCCGGGGCCCCCGCCGTCACCACGACCGTGGCCGACGCAGCCGGCCCCGGTGAGGACGGCCTGGCCCAGAAGCCGTACATGGGCTGGAGCAGCTGGAGCCTCCAGACCACCTCGTACCCGGGAGTCAATCCCGACGGCAACTACAGCTATCTCACCGAAGCCAACGTCAACAAGCAGACCGACGCCCTGGCCTCCAAGCTCAAGAAGTACGGCTACGAGTACATCAACATCGACGCCGGCTGGTGGCGCGGCTGGGACTGGACGCCGGAGTTCGACGGGTACGGACGCCAGCAGGCCGACAAGGAGCGCTTCCCGAGCGGGATGAAGGCGGTCGCCGACCGCATTCATGGCAAGGGGCTCAAGGCCGGCATCTATCTGCCCGTCGGCCTGGAGAAGGAGGGCTACGGCGAGGGCAAGCTGCCGATCTGGAACACCGACGACTGCACCACCGGCGACATCGTCTACAGCGACCTGCGGACGACCAACGGCTGGGACAGCTCGTACAAGATCGACTTCTCGAAGCCGTGCGCCCAGAAGTACATCGACTCACAGGCGCAGCTCATCGCCGACTGGGGCTACGACTTCCTCAAGCTCGACGGCGTGGGTCCCGGATCCTTCAAGAGCGGCGACAACTACGACAACCGCGCGGACGTCGCGGCCTGGCAGAAGGCCATCAGGAGCACCGGACGGCCCATCCACCTGGAGATCTCCTGGTCGCTCGACATCAACTACGCCAAGGACTGGAAGGCCACGTCCAACGGATGGCGCGTGGACACGGATGTCGAGTGCTACTGCAACACGCTGGTGTCGTGGGAGAACTCCGTCGAGGACCGGTGGCGTGACACTCCCGGGTGGACGCGGTACGCCGGCCCCGGCGGCTGGAACGACCTCGACTCGATCAATGTCGGCAGTGCCGCGATGAGCGGCCTGACCAAGGCCGAGCGGCAGAGCTACATGACGCTGTGGGCGATCGCCAAGTCGCCGCTGTTCAGCGGGGACGACCTCACCCGGATCGACGACTACGGCCTGTCGCTGATGACCAACCGCGACGTACTGAAGATCAACCAGCAGCCGGGGAGGCCCGCCAAGCCCGTCACCCCGGTCGGCGACGAGCAGGTCTGGGCGTCCCTGAACCCCGACGGCAGCTACACCGTCGCCCTGTTCAACCAGGGGGACTCCCCCTCGCCGGTGACCGCCGACTGGTCGGCCCTCGGCTTCACGGGCCAGGCGTCCGTACGCGACGTGTGGAACAGCGAGAACCTCGGCCGGTACAAGGACGGCATCACCCAGGCCCTGCCGGCCCACGGCTCGCGTCTGTTCACCGTCACCCCGCAGGGCCCCGCGCTGAAGACGACGGCGTACGAGGCGGAGTCCCCGGACAACGTCCTGACCGGTTCCGCGTCCGTCGCCGACTGCGCCGAGTGCTCGGGCACGAAGAAGGTCGGCAACCTGTACCTGGGCGCCACGCTCCAGTTCACGGACGTCGTCGTCAAGCGGGCCGGCCGCTACCTGATCAACGTCGCCTACACGTCGGGGGATCCGCGGTCGATCGGCGTCTCGGCGAACGGCAAGGCACCCGTCGCGACGGCCTTCCCGTCCACCGGTGGCTGGGGTGCGGCCGACACGATCAGCGTGCCGGTCACGCTGAAGGCGGGCAGCAACACCGTCACCTTCGACAGTGGTACGGGCTACTCGCCCGACATCGACAGGATCGACGTTCCGCTCCTGTAGCCCCGTCGCACGACCGCAGCCGGGGGCGCGTCCTGATCGGCGCGCCCCCGTGCCGTGCCCTGCCCGCGCTCCTGCCCGGGCTCCCCGATGCCGTACCACGCCCTCCACCGTGTCCGCAGGAATGGAGTAGTCCCGTGAACGACCAGCATCCGCACACCCCTGCGCAGTCCAGCACCAGCACCAGCCGCCGTCGCGTGCTCTCGCTCGCCGCCGCCGTCGGATCGCTCACCGCCCTCGGCGGCCTTCCCGCCTTCGCCGCCTCCGCCCCGCCGAAGCGCCCCACCACCTCCCCGATGCTCGCCGAGGGCCAGGGCTCGACCACACGGATGTGGTACCGCGCACCGGCCGGCGAGAAGACGATGCTGGAGCGGGCGCTGCCGGTCGGCAACGGCCGGCTCGGCGCGCTCGTCGGCAGCGACCCCTCGCACGAACTGCTCTTCGTCTCCGACGCCACCACGTGGACCGGCGGGATCAACGACGTACTGGAGCAGGACGGGCAATTCCCGTACGGGCGGGCCGATTTCGGCAGCCTCACCCAGCTGGCGCATGTGACGGTCGACATCCCGGAGCACGACCTCGGCACGGTCAACAGCTACCGCCGCGAGCTCGATCTCGCCCAGGGCCTGGTCACCTCCAGCTACATCCGCTCGGGTGTGTCCTTCGAGCGCCGCGTCTTCGCGAGTCAGCCGGACGACGTGATCGTCGTGCAGTTCTCACAGCGCGGCGGCGGTCACTACACCGGCACCGTCTCGCTCGACGGCACGCACGAGGAGACGACTTCGGCGGACGGCGCGCACGACAGCCTTTCCTTCGGCGCCGAGTTCGCCAACGGGCTCCGTTACGGCGCCGCGGTCACCGCGCGCAGCACGAGCGGATCGGTCACCGTCCAGGACTCGAAGATCGTCTTCACCCGGTGCGCGGATCTGACGGTCGTGATCAGCGGTGGTACGAACTACGCCCCCGACCCGCGGGCCGGCTACCGGGACCCGGACCTCGACCCGGCCGCGCTCGCCAGGACCAAGGTGCGCGACGCCGTACGCCATTCACCCACCACACTGCTGCACACCCATGTGGCCGACTACCGCGACCAGTTCGACGGCATGCAGATCTCGCTGGGCCCTTCCACGGCCGAGCAGCGGGCGCTCGACACCTGGGAACGGCTGAAGGCGCGCACCCAACAGGACGAGCCCGACCCGGAGTTCGAGGCGCTCTATCTCCAGTTCGGCCGCTATCTGATGATCAGCAGCTCCCGGGGCAGCCTTCCTGTCGCCCTCCAGGGCCCGTGGCTGGACGGCAACGACCCGGACTGGATGGGCGATTACCACACCGACATCAACATCCAGATGAACTACTGGATGGCCGACCGCACCGCGCTCTCCCGCAACTTCGACGCGTTCACCGACTACTGCCTCTCCCAGCTCCCGGTCTGGACGGAACTCACCCAGAGCCTGTTCAACGATCCGCGCAACCGGTTCCGCAACTCCTCGGGCAAGATCGCCGGCTGGACCGTGGCGTACTCCACGAACATCTACGGCGGCCTGGGCTGGTGGTGGCACCCGCCGGGCAACGCCTGGCTGTGCAACACCCTGTGGGAGCACTACGAGTACACCCAGGACCGGCAGCATCTCGCGAAGATCTACCCGCTCCTCCAGGGCGCCTGCGAGTTCTGGGAGACCCGGCTGCTGACCATGACGGTCACCGACGCGGAGACCGGCAGGGAACGTGAGGTCCTCGTAGCCGACAAGGACTGGTCGCCGGAGCACGGCCCGCAGGACGCGAAGGGCATCACCTACGCGCAGGAGGTGGTACGGGACCTCTTCGCGCACTACCGCGAGGCCAGTGCACTGCTCGGCAGGAACGCCGCGTACAGCAAGGCGATCGCCGGGCTCCAGGATCGGCTGTACATGCCCGAGGTCAGCCCGAGGACCGGCTGGCTCCAGGAATGGATGTCCCCCGACAACCTCGGCGAGACCACCCACCGCCATCTCTCGCCGCTGGTGGGCCTGTTCCCCGGTGACCGAATCCGCCCCGACGCCTCGCCCGCGGCGCTGGTGAAGGGCGCGACCGAACTCCTCACCGCACGGGGGATGGAGAACTTCGGCTGGGCGAACGCCTGGCGGTCCCTGTGCTGGGCACGACTGAAGCACGCGGAGAACGCGTATCAGCTGGTGGTCACCAATCTGCGGCCGTCCGTCGACGGCAGCAACGGCAGCGCGATGAATCTGTTCGACATCTACGAGACCGGGAAGGGCCGCGGGATCTTCCAGATCGAGTCCAACTTCGGCACTCCCGCCGCCATGATCGAGATGCTGCTCTACTCGCGCCCCGGACACATCGAACTGCTCCCCGCGCTGCCCTCCGCCTGGGCGCGCTCCGGCTCGGTCACCGGTATCGGGGCGCGCGGCGGTTTCGTCGTCGACCTGAGCTGGCGCGACGGCAGGGTCCGCGAGGCCACCGTCCACAGTGCCGGCGGGCGCAGGACCAAGGTGACGGCGGGCGGCATCTCGCACGATGTCGACCTCCGCTCCGGGGAATCCGTCACGCTGCGGAACTTCCGATGAGCCGCGCGGCGCACCGCGCCCTGATCGCGGTCGTGGCCCTCGCCGCCACAGCACTCGCCCCCGCCCACGCCTCCTCCGCCGCCGCGGCCGCTCCCGTGCCCGACCGGTCGGTGGTCAGCTGGGCGGCCAGTGCGCACCGGCTGGGCGAGGCCCCGTCCGACCGCAGTTACCGTCTGGTCGTCCGCACGAGCGTGGGCGGCAGCGGAGTGCGCATCCGGGTGTCCAACGCGTTCGGCGACCGGCCACTGGTCATCGGCAGCGCATACGCCGGGCTGCGCAGGAGCGGTGCCCGGCTGGTCGCGGGCTCCAACAGGAAGCTGCGCTTCGCCGGGGCGGCGTCCGTGACCCTGGCGCCGGGTGAGATCCGCTACAGCGATCCGCTGCCCGGAAGGACCGAGGCCGGCAGCGATCTGGCGGTCAGTCTGTACGTACGGACGTCGGGCGGTGCCGCCACCGGGCACGGGATGGCCCTCCAGACGTCGTACGCGACCACCGGGGACCACGCGGCCGAGGAACGGGACGGCGCGTACACGGAACAGACCGGGTCGTGGTTCTACCTCGACGCGGTCGGCGTGGACACCGGCCCCGGCACCGGCGCCGTGGTCACGCTGGGGGACTCCATCACGGACGGCTGGCAGTCCACCACCGACAAGAACCTGCGCTGGCCCGACTTCCTGGCACGCCGGCTGCGCCAGGAGCCCGGCTCCACGGTCCAGGGCGTGGCCAACGCGGGGATATCCGGGAACCAGGTCCTGGCGGACGGCGGCGGGCCGAGCGCGCTCACGCGTCTGGACCGCGATGTGCTGTCGCTGCCCGGGGTGGAGACCGTCTTCCTGTTCGAGGGCGTCAACGACATCAAGGCGCACAGCGGTGTCACGGCGGCCTCGCTGACGGAGGGCTATCGGGGGATCATCGACCGGGCGCACGCGGCGGGCAAGTGCGTGGTCGCCGCCACGGTCCTGCCGTTCAAGGGCTGGTCGGAGTGGGATCCGGCGGGCGAGGCGGTACGCACCGAGGTCAACGACTGGATCCGGACCAGTGGTGCGGCGGACGCGGTGGCCGACTTCGACAAGGTGCTGCGCAGTCCGTACGACCCGGAGCGGATCCTGCCGACGTTCGACGGGGGTGATCATCTGCACCCGAACGACAAGGGGATGCAGGCACTGGCGGACTCGGTCCGGCTCGGTGATCTGGAGTGCCACCGCACCGGCGGGTGAGCCGGTACGGGGCCGGGGGGCGGCACGACAGCATCGAGGCCGGCCGGACAGCTGTCCGGCCGGCCTCGGTCCGTTCCACCCGCCGCCCGGGCTCAGTTCTTGTTGGACGGGCCGCCGATCTGGATACCGGCCATCCGGGTCCATTCGTACGGACCGGTGCGGACCTTCGCGGCGAATTCCCCGTCGAAGGACTCGTGCATAGTGATCCCGGCCTTCCGCGTGGCGCTCTCGGCGACCGCGTACGACGGGGCGACCAGATCGCCCCAGCCGCCGTCCTCACCCACGAGAACGATGCGGGCGCCCATCTGCCCGATGTAGGCGAGCTGTCCCTCCGCGCCGCCGTGCGCCTTGGAGAAGGCGCCGATCTGCTTGGCGAGCTTCGCCGCCCTGCGCTCAGCGCGGGCCGCCTGCTTGCCGCTCTCCACCTGGGTCTGTGCCGTCTCTGCCATGGTCAGGATGCTACCGATGGGTAGCTGAACTGGCGACGGGCGGGGCGCGTGGCATGGGCCACGTGCCCCGCCCGTCGGCAGGAGTCGTTGCAGCGGGACTACCTCAGGAAGGGGTCGACCGCCACGGCGACGAAGAGCAGCGAGACATAGGTGATCGACCAGTGGAACAGCCGCATCTCCTTGAGCTTGGCCCCGGACACCCCGGCCTTCGCCCGGGCCTGCAGGCCGTGTGCCTCCCAGAGCCAGAACCCGCCGGTCAGCAGCGCCACCGCGGTGTAGAACCACCCGGTGTAGCCGAGGGGAGTGAGCAGCAGGGAGACGGCCACCATCACCCAGCTGTAGAGGACGATCTGGCGGGCCACCACCCGATTGGAGGCGATGACCGGAAGCATCGGGACGCCGACGCGGGCGTAGTCGTCCTTCACCTTCATCGACAGCGGCCAGTAGTGCGGCGGCGTCCAGAAGAAGATGACGGCGAAGAGGATGACGGCGGCCCAGGACATCGAGTCGGTCACGGCGGACCAGCCGATGAGGACCGGCATGCAGCCCGCGATGCCTCCCCAGACGATGTTCTGCGAGGTCCGGCGCTTCAGCAGCATCGTGTAGACCACGACGTAGAAGAGCAGCGCACCGAGCGACAGCGCCGCCGACAGCCAGTTGACCAGCAGTCCGAACCAGACCGTCGAGATCACCGCGAGGGCGATGCCGAAGGCCAGGCACTCGCGCGGGCTCACCATTCCCGTGACCAGCGGACGCTGCGACGTCCGATCCATCAGCGCGTCGATGTCGCGGTCGATGTACATGTTCAGCGCATTGGCACCACCCGCGGAGAGATATCCGCCGACGGTGGTGGTGAGAACGAGCCACAGATCGGGTACACCCTGAGCGGCGAGGAACATCACCGGAACAGTGGTGATCAGCAACAGCTCGATGATCCGGGGCTTGGTCAGTGCCACGAATGCCTTGACACGGACCCCGAACGGGCGATGGCCCCCTGGGCTGGGAGTCAAGGCGACCCCTGCGGGTCGGGACTCGACGGCCGTCACGCACACCCCTGACAGAGAAATCCCAGCAAGCTCCGGGCGTGAAGGCCCGGTAAAGACTTGCGCGAACCAGACCACTGTAGACGTTGGGGACAGGCCCCCCTTCGCGGGGGTGGGGTCGTGTTGAAGTGGCTCACTAGCAGGCGCCCGTGCTCATAGGAGTGGCCCGGTCGCGCATCGGTGGCGGACCTCGCTCATGGGAGTGGGGTGGCGGCGCACAAGAAAAGAGCCTCGCTCATCGGAGTGACACAGCGGCACATAAGTAAGAGGACACGCTCATCGGAGGGCCCAGAAGTAGGGGTTCACGCTCATCGGAGTAGCGCATCGGTGAGCCGTTGCGCTCATACGGGAGGCGAACTCAGCGGGCCGCCTGCACCCTGGAAAGCAGCCGGAAAATGCATGTTCCGACGGGGGTAGGCTCGACAACGCCCGGTGCGGTCACAGTCACCGGTTTACAACAGTGGAGAGGAGCCCTGACTCAGGGTGAGCACCAAGCCGACCACCACAGACCTCCAGTGGACCGAATTGGACCAGCGGGCCGTGGACACTGTCCGCGTCCTTGCCGCCGACGCCGTACAGAAGGTCGGAAACGGCCACCCGGGCACGGCGATGAGCCTGGCTCCCGCCGCGTACACCCTCTTCCAGAAGGTGATGCGGCACGACCCCGCCGACGCGGAGTGGACCGGTCGCGACCGGTTCGTGCTCTCGGCGGGTCACAGCAGCCTGACCCTCTACATCCAGCTCTACCTGGCCGGGTACGGCCTGGAGCTCGATGACCTCAAGGCTTTCCGTACCTGGGGTTCCAAGACCCCCGGGCACCCGGAGTACGGCCACACCACCGGCGTCGAGACGACCACGGGCCCGCTGGGCCAGGGTGTCGCCAACGCGGTGGGCATGGCGATGGCCGCCCGCTACGAGCGCGGCCTGTTCGACCCGGAGGCGGCCCCCGGCACCTCCCCGTTCGACCACATGGTCTGGGTCGTCGCCGGCGACGGCTGCCTCCAGGAGGGCATCTCCGCGGAGGCGTCCTCGCTGGCCGGGCACCAGAAGCTCGGCAACCTGGTCCTGCTGTGGGACGACAACCACATCTCCATCGAGGGCGACACGGAGACCGCGGTCTCCGAGGACACCCTGAAGCGGTACGAGGCGTACGGCTGGCACGTCCAGCGCGTCGACCAGCTGCCCAGCGGCGACCTGGACCCGGCGGGCCTGTACCGGGCGCTGCAGGCCGCCAAGGCCGAGACCGAGCGTCCGTCGTTCATCGCGGCCCGCTCGATCATCGCCTGGCCCGCCCCGCACGCCCAGAACACCGAGGCCTCGCACGGCTCGGCGCTCGGCGCCGAAGAGGTCGCCGCGACGAAGAAGGTCCTCGGCTTCGACCCGGAGAAGTCCTTCGAGGTCTCCGACGAGGTGATCTCCCACACCCGTGAGGCACTGGACCGCGGCCGCGAGGCCAAGGCCGAGTGGGAGAAGTCCCTCGCCGCCTGGCGCACCGCCAACCCGGAGCGCGCCGCCGAGTTCGACCGGATCTCCGCGGGCGAGCTGCCCACGGGCTGGGAGGACAAGCTTCCGGTCTTCGAGCCGGGCAAGAGCGTCGCCACGCGCGCCGCCTCCGGCAAGGTGCTCCAGCAGCTCGGCGCGATCATCCCCGAGCTGTGGGGCGGCTCCGCCGACCTCGCGGGCTCGAACAACACCACGATCGACAAGACGTCGTCGTTCCTCCCCGCGGGCAACCCGCTGCCCGAGGCGGACCCGTACGGCCGCACGATCCACTTCGGTATCCGCGAGCACGCCATGGCCGCGGCCATGAACGGCATCGCACTGCACGGCAACACCCGCGTCTACGGCGGCACCTTCCTGGTGTTCTCCGACTACATGCGCAACGCCGTGCGCCTGTCCGCACTGATGCACCTGCCGGTGACGTACGTGTGGACGCACGACTCGATCGGTCTCGGCGAGGACGGCCCGACCCACCAGCCGGTGGAGCACCTGGCCTCGCTGCGCGCCATTCCGGGCCTGAACATCGTCCGCCCGGCCGACGCCAACGAGACCGCCATCGCCTGGCGCGAGATCCTGCGCCGCTACACCAAGGTGTTCGGCAAGGGCGCCCCGCACGGTCTGGCGCTGACCCGCCAGGGCGTGCCGACGTACGAGGCGAACGAGGACGCGGCCAAGGGCGGCTACGTGCTCTTCGAGGCCGAGGGCGGCAACGCCCAGGTACTCCTGATCGGTACGGGCTCCGAGGTGCACCTCGCCGTCGAGGCGCGCGAGGAGCTGCAGGCGGCCGGCATCCCGACCCGTGTGGTGTCGATGCCGTCGGTCGAGTGGTTCGAGGAGCAGGACCAGGCTTACAAGGACAGCGTTCTGCCGCCGTCCGTGAAGGCCCGGGTCGCGGTCGAGGCCGGCATCGGTCTGACCTGGCACCGGTACGTCGGTGACGCCGGCCGGATCGTCTCGCTGGAGCACTTCGGTGCCTCGGCCGACGCCAAGGTCCTCTTCCGCGAGTTCGGTTTCACGGGCGAGCACGTCGCCGCCGCCGCGCGGGAATCTCTCGCCGCCGCCGCACGCTGACGCCGTTATACGACTAGTAGGAGATGCAATTCTCATGACAGACGCACTCAAGCGCCTCTCCGACGAGGGCGTGGCGATCTGGCTCGATGACCTGTCGCGCAAGCGGATCACCTCGGGCAACCTCGCCGAGCTGATCGACCAGCAGCACGTCGTGGGCGTCACCACCAACCCGTCGATCTTCCAGAAGGCGATCTCGCACGGCGACGGTTACGAGCAGCAGCTCACCGACCTCGCCACCCGCAAGGTCACCGTCGACGAGGCCATCCGCATGATCACGACGGCCGATGTACGGGACGCCGCGGACATCCTGCGTCCCGTCTTCGACGCCACGGACGGCCAGGACGGCCGGGTCTCCATCGAGGTCGACCCGCGCCTGGCCCACCACACCGACGCCACCGTCGCCGAGGCCAAGCAGCTGGCCTGGCTGGTGGACCGGCCCAACACGCTCATCAAGATCCCGGCGACGAAGGCCGGTCTCCCGGCGATCACCGCGGTCATCGGCAAGGGCATCAGCGTCAACGTCACGCTGATCTTCTCGCTGGAGCGCTACCGCGAGGTCATGGACGCCTACCTGGCGGGCCTGGAGAAGGCGAAGGCCGCGGGCCTGGACATCTCCAAGATCCACTCGGTGGCCTCGTTCTTCGTCTCCCGCGTCGACTCCGAGATCGACAAGCGGCTCGACGCGATCGGCACCGACGAGGCCAAGGCGCTCAAGGGCAAGGCGGCGCTCGCCAACGCCCGGCTGGCGTACGAGGCGTTCGAGGAAGTCTTCTCCTCGGAGCGCTGGGCCGCGCTGGACAAGGCGCAGGCCAACAAGCAGCGTCCGCTGTGGGCCTCGACCGGTGTGAAGGACCCCGCGTACAAGGACACCCTGTACGTCGACGACCTGGTCGCTCCCGGCACGGTGAACACCATGCCGGAGGCCACCCTGGACGCCACGGCGGACCACGGACAGATCACGGGCAACACCATCGCCGGCACCTACGAGCAGGCCCGTGCCGAGCTCGACGCCGTCGGGAAGCTCGGGATCTCCTACGACGACGTCGTCCAGCTCCTTGAGGACGAGGGCGTCGAGAAGTTCGAGGCGTCGTGGATCGACCTGCTCAACTCGACCGAGGCGGAACTCAAGCGCCTCGCCCCTTCGGAGGGCTGACCACCTTGTCTGGTGTTCCCGGAGCCAACCCGCTTCGTGACGCCCAGGACCGACGGCTCCCGCGCATCGCGGGGCCGTCGGGCCTGGTGATCTTTGGCGTCACGGGCGATTTGTCCCGTAAAAAGCTGATGCCCGCCGTCTACGACCTGGCCAATCGCGGCCTGTTGCCGCCGGGCTTCTCCCTCATCGGTTTCGCGCGCCGCGAGTGGCACGACGAGGACTTCGCACAGGAGGTCCACGACGCCGTCAAGCAGCACGCCCGCACCCCGTTCCGCGAAGAGGTCTGGCAGCAGCTCATCCAGGGGATGCGCTTCGTCCAGGGCAACTTCGACGACGACGACGCCTTCGAGACGCTGAAGGCCACGATCCAGGAGCTCGACAAGGCACAGGGCACGGGCGGCAACTTCGCCTTCTACCTGTCCGTGCCGCCGAAGTTCTTCCCCAAGGTCGTCCAGCAGCTCAAGAAGCACGGTCTCGCGGAACAGAAGGAGGGCTCCTGGCGGCGCGCCGTCATCGAGAAGCCCTTCGGCCACGACCTGGCCAGCGCGCAGGAGCTCAACCAGCTCGTGCACGATGTGTTCCCGCCCAACGAGGTCTTCCGGATCGACCACTACCTGGGCAAGGAGACGGTCCAGAACATCCTGGCGCTGCGGTTCGCCAACACGATGTTCGAGCCGATCTGGAACAGGTCGTACGTCGACCACGTCCAGATCACGATGGCCGAGGACATCGGCATCGGCGGCCGGGCCGGCTACTACGACGGCATCGGCGCCGCCCGTGACGTCATCCAGAACCACCTGCTCCAGCTGCTGGCGCTCACCGCGATGGAGGAGCCCGGCTCCTTCCACCCGAAGGCCCTGGTCGCCGAGAAGCTCAAGGTGCTCACGGCGGTGGAGCTGCCGGAGGACCTGGGCAAGCACACGGTCCGCGCCCAGTACGCGCACGCGTGGCAGGGCGGCGAGGAGGTCCCCGGCTACCTCGAAGAGGACGGCATCGACCCCAAGTCGAAGACCGACACCTACGCCGCGATCAAGCTGACGATCAACAACCGCCGCTGGGCGGGCGTGCCGTTCTACCTCCGTACCGGAAAGCGGCTCGGCCGACGGGTCACGGAGATCGCGGTCGTCTTCAAGCGCGCCCCGTATCTGCCCTTCGAATCCGGTGCGACCGAGGAGCTGGGCGGCAACGCCCTGGTCATCCGGGTCCAGCCGGACGAGGGCGTCACCGTGCGGTTCGGCTCCAAGGTGCCGGGCACCTCGATGGAGGTCCGGGACGTCACGATGGACTTCGCCTACGGCGAGTCCTTCACCGAGTCCAGCCCGGAGGCGTACGAGCGGCTCATCCTCGATGTGCTGCTCGGCGACGCCAACCTCTTCCCGCGGCACCAGGAGGTCGAACTCTCCTGGAACATCCTCGACCCGATCGAGGAGTACTGGGACAGGCACGGCAAGCCCGCGCAGTACCCGGCGGGCACCTGGGGCCCGGCCGAGGCGGACGAGATGCTTGCACGAGACGGACGGAGCTGGCGTCGGCCATGAAGATCGATCTCACGGAAACCACTTCCAGCAAGATCAACCAGGCGTTGGTCTCGGCCCGCCGCGCCATCGGCACCCCGGCCATCGGCATGGTGCTCACCCTCGTCATCGTCACCGACGAGGAGAACGCCTACGACGCCCTCAAGTCGGCCGGTGACGCCTCGCGCGAGCACCCCTCGCGGATCATCGCGGTGATCAAGCGGGTCAGCCGCTCGCCGCGCAGCCGCCGGGACGCCCGGCTCGACGCCGAGGTGCGGGTCGGTTCCGACGCGGGCACCGGCGAGACCGTCGTCCTGCGTCTCCACGGCGAGCTGGCCCACCACGCCCAGTCGGTGGTCCTGCCGCTGCTGCTGCCGGACGCCCCGGTCGTGGTCTGGTGGCCCGAGGGCGCCCCCGACGATCCGGCGAAGGACCCGCTGGGCGCGCTGGCCCAGCGCCGGATCACCGATGCGTACTCGGCGGAGAACCCGGGTGCCGAACTCGCGGTGCGCGCCCGGTCGTACACCCCCGGCGACACCGATCTGGCCTGGACCCGCATCACGCCGTGGCGCTCGATGCTGGCGGCCGCGCTCGACCAGCAGCATGTCGAGGTCGTCTCGGCGACGGTCGAGGGCGAGTCGGAGAACCCGAGCTGTGAGCTGCTCGCCATGTGGCTCGCGGACCGGCTGAAGGTTCCGGTGGAGCGCACCCTGTCCGGCGGCCCCGGTCTGACGGCCGTGCATATGGAGACCAAGAACGGCGTCATCGTCCTGGACCGTCCCGACGGTTCGCTGGCCACTCTCTCGATGCAGGGCCAGCCCGACCGCGCTGTGGCGCTCAAGCGGCGGGACACCGCCGAGCTGCTCGCCGAGGAGCTGCGGCGCCTGGACCCGGACAACACCTACGAGGCAACGGTGAAGTTCGGCGTGGAGAAGCTCGGCGGACCGGACCGGCCGAAGCCTGCCGGGTCCACCCCCGCCGAGCCCGCCACCGCATCTGCCGCCCCCGCCGCCGCGAAGAAGACCGCGGCCAGGAAGGCGGCGGCGAAGTGAGTGCCCCTCAGCTCGTCGTCCACCGCGACAAGGAGCTGATGGCACAGGCCGCCGCGGCCCGGCTGATCACGAGGATCGTGGACGCCCAGGCCGCGCGCGGCTACGCCTCGGTGGTCCTCACCGGCGGGCGCAACGGCAACGGCCTGCTGGCCGCCCTCGCCGAGGCGCCCGCCAGGGACGCGATCGACTGGTCGCGTCTGGACCTGTGGTGGGGCGACGAGCGGTTCCTGCCCGAGGGTGATCCGGAGCGCAATGTCACGCAGGCCCGCGAGGCCCTGCTGGACTCGGTGCCGCTGACCCCGTCCCGGGTGCACGCGATGCCCGCGTCGGACGGCCCCTGGGGCAAGGACGCCGACGCGGCGGCGGCCGCGTACGCCGCCGAACTGGCCGCCGCGGCCGGTCCGGAGGACCACGGTCCGGTGCCGACGTTCGATGTGCTGATGCTGGGCGTCGGCCCGGACACGCATGTCGCGTCGCTCTTCCCGGAGCTGCCCGCGGTACGGGAGACCGAGCGCACCGTCGTCGGTGTGCACGGTGCTCCCAAGCCGCCGCCCACCCGCGTCTCGCTCACCCTGCCCGCCATCCGGGCGGCGCGCGAGGTGTGGCTGCTCGCCGCGGGCGAGGACAAGGCGGAGGCCGCGGAGATCGCGCTCTCGGGTGCCGGGGAGATCCAGGCCCCGGCGGCCGGTGCGTACGGACGCGGCCGCACCCTGTGGCTGCTGGACGCGGCGGCGGCCTCGCGGCTGCCGCGCGCGCTGTATCCGCCGGCCTCTCCCTGAGCGGTCGTCAGTGCCGTTGTACGCAGGCCCGGTTCGCCCTTCGTGGCGGCCGGGCCTGTGGCATGAAAGGCTCGGCCCATGGTGCGTATCGGAACCGTGGTGATGGGCGCGTCGGACGTACGGCGCGCGTCGGCCTTCTGGAAGGCGGCGCTCGGATATGTGGAGCGCGAGCCCGCAGAGGACGACTGGGTGGTGCTGGTACCGGCCGACGGCTCCGGCGTCGGGCTGTCCCTGGGCAGGAGCGGTACGCCGGTGCAGGAGGTCCCCCGGGTCCATCTCGACCTGTACACCGAGGAGCAGGACGCCGAGGTGGACCGGCTCGTGGCGCTCGGGGCGGTGCGGGTCGACTGGGATCTGTACCCGGACGACCCGGATTTCGTGGTGCTCGCGGACACCGAGGGCAACCGCTTCTGCGTCATCGACACGACGCACGGCTGACCGACCGACCGCCGGTCACCCCGCGGGCGGGGTGCGCTCCAGGAAGGGCTCCAGCAGACCGGGGACGGCCTCGGCGGCGAAGCCGAGGCCCTCGCTCACCTCCGCGTCGTACGCCGTGTACGCGCCCGCTCCGGCGGCCGTCGTAGCGGTAAGGTTCAGCACCCCCGACCGCCGCTGGAGGTACGTCTGCCGGACCGTCCAGCCGATGACTCCGGCCCGTTCCAGCGCGGCCGTCGAGCGCCGGACCGTGCCGGACCTGACCACCAGGTAGTCGCCGGTCACCGCATGGCCCAGACCGCGGTACGCGTCCCGGGCGAGGAGCACCCCGAGGGGCAGCCCGACGACGGCGCAGCCGAGCGCGATCCAGAGCAGGACGGGGGTCAGCAGCGCGCCCAGAAGGGCCAGGACGCACACGGGCACGGTGACGGCCCACAGCGCCCGGCGCATCCGGCGGCCGCGGGCCGCGAGGGGGTGCGCGGTCAGCGGGGCGCCGGTCGGGGACGTGGTCTCGCGCAGGACGTCGGCGGCCACCATGCCGGCGAAGGATCTGGGCGCGGCGGGCAGCAGGGTGTTGTGGTCGCCGTGCTGCTCCTCGTCGTCCTTGGCGAGTCCGGTGGTGATCGCGTCGACCCGGGCGGCGCCGAACAGCCGGATGCCGAGCGGTTCGACGAGGTCGACGCCGCGCAGCCGCCGCTCCTCGATGGAGACGGACCGGGAGGTCAGCAGGCCGCGCCGGATGCGCAGGGTGCCGCCGGGTTCGCGCTCCAGCCGGTAGCCCCACCACATCTCGACCCACAGGCCGAGCGCGCCGACGACACCGGCGGCCGCCGCTGCGGCGGCGAGTATCACGATCATGGCGAGCAGTGAGGTGTCCCGGAACCGGTCGCCGACCCAGTCGATCACCTGCCCCTGGGCCCCGAACCAGTCGCTGACCTGCATCACCGCACCGGCTGCCGCACCGCCGAGCGCGGGGGCGACGAACGAGACGGGTGCGTAGCGGATCCAGCGCGGGTCGAGGGTGGCGAGCCGGCCCTCGCGATGGGTGCCCGGGGCGCCGGTGGCCGTGCGTTCCAGCAGTTCGCGGCGGAGTCGTTCACCCTCGCACCGGAGGACCGGGTCCAGCTCCAGGGTGGATTCGTTGCCGGAGTGCTCGCCGGTGCCGATCCGTACGGTGACCAGACCGAGGACCCGTTGCAGCAGATGGGCGGTGAGGTCGACGCTGCGGATGCGCTCGCGGGCCAGGGAGCGCTTCTTGACCAGCAGCAGTCCGGTGTGGACCTCGACCCGTTCGGCGCCTATGCGGTAGCGGGTGCGGCGCCACCGTACGTAGTCGCCGGCCGCGGTGCAGCCGATCAGCATGGCCGCACCGGCCAGCACCCAGGCGACCGCGGGGCCGAGCCCGATCCGCCCGGAGAGGCCGAGCGTGGTGGGCACGGCCGCACCGGCCGCCACCCCGGCCGTGACCAGCGCGCTGACGAGGACCGTACGCCGGTCCAGCCTGCGCCAGTCGGCAGCGGCGGCCGCCCCGGAACTCATGTGGCGTCCCCGGGAGTGTCCTGGGTGATCCGGGTCAGCCGCTCGGCCAGCTCGGCCGCCAGTTCGTGGCCCAGTCCCTCGATCCGTACCGCGCCCTTGGACGATGCGGTGGTCACGGTGACCGTGGCGAGCCGGTAGAGCTGTTCGAGCGGGCCGCGCACGGTGTCCACGGTCTGGATGCGGGACATCGGGGCGATCCGCCACTCCTGCCTCAGTACGCCGGTTCTCACGTACACCGCTTCGTCGGTGACCTCCCAGCGATGGGTGCGAAACCACCAGAGGGGGAAGAGGACGGCGCAGCCGATGCCGAGGACCGCGAGGACCGCGGCGGGCAGCAGCAGCCAGAACCGGGCGGGCTCGATGAGCGCGCCCAGCACGGCCAGTACGGCCACCGGGGCCGCGGTCAGCAGCAGCCACTGGGCCCGCCACCAGCCGACGGCCCTCGGATCCAGCGTGTTGTTCGGCGGCCTCAGCCGCACCGTCCGCTCCCCCGTGGTCATCGGCTCAGCGCCCCCTGCGGGTGCGGTAGGCCTGGACGAGCGCGGCCGTCGAGCTGTCCAGCTGCTCGCCGCCCCTGCCTTCGGTCAGCACCGGCTCGATCTTCTTGGCGAGGACCTTGCCGAGCTCGACGCCCCACTGGTCGAAGGAGTCAATGTTCCAGACGGCGCCCTGGACGAAGACCTTGTGCTCGTACAGCGCGATCAGCTGGCCGAGGACGGACGGGGTCAGCCGGTCGGCCAGGATCGTGGTCGTCGGGTGGTTGCCCTTGAAGGTCTTGTGCGGCACCAGCTCCTCGGCGACGCCCTCGGCGCGGACCTCGTCCGGCGTCTTGCCGAAGGCCAGCGCCTGGGTCTGGGCGAAGAAGTTGGCCATCAGCAGATCGTGCTGGGCGACGAGCCCGGGCAGCAGGTCGGCGACCGGCTCGGCGAAGCCGATGAAGTCTGCCGGGATGACCTTGGTGCCCTGGTGGATCAGCTGGTAGTAGGCGTGCTGCCCGTTGGTGCCGGGGGTGCCCCAGACGACCGGTCCGGTCTGCCAGTCGACCGGATTGCCGTCCCGGTCCACGGACTTGCCGTTGGACTCCATGTCCAGCTGCTGCAAATACGCGGTGAACTTCGACAGATAGTGGCTGTAGGGCAGCACGGCATGCGACTGCGCGTCGAAGAACGCGCCGTACCAGACGCCCAACAGGCCCAGCAGCAGCGGGACGTTGTCCTCGGCGGGGGCGGTTCGGAAGTGTTCGTCGACGAGGTGGAAGCCGTCGAGCATCTCGCGGAAGCGGTCCGGTCCGATGGCGATCATCAGCGAGAGGCCGATGGCGGAGTCGTAGGAGTAGCGGCCGCCGACCCAGTCCCAGAACTCGAACATGTTCGCGGTGTCGATGCCGAAGTCCGCGACCTTCTCGGCATTCGTGGACAGCGCCACGAAGTGCTTGGCGACCGCGTCCTGGCCGGCGCCCAGACCGGTCAGCAGCCAGTTGCGGGCGGAGGTGGCGTTGGTGATGGTCTCGATCGTGGTGAAGGTCTTCGACGCGATGACGAAGAGCGTCTCGGCCGGGTCGAGATCGCGCACGGCCTCGTGGAGGTCGGCGCCGTCGACGTTCGACACGAAGCGGACGGTGAGCGAGCGGTCCGTGAAGGAGCGCAGCACCTCGTACGCCATGGCGGGGCCGAGGTCGGAGCCGCCGATGCCGATGTTGACGATGTTCTTGATGCGCTTGCCGGTGTGACCGGTCCACTCCCCCGACCTGACGCGGTCGGAGAAGGCCGCCATCTTGTCGAGCACGGCGTGCACGGCGGGCACCACGTTCTCGCCGTCGACCTCGATCACCGCATCGCGCGGGGCGCGCAGCGCGGTGTGCAGGACGGCGCGGTCCTCGGTGGTGTTGATCTTCTCGCCGCGGAACATCGCGTCCCGCAGTTCGGCCACGCCGGTGGCCGCGGCGAGCTCGCGCAGCAGCCGGAGCGTCTCGTCGGTGACCAGGTGCTTGGAGTAGTCGACGTACAGATCGCCGACCCGGAGGGTGTATCCGGTGCCGCGCTCCGGGTCGTCCGCGAAGAGCTGCCGCAGATGCGTCGTCCCGAACTGCTCGCGGTGCTTGCCCAGAGCGGTCCACTCGGGCGTCTGGTTGAGCCTGGTTCGGCTTGGTGTGTTCATCCCGGATCTCAGCTCACTTCTTCTCGTGCCTGCAGATGCCCCGCTGCTCTTCCAACTTAATTGATCAGAGGGGTTGACGAGGCAATGGTGAGCTGCGGCACGACATAAGCGGTCCGGCCGGACACCCCCATGGGTGTCCGGCCGGTGAACTTCTAGATCTCGCCCCGGAGTTTTGCCAGGGCCTCGGCGAGGATGGCCTCGCCGTCCGCGTCACTGCGCCGCTCGCGTACGTACGCGAGGTGCGTCTTGTACGGTTCGGTGCGCGGCGGGTCCGGCGGGCTGTCCCGGTCCTGGCCGGCCGGGAAACCACAGCGCGGGCAGTCCCAAGTCTCCGGTACCTGCGCGTCACTGGCGAAGCTCGGCTGCGTCTCGTGCCCGTTCGAGCACCAGAAGGAGATGCGGAGGCGCGGCGCGGACTCGCCCCGCTCGGCCTCCCCCATCGGCCCCGCTCCGACCCGGCTTCCCCGGATCGCGTTGCCACTTGCCACGGTCGTAACTCCCTGCGTGATGGTGCTCGAAGATGCCCCAGTCTACGTAAGGCCCAACGCGCGTCCAGTGAAAGGAGTTACACCCTCACCGGGAATCGCGTACGACGGGTCAGTTGTCCAGCTTGATCAGCAGACCAAGCACCACAATGCACGCAAACCAGGCCAGACCGACGAAGACGGTGATCCGGTCGAGGTTCCGCTCGGCGACCGAGGAGCCGCCGACGGACGACTGCATCCCGCCACCGAACATGTCGGAAAGGCCGCCGCCCTTTCCCTTGTGCATCAGCACCAGCAGCATCAGCAGCAGGCTGAAGACGATCAGGGCGATCTCGAACGCCAAAATCACGGCTGGTCCCTACTTTCCGGAATTCTCTGGACTGCATGTGCGAACAGCGGGGGCCGGGAGGCTACGCCATCCTCGGCCCCCGCAAGGGTACGACGGATCCGCGCTACCGCATACTCACTGGTCGCGGAAGCGGACGATCTTGACGAACTCGTCGGCGTCCAGCGCGGCCCCGCCGACCAGTGCGCCGTCCACATCGGGCTTCGACATGATCTCGGCGACGTTCCCGGACTTCACCGAGCCGCCGTACTGGATGCGGACCGCGTCGGCCAGGTCCTGCGAGTACAGCTCGGCGAGACGGCTGCGGATCGCCCCGCAGACCTCCTGGGCCTCGTCGGCGCCGCAGACCTTGCCGGTGCCGATCGCCCAGACCGGCTCGTACGCGATCACGACCGACTCGGCCTGCTCGGCGGGGATGTCCTTGAGACCGCCGTCGACCTGCGTGAGCGTGTGCGTGACGTGGTCGCCCGCCTCGCGGACCTCCAGCTCCTCGCCGACGCAGAGGATCGGGGTCAGGCCGTGCTTGAAGGCGGCCTTCACCTTGGCGTTGCAGACCTCGTCGCTCTCGCCGTGGTACTGGCGGCGCTCACTGTGGCCGACGGCGACATAGGTGCACCTCAGCTTGGCGAGCATCGGGCCGGAGATCTCTCCGGTGTACGCGCCGGAGTCGTGCGCCGAGATGTCCTGGGCGCCGTACTTGATCCTCAGCTTGTCGCCGTCCACCAGGGTCTGCACGGAGCGCAGGTCGGTGAAGGGCGCGAGGACGGCGACCTCTACGGCGTCGTAGTCCTTGTCGGCCAGGGCGAAGGAGAGCTTCTGGACGTGCGCGATGGCCTCGAGGTGGTTGAGGTTCATCTTCCAGTTGCCCGCCATCAGCGGGGTACGGGTGGTCATGAAAGGTCAGTCCTCCAGTGCGGCGAGGCCGGGAAGCGTCTTGCCCTCAAGGTATTCGAGGCTGGCGCCGCCACCGGTCGAGATGTGTCCGAATGCGTTCTCGTCGAAGCCCAGGATGCGGACGGCCGCGGCGGAGTCGCCACCGCCGACCACGCTGAAGCCCGAGGAGTCGACGAGGGCCTGGGCCACGGCCCGGGTGCCCTCGGCGTAGTCGGGGTGCTCGAAGACGCCCATCGGGCCGTTCCAGAAGACGGTGACGGCGTCGGCGAGCTTCGAGGCGTACAGCTTGTTGGTCTCGGGGCCGTTGTCCAGGCCCATGAAACCGGCCGGGATGGCGTCCGCGGGCACGGTGCGGTGCTCGGTCGGTGCCTTGGCCCCGAGGTCGGGGAACTGCTCGGAGACCACGACGTCGACGGGGAGCACGAACTCCACGCCCTTCTCCTCGGCGCGCTTGAGGTACTCCAGCACCACCGGGATCTGGTCCTCCTGCAGGAGGGAGCTGCCGACCTCGTGGCCCTGGGCCTTGAGGAAGGTGTACGCCATGCCGCCGCCGATGAGGATGCGGTCGGCGCGCTCCAGCAGGTGATCAATGACACCGAGCTTGTCGGAGACCTTGGAACCGCCGAGGACGACGGCGTACGGGCGCTCGACGTTCTCGGTGAGCTTCTTCAGGACGCCGACCTCGGTGGCGATCAGGTCGCCCGCGGCGTGCGGCAGCCGGGCCGGGAGGTCGAAGACCGAGGCGTGCTTGCGGTGGACGGCTCCGAAGCCGTCACCCACGTACACATCGGCGAGCTCGGCGAGCTGATCGGCGAACGCGCCGCGCTCGGCGTCGTCCTTCGACGTCTCACCGGGGTTGAAGCGGAGGTTCTCGATGACGGCGACCTCGCCGTCGGTGAGCGCGGCGACCGTGGCGCGGGCGGACTCGCCGACCGTGTCGGTCGCGAAGGCCACCTCGCCGCCGATCAGCTCGCCGAGACGGGCCGCGGCGGGCGCCAGGGAGAAGGCCGGGTCCGGGGCGCCCTTGGGGCGGCCCAGGTGCGAGGCGACAACGACCCGCGCACCGGCCGCGGCGAGCTTCTCCACGGTCGGCTGGACGGCCCGGATGCGGCCGTCGTCGGTGATGGTGGTGCCGCTCAGCGGCACGTTGAGGTCGGCGCGGACGAATACGCGCTTGCCGGTGACCCCTTCGGCGAGAAGTTCGTCGATCGTCTTCATCCTGCTGGACTCCTTGGGAGGGCGAGAGAGCATGCAACGAGGCTCGAACGGCGCCGCGTTGCGCTGTCCGAGCCCCGTGCTCACTTCGAGGTGCCTGCCGACTCGACGGTCAGAGCTGGCTGCCGACGAAGACGGTCAGGTCGACGAGGCGGTTGGAGTAGCCCCACTCGTTGTCGTACCAGCCGATGACCTTGACCTGCGAGCCCTCTGCCATGGTCAGCAGGGAGTCGAAGGTGCAGGAGGCCGGGTCCGAGACGATGTCCGAGGACACGATCGGGTCTTCGGTGTAGACCAGCTTGCCCTTGAGCGGGCCTTCCTCGGCGGCCTTCTGGAAGGCGGCGTTGACCTCGTCGCGGGTGACCTCGCGCTCCAGCGTGATGACCAGGTCGGTGACCGAGCCGGTCGGGACCGGGACACGCATGGCCATGCCGTCGAGCTTGCCCTTGAGCTGCGGGAGCACCAGAGCGGTGGCCTTGGCGGCACCGGTCGTGGTCGGGATGATGTTCTCCGCCGCGGCGCGGGCGCGACGCAGGTCGGAGTGCGGGAAGTCCAGGATGCGCTGGTCGTTCGTGTACGCGTGGACCGTCGTCATGAGGCCCTTGACGATGCCGAAGTTCTCGTCCAGAACCTTCGCCATCGGCGCGACACAGTTGGTGGTGCAGGAGGCGTTGGAGATGACGTGGTGGTTGGCCGCGTCGTACTTGTCCTCGTTGACGCCCATCACGATGGTGATGTCCTCGTTCTTGGCCGGAGCCGAGATGAGGACCTTCTTGGCGCCACCGGCGATGTGCTTCTCGGCGTCGGCCTTCTTGGTGAAGATGCCGGTCGACTCGATGACGATGTCGACGCCCAGCTCACCCCAGGGGATGTCGGCCGGGTTGCGCTCGGAGAGCACCTTGATGGTGTGACCGTCGACGGTGATGCTGTCGGCGGTGTGGCTGACCTCGGCCTTGAGACGACCCAGAATGGTGTCGTACTTCAGGAGGTGCGCCGTGGTCGCAGTGTCACCCAGGTCGTTGACAGCCACGATCTCGATGTCCGCACCCTGCTCCAGCAGCGCGCGGAAGTAATTACGACCGATGCGGCCAAAGCCGTTGATGCCTACGCGGATCGTCACGAACCGATCTCCTCGTTAGGTACGCCGGGTTTCGACGCCGGCGAGTTGTATGGGATGTCCCCGACCGCCTCCGACCCTACCTCTCCGATGGCCCCCGAGTGACATCGAGCGGGGCCGGAAGAGCCGCGGAGGCCCGTACTCCTCGGTAGGAGTACGGGCCTCCGGATACTCGGCCGTACACGCAGCGACGATTACGGAGCGTCAACACCGCCGGGAACGCCGCGCGTTCCGAATTTGGCCGACTTCACAGCCTTCTTCATGGCGCTCTTCGCGGCCGGCTTCGGGGCCTTCCTCACGGCCGTCTCAGTGGCCTTCGCGGGTCAGCCCACCAGGCCGTCGGCGAGCTCTTCGCTGAGGGTGGATTCCGTGCCCGGGATGCCCAGGTCCTGGGCCCGCTTGTCGGCCATCGCCAGCAGCCGGCGGATCCGGCCGGCGACCGCGTCCTTGGTCAGCGGCGGGTCGGCGAGCGCACCCAGCTCCTCCAGGGACGCCTGCTTGTGCTCCATGCGCAGCCGTCCGGCCGCCGCGAGGTGCTCGGGCACCTCCTCGCCCAGGATCTCCAGAGCGCGCCCGACCCGGGCGCCCGCGGCGACCGCGGCCCGCGCGGAACGGCGCAGATTGGCGTCGTCGAAGTTGGCGAGCCGGTTGGCGGTGGCGCGGACCTCGCGGCGCATCCGCCGCTCCTCCCAGGCCAGCACCGACTCATGGGCGCCGAGCCGGGTGAGCAGGGCGCCGATCGCGTCGCCGTCGCGGACGACGACCCGGTCCACCCCGCGCACCTCGCGGGCCTTCGCCGCGATGGAGAGCCTGCGGGCCGCGCCGACCAGCGCGAGCGCCGCCTCCGGGCCCGGGCAGGTCACCTCCAGCGAGGAGGAGCGGCCCGGCTCGGTGAGCGAGCCATGGGCCAGGAACGCCCCGCGCCACGCCGCCTCGGCATCGCACGTGGCCCCCGAGACCACCTGCGGGGGCAGCCCGCGGATGGGGCGGCCGCGGCCGTCCACCAGGCCGGTCTGGCGGGCCAGCTGATCGCCGCCCGCCACCACCCGTACGACATAGCGCGAGCCGCGCCGCAGCCCGCCGGGAGCCATCACGATCAGCTCCGAGCTGTGGCCGAAGATCTCGAGGATGTCCCGCTTCAGCCGGCGCGCCGCCATCGCGGTGTCCAGCTCCGCCTCGATCACAATCCGGCCGCTCACCAGGTGCAGCCCACCTGCGAACCGAAGAATCGCCGAGACTTCTGCCTTCCTGCAGCAGGTCCGGGTCACGGGAAGCCGAGAGATTTCGTCCTTCACCGCCGGCGTCATCGCCATGGGCCGATCCTTCCATGCATCCGAAAAATACGGTCGTACGCGGCGGCCAACAGCTCCGGATCATGAATCGGAACGCCGTCGGGTGAGGCCACCGGCGCCAGCTCGACCGTGGCACCGAGCCGCTTGGCGGCGTCGGCGAGGGACTCACGATCGGGCACGGCGGCTTCGTCGGCCAGCACCACGTCCATGGCGAGTTTAGGGGCGTGTCGTCCCAAAACCTCCAAATGACGCTGCGGGGAGAAGCCATCAGTTTCGCCGGGTTGTGGTGCGAGGTTGAGCGAGAGGACCTTGCGGGCCCTGGTCTCGACGAGCGCGTCGAGCAGTTCCGGAACGAGCAGATGCGGGATCACGGAGGAGAACCAGGACCCCGGGCCGAGCACCACCCAGTCGGCGTCCAGGACGGCGGCGACGGCCTCGGGAACGGCCGGCGGGTCGTTCGGGACGAGGTGGACGGACTGCACCTCACCCGGAGTGAGCGCCACGGTGGCCTGGCCGCGGACCGTGTCCACGTCGTCCGGGCGGTCCGGGTCGTGTCCCCGTACGAGCGCCTGGAGCTCCAGCGGCACGGCGGACATGGGCAGGACCCGGCCGTGCGCCCCGAGGAGCTTGCCGACCAGGTCCAGGGCCTGGACGTGGTCGCCGAGCTGCTCCCACAGGGCGACGATCAGCAGATTGCCGACCGCGTGCTCGTGCAGATCGCCCTTGGACTGGAAGCGGTGCTGGATGACCTGGGCCCAGGTCTGGCCCCAGTCGTCGTCACCGCACAGGGCGGCGAGCGCCTTGCGCAGGTCGCCGGGCGGCAGGACGCCCAGCTCGTCGCGGAGCCTGCCGCTGGAGCCGCCGTCGTCGGCGACGGTGACCACTGCGGTGAGGTCGCCGGTGATCCGGCGGAGCGCCGCGAGCGACGCGGACAGGCCCATGCCGCCGCCGAGAGCGACGACCTTGGGCTGCGCGCCGCGCTTGCGGCCCGGCAGCGCGGCGGTGGCTCTGCGCAGCCGCCGCAGGCGGAGATTGCGACTGGTCACTCGCGCCCCATGTCCCGGTGGACGATGACGGTCTCGATGCCTTCGGTGGCGAGCCTGACCGCGAGCTTCTCGGACATGGCGACCGAGCGGTGCTTGCCGCCCGTGCAGCCGACGGCGATCGTCACATAGCGCTTGCCCTCGCGGCGGTACCCCGCGGCGATGAGCTGGAGCAGCTCCGTGTACTGGTTGAGGAACTCCTTGGCGCCCGGCTGGTCGAAGACGTAGGCGGAGACCTCTTCGTTGAGCCCGGTGAAGGGGCGCAGCTCGGGGACCCAGTGCGGGTTGGGCAGGAATCGGCAGTCGACCACCAGGTCGGCGTCGACCGGGAGGCCGTACTTGAAGCCGAACGACATCACCGTGGCGCGCAGCTCCGGCTCCTCGTCACCGGCGAACTGGGCGTCCATCTTGGCGCGCAGTTCGTGCACGTTGAGGCTGGAGGTGTCGATCACCAGGTCGGCGTCGCCGCGCAGCTCGCGCAGCAGGTCGCGCTCGGCGGCGATGCCGTCGACGATCCGGCCGTCGCCCTGGAGGGGGTGCGGGCGGCGGACCGACTCGAAGCGGCGGACCAGGGCGTCGTCGGAGGACTCCAGGAAGACGATGCGCCGGGTGACGTGCTTGGCCTCCAGGTCGGCGAGGGACTCGCGGAGGTTGTCGAAGAAGCGGCGGCCCCGTACGTCGACGACGACGGCGATCCGGGCCACATTGCCCTGAGAGCGCGCGCCGAGCTCGACCATGGTGGGGATCAGGGCGGGCGGCAGGTTGTCGACGACGAACCAGCCGAGGTCCTCCAGACACTTGGCGGCGGTGCTGCGCCCGGCGCCCGACATCCCCGAGATGATCACCAGCTCGGGGATGGCCGCGCCCACGTCACCCGTCTCGATCGTGGTGCCCGTACTCACGTGTCCTGCTCCGTCTGCTCGGTCGGTGCTGTGGTGCTCGACTTCTTCGTGTTCTTCTTCGTGCTCGTGTGCGTGCTCAGTCATGTCGTGCTGCCCCCGTCGTCATCTTCAATGATCTCTCCTGTCGCCGTATTCACGGCGGGCATGGCCGGGGCGGCCGAGGCCAGGGCGACAGCCACCGATTCCGCCGTCCTGCGGCCTATCCCCGGAACCTCGCAGATCTCGTCGATTGTCGCCTGCTTCAGCTTCTTCACGGAGCCGAAATGCTTGATCAGCGCCTGTTTCCGGGTCTCACCGAGGCCGGCGACGGCATCCAGGGGGCTGGACCGGATGCGCTTGGCCCGCTTGGCGCGCTGATACGTGATCGCGAAGCGGTGGGCCTCGTCACGGACGCGCTGGAGGAGGTAGAGGCCCTCGCTGGAGCGGGGCAGGACGACGGGGTCGTCGTCATCGGGCAGCCAGACCTCTTCGAGGCGCTTGGCGAGGCCGCAGACGGCGATGTCGTCGATCCCCAGCTCGTCGAGGGCTCGCTTGGCGGCTGCGACCTGCGGCTGGCCGCCGTCGACCACGACGAGCTGCGGCGGATAGGCGAACCGCTTGGGCCGACCGTCGTCCTCCCGGGGCTCGCCATCCGGCTCGGGGGTGGTCTCGGGGACGGGGCCGGTCGGGGCGGGGACGGGGCCGGACGAGGCCGGGGTCTCCTCCCACTCCCCCGTGCGCTCCTTCTCCTGGAGGTACCGCTTGAAACGGCGGCCGATCACCTCGTGCATCGACCGGACGTCGTCCTGCCCCTCGAAACCCTTGATCTGGAAGCGGCGGTACTCGCTCTTGCGGGCCAGCCCGTCCTCGAAGACGACCATGGAGGCGACCACGTCGTCGCCCTGGAGATGGGAGATGTCGAAGCACTCGATGCGCAGCGGGGCCGTGTCGAGGCCGAGCGCCTCGGCGATCTCCTCCAGGGCGCGGGAGCGGGTCGTGAGGTCCGAGGCGCGCTTGGTCTTGTGCAGCCCCAGGGCCTGCTGGGCGTTGCGCTGGACCGTCGCCATCAGGTCCTTCTTGTCGCCGCGCTGCGGGATGCGCAGGCTGACCTGGGAGCCCCGGCGGCCGGCGAGCCACAGGGAGACCGCTTCGGGGTCCTCGGGGAGGGCCGGGACGAGGACCTCCTTGGGGACGGAATCGCCCGTCTCCTCGCCGTACAGCTGCTGCAGGGCGTGTTCGACCAGGCCCGACGTGTCGACGTTCTCCACCTTGTCGGTGACCCAGCCGCGTTGGCCGCGCACCCGTCCGCCGCGCACATGGAAGATCTGGACGGCGGCTTCGAGCTCGTCCTCGGCGACCGCGATCAGGTCGGCGTCGGTGGCGTCGGCGAGGACGACGGCACTCTTCTCCATGGCCCGCTTGAGGGCCTCCACGTCGTCACGGAGCCGGGCCGCCCGCTCGTACTCCATCTCCTCGGCCGCCGCCATCATGTCCTTCTCCAGGCGGCGGATGTACGTGCCGGTGCGGCCGGCCATGAAGTCGCAGAAGTCGTCCGCCAGTTCGCGGTGTCCCTCGGGGGTGACCCGGCCGACGCAGGGGGCCGAGCACTTGCCGATGTAGCCGAGGAGGCACGGGCGGCCGGTCCTGGCGGCGTTCTTGAAGACTCCGGCGGAGCACGTACGCACCGGGAAGACCCGGAGCATCAGGTCGACCGTCTCGCGGATCGCCCAGGCGTGCCCGTACGGACCGAAGTAGCGCACGCCCTTCTTCTTGGCTCCGCGCATGACCTGGACGCGCGGGAATTCCTCGTTGAGCGTGACCGCGAGGTACGGATAGCTCTTGTCGTCGCGGTACTTGACGTTGAACCGGGGGTCGAACTCCTTGATCCAGGAGTACTCCAGCTGGAGCGCTTCGACCTCCGTGGACACGACGGTCCACTCCACCGAGGCCGCCGTGGTGACCATCGTGCGCGTACGCGGGTGGAGCGCGGCCAGGTCCTGGAAGTAGTTGGCCAGGCGCTGGCGAAGGTTCTTGGCCTTTCCGACGTAGATCACCCTGCGGTGTTCGTCGCGGAATTTGTAGACCCCCGGGGAGTCGGGGATCTGTCCCGGCTTGGGGCGGTAGCTGGAGGGGTCTGCCATGTGTCCCACCCTACTTGCGGGCAGTGACAGTGCGGTCTGCTCAGCGGTGGTGCCGTGCTCCGGGGCGCGGATGGAGGGAGCGCACCCCGGAGCACGGGGTCAGCGGGTGCCGTTGCCGGTCAGGGTCAGGGGAGTCCCCGGTGGCGGCGGCGGTTGCGCAGTACCGTGACGCCGACGAGAGCGAGGGCGCCCGCTCCGGCGGCGGCCCACGCGGTGGTCAGGGCCGTGCCGGAGGCTGTGTTCCCGGCCGCCGCCCGGTGCGCTCCCCCGGCACCTTCCCGGGGGTGGTGGCGGATGCGGTGTCGGAGCGGTCGTAAGCGGAGCCGGGAAGCTTGTCGCCGTAGGCCTCCCACACCCGTGCGCGGTAGCGGGCCGGCGCGGATCGAAGGTGTGTACGGGGACGGCGGTGCCCTCGATGCGCGGTGCGGCCGCCGATCTGGCGATCCTGCCTTCGTGGGCGAGGAACCGGGACAGGGTGTCGAGCGTTGCCGGGTCGGTGGCCGCCCGGCGTACGGCGGTAAGGGCGGCCGGATCGGCTGCGGTGCGGGCGGTCCTGGAGATCATTCCGTCACGCCCCCATCCGGTGGAGCGAGTGGGTCCAGGAGAACTCGTCGTTGTTCACGTACCAGGCGTGCGAGGCCCAGTTGTAGCGGTTGCCGGAGGGCCATGGGTCGCCCCGGTGGACCAGGCTGTTGGCGTCGTCGTATCCGTACAGGACATGCATGTGGCCGCCGCCCGACCACCACTGGATGCGGCTCTCGACGGGGCGTCCCGCGGAGATCTCGGTCTGGACGGTGGAGTGGCGCAGCCAGCCGGTGACGTATGAACCGGGGTTGATACCGGCCTAATACAGACCATCCTGGACATTGCCGAGCGTGGCCTGCGAGTTGGGGCACTCGTATCCCTGGGAGCGGCCGAAGGCGGCGTATCGCAGGCGCGCGTCCGGACGCTGCCCAAGCTGCCGCTCCAGCGGGTGCAGCACCATCTCGCACACCGCGGGGTCAAGGTCGGTGTGACCAGCCTGAGTTACTGGCAGCAGGGAGCCAGGCGCCCGCAGCGCGCGGAGTCCCTGCGGGCCGTGAAGGCGCTGGAGGAGGTGCTGGAACTGCCGGTGAACTCGCTGCTCCGGCTGCTGGAGGCCGGGAGCGGACGCGTGGACGCCGACCGGTCGGCGGCGCGTTCGTACCGTTCCCTGATGGAGGCGTCCGGCGCGGTGGAGCGCCTGCTCGCCGCGCTGGGGTCACCGCTGGACGGCGGGCTGCACACGGTGGGGCATCACGAGCGGATACGGATCGGCCCGGCCGGGAGATGCGGCACCGGGCGTCGCACCAGGTAGTGCGTGCGCACCGGGACGGAATCGACCGCTATCTCGCCGTCTACCGGGGTGATCCGGGCTTCGACGCGGCCGCGCTGCCGGTACGGTGCCGGAGCTTCGCCCAGGTCTCGGCGGGCGCGCCGCGCGGCGCCCGGACAGATTCACGCTGACCGGCCGGCACCGGACCGTTCACCTGGTGGAGCAGGGGGTACGGCCCGGCCTGGTCGGCATCGACTGGGACTGGGAGTGAGCCGGTCCCCGGCCGGGCCTCAGGCGTCGGGGCCCGCGACGAGCCGTCCGTCCTCGACCCTGACCGGGACCGCGGGCAGTGGCGCGGTCGCCGGGCCGTGCATCGCCTCGCCGGTCGTCGTGTCGAAGTGGCTGCCGTGGCAGGGGCACCTGCCCACGTTGTCCTCGACCTTGTCCAGCAGGCAGCCCGCGTGGGTGCACTGGGCGCTGAACGCCTTGTACTGGCCCTTGGCCGGGCATGTGACGATGACCCGCTGGTCGCGGTAGAGCTTGGATCCGCCGACCGGAACCTCGTCCGCAGCACCGAGCGCGACGGGGGCGGTCGGGGTCGGGGTCTCGGCGTGGCCGAGCTTCGATTCGGTCGAGCAGGCGGCCACTCCCAGCCCGGCGACGCCGACGAGAGCGGCGCCCTTCAGCACGGTACGGCGGGCGGCGGGCTGGCCGGACATGCGGTCTCCACTGGTTCAGAGGGGGGCAGAGTGCAGAGGGTCACCGGGGCGGCTGAGGCTCCGGAGGTACCGGTGGTACCCGCGGCTGTCAGAGCCATCGGTGACAGAACCGACGATACCGGCGGAGACCGGCGACTCGATGGCCGGGCCACCCAACACCGATCGTCCCTGGTCAGGGGGCGGGGACGGCAGGACAGCCGCCCCCGAGGGCTCATGGACAGGGACACACGGGCCCCACCCGGCGGGGGCGACGCGCGAACTCACCCAGCACCGGTGGCGGCGCAGCTCGCGCCGTACCGGCGGAAGCGGTGGCCGCCGAATTTCGGGGCCACCGCTTCGGCGCGGGCCGTCAGGCCTTGCGCGTGCGGGTCACCTTCTTCGCCGCAGCCGTCTTGGCGGGCTTGGCGGCCTGCCCCGCGCTCGTCCTGGCCGTGGCCGTCTTCCGGGCCGGGGCCGACTTCGCGGCGACCGCCTTCTTCGCGGCCGCCTTGCGCACCGGCTTGCGGGCCGCGGGCACCGAGGCCTCGCTCACGCGGTCCGGGTCCAGGATGCCCTGGAGGAACTTGCCGGTGTGGCTGGCCGGAACCCCGGCGACATGCTCCGGGGTGCCCTCGGCGATCACCAGACCGCCGCCGTTGCCGCCTTCGGGGCCCATGTCGATGACCCAGTCCGCGGTCTTGATCACATCGAGGTTGTGCTCGATGACAATCACCGAGTTCCCCTTGTCGACCAGCCCGGAGAGCACCTTGATGAGCTTGCTGATGTCCTCGAAGTGCAGACCGGTGGTCGGCTCGTCCAGGACGTAGACCGTGCGGCCGGTGGAGCGCTTCTGCAGCTCGCTCGCGAGCTTCACGCGCTGGGCCTCACCGCCGGAGAGCGTCGGCGCGGACTGGCCGAGCCTGACGTATCCGAGGCCCACCTCGTGGAGCGTACGAAGGTGGCGGGCGATCGTCGGGACGGCCTCGAAGAACTCCAGGCCCTCCTCGATCGGCATGTCCAGCACCTCGGCGATGGACTTGCCCTTGTAGTGGACCTCCAGGGTCTCCCGGTTGTAGCGCGCTCCGTGGCAGACCTCGCACGGGACGTACACGTCGGGCAGGAAGTTCATCTCGATCTTGATGGTGCCGTCACCGGAGCAGTTCTCGCAGCGGCCGCCCTTGACGTTGAAGGAGAAGCGCCCTGGCAGATAGCCGCGCACCTTCGCCTCCATCGTCTCCGCGAACAGCTTGCGGACGTGGTCGAAGACGCCGGTGTACGTGGCCGGGTTGGACCGGGGCGTACGGCCGATGGGCGACTGGTCGACGTGCACCACCTTGTCGACCTGGTCGTCCCCGTCGACCCGGGTGTGGCGGCCGGGGACCGACTTGGCGCCGTTCAGCTCGCGCGCCAGGTGGGTGTAGAGGATGTCGTTGACCAGCGTCGACTTTCCGGAGCCCGAGACGCCCGTGACGGCCGTGAGCACGCCGAGCGGGAAGGAGACGTCGATGTCCTGGAGGTTGTTCTCCCGGGCGCCGTGCACCGTGAGCCTGCGCGACGGGTCGACGGGGCGCCGGATGTCGGGCATCGCGATCGACTTCTTGCCGGTCAGATACTGGCCGGTGATCGAATCGCCGTTGTTCAGCAGCTCGTCGAGCGATCCGGAGTGGACCACCTTGCCGCCGTGCTCACCGGCGCCGGGGCCGATGTCGACGACCCAGTCGGCGACCTTGATGGTGTCCTCGTCGTGCTCGACGACGATGAGTGTGTTGCCCATGTCGCGGAGCCGGACCAGGGTCTCGATCAGCCGGTGGTTGTCCCGCTGGTGCAGACCGATGGACGGCTCGTCCAGCACGTACAGCACGCCGACCAGGCCGGAGCCGATCTGTGTGGCCAGCCGGATGCGCTGGGCCTCGCCGCCGGACAGGGTGCCTGCCGCGCGGTTCAGCGAGAGGTAGTCGAGGCCGACGTCGACCAGGAACTTCAGCCGCTCGTTGACCTCCTTCAGCACCCGTTCGGCGATCTTCTTGTCGCGGGCGTTCAGCTTCATCCGGCCGAGGAAATCGGCGCACTCGCTGATCGACATCGCGGCGACCTCCGCGATGGACTTCTCCATCACCGTGACCGCGAGGACGATCGGCTTGAGCCTGGTGCCCTTACAGGTCGGGCAGGGCACCTCACGCATATAGCCCTCGAAGCGCTCCCGGCTGGAGTCGCTCTCGGCCTCGGAATGCCGCCGCTTGACGAACTGCACCGCGCCCTCGAAGGCGGGGGTGGTGTAGGCGCGCTCGCGCCCGTAGCGGTTGCGGTAGCGGACCTCGGTCTGGATCTTGTGGCCGAAGAGCAGGGCCTTCTTGGCGCGCTGCGGCAGCCCGGCCCACGGGATGTCCGTACGGAATCCGAGGGCGTCGGCGAGCGCGCCGATCAGCCGGCCGAAGTACTCCTTGGTGTGGCCGTGCGACCAGGGGTGGATCGCGCCCTCGTCGAGCGACTTCTCCTCGTCGGGGACGATCAGCTCCGGGTCGACCTCCATCCGCGTACCGATGCCCGTGCAGTCGGGGCAGGCGCCGAAGGGCGAGTTGAAGGAGAAGGAGCGCGGCTCCAGCTCCTCGAAGGAGAGGTCGTCGTAGGGGCA
The DNA here is from genome assembly GCF_035994185.1 of Streptomyces sp. NBC_01217. Classification (NCBI taxonomy): domain Bacteria; kingdom Bacillati; phylum Actinomycetota; class Actinomycetes; order Kitasatosporales; family Streptomycetaceae; genus Streptomyces; species Streptomyces sp. NBC_01217. The sequence goes on from NZ_CP108538.1 coordinate 2,227,909, forward strand.
GTAGAGGTGCTCGGAGTACATCCGCTCACGCTCGGGGTCGTCCTCGGGGAGGTCGACGAAGTCGAGCACGACCATGCCGCCGGAGAGCCCGAGCGCGGTCTCGACCGAGTCGGTCAGCCGGCGCTTGGCGCTGTCCTTCACCGTGAGCCGGTCGATGACCACCTCGATGGTGTGCTTCTCCTGCTTCTTCAGCTTGGGTGGCTCGGAGAGCTGGATGGTCTCGCCGTCGACCCGGGCCCTGCTGTAGCCCTTGGTCTGCAGATCGGCGAAGAGGTCGACGAACTCGCCCTTGCGCTCGCGCACCAGCGGCGAGAGCACCTGGAAGCGACTGCCCTCGGGAAGGCCGAGCACCTTGTCGACGACGGCCTGCGGCGACTGGCGCGAGATGGGCCGGCCGCACTCGGGGCAGTGCGGCTTGCCGATCCGGGCGAAGAGCAGGCGGAGGTAGTCGTAGACCTCGGTGATGGTGCCGACCGTCGAGCGCGGATTGCGCGAGGTCGACTTCTGGTCGATGGAGACGGCGGGCGAGAGGCCCTCGATGAAGTCGACGTCCGGCTTGTCCATCTGGCCGAGGAACTGGCGGGCGTACGAGGAGAGGGACTCCACGTAGCGCCGCTGTCCCTCGGCGAAAATCGTGTCGAACGCGAGCGACGACTTGCCCGACCCGGAAAGCCCGGTGAAGACGATGAGGGAGTCGCGGGGGAGGTCGAGCGAGACGTTCTTGAGGTTGTGCTCGCGAGCGCCACGGACGATGAGACGGTCGGCCACGCCGGTCCGCACCTTTCTAGAGAGAAGTGGGGGAACTGAGCCCCTGTCCCAGGGTATGGGGGGCGCCACAGCGATGTACGAAGCTTGTCGACTCCGAGCGTATAGCACGCGCATTCGATTTACGGACGGTCGCAGACTCCTTCACCCGAATGAGTGGCGAGGCTAGGCTCAGCCTCATGATTGATCATGCGCACGACCTGGGCGCCGTACGGGAAGCGACCGACCGGCTGCTCAGCGCCACCGGGAAATTGGACGACGCCGCGCTCGCCGAGCCGTCGCGACTGCCGGGCTGGAGCCGCGGCCATGTCGTTGCGCACCTTTCTCGTAACGCCGACGCGCTCGTAAATGTTCTCCAGGGCCGCCCGATGTACGCAGACAGCGAAACCCGCGACCTCGACATCGAGCGCGACGCCACCCGGCCACTGGCCGAACAGCTGGCCGACCTGGCCGCAAGCGCGGCCCGCTTCACGGACGCCGCCTCGGCCCCGGCCGACTGGTCGCGCACGGTCGCCATGCGCAACGGCGTGACGGACTCGGCCTCCCGGATCCCCTTCCGCCGCCGCATCGAGGTCGAGCTGCACCATGTCGACCTGGGGGTCGGCTACGAGCTGGAGGATCTCCCGGACGAGTTCGTCACCCGGGAGATCGACTTCCTCACGGAGCGGTTCGGCCGGCACCCGGCGGTCGTGTCCACGGGCGTGGCCGACGACAAGGGCCGGGTCTGGACCACGGGCGGCGGCGCGGAAGGCGGTCCTGTCGCGGTCCGCGGCACGGCGCCTGAGCTGCTCGGCTGGCTCTCCGGGCGCCGCGACGGCTCGGCCCTGACCGTCGAGGGCGGCCCGCTTCCCGCACTGCCCCCGCTGTAGCGAAGGTGTTCACCGAACGCCCATACGCTGCGGTCCGGCCCCCCTGGAGACTCCTCGTGGGACCGGGACGTCGTCGCCCGGGATGCAGGCCGGCTCCGTTCTGCCCCATGGGTGCGGCCTGGAGCGTCCTTGAGAACGGATTAGGCTGAGACGCATGACGTACAGCGGAGCGGTCAAGGTCGGCGGGCGTGCGGACGTACATGAGTTGACGGATCTGATGATCTCCAAGGTCGCCGTCGGCCCGATGAACAACAACGCCTATCTGCTGCGTTGCCGGGCCACCGGCGAGCAGCTCCTGATCGACGCGGCCAACGAGGCCGGGACCCTGCTGCAGCTGATCGGGGACGACGGCATCGCGTCCGTCGTCACCACCCATCGGCACGGCGACCACTGGCAGGCGCTCGGCGAGGTGGTGGCGGCCACCGGCGCGCGTACATACGCCGGGCGGTACGACGCCGAGGGCATCCCCGTCCCGACCGATGTCCTGGTCGAGGACAACGACACGATCCGGGTGGGCCAGGTCGTCCTGACCGCCCGTCATCTCGTCGGCCACACCCCCGGCTCGATCGCGCTGATCTACGACGATCCGCACGGCGCCCCGCATCTGTTCACCGGGGACTGCCTCTTCCCGGGCGGCGTCGGCAATACGCACAAGGACGCCGAGGCCTTCGCGAGCCTGCTCCACGATGTGGAGACCAAGCTCTTCGACCAGTTGCCCGACGAGACCTGGGTCTATCCGGGCCACGGTCACGACACCCTGCTCGGCGACGAGCGTCCGCAACTGCCGCAGTGGCGTGCCCGCGGCTGGTGACGGCGGCCCCGGACGCACTCTCCACCCGTACGAACACCGGCCGGGGCGGGCAACGGACAGTTGCGCGCCCCGGCCGGTGCTGTTCGTACAGGCCGTCCGCCATGGTCAGGCGTCGATGCTGGAACCCTTCTCGGCGGGCCTGTCCGCCTCCGCCGCCGCGACGGCCTCGGCCTGCACCTGCTTCTTGTTGGCGATGAGGCTGGTGATCGTGGTGATCACCAGCACGCCGCAGATGACGCCGAGCGAGACCGGGATGGAGATCTCGGGGACGTGCACCCCGGACTCGTGCAGTGCGTGCAGCACCAGCTTCACGCCGATGAAGCCGAGGATGACCGAGAGGCCGTAGCTGAGGTGGACCAGCTTCTTCAGCAGGCCACCGATCAGGAAGTACAGCTGCCGCAGCCCCATCAGGGCGAAGGCGTTGGCGGTGAAGACGATGTACGGATCCTGGGTCAGGCCGAAGATCGCGGGGATCGAGTCCAGGGCGAACAGCACATCGGTGGTGCCGATGGCGAGCATGACGACCATCAGCGGCGTCAGGACGCGCTTGCCGTTGTTGCGGATGAAGAGCTTGGTGCCGTGGTACCGGTCGGCGACCCCGAAGCGGCGTTCGATGGTCTTGAGGAGCCGGTTCTCCTCGAACTCCTCCTCTTCCTCGTCGCCCCGCGCCTCCTGGATGAGCTTCCAGGCGGTGTAGATCAGGAACGCGCCGAAGATGTAGAAGACCCACGCGAAGTTGGCGATGACCGCGGCACCCGCGGCGATGAAGACCGCTCGCAGCACCAGCGCGATCAGGACACCGACGAGCAGCACCCTTTGCTGGAGGTGGGAGGGGACCGAGAACTTCGCCATGATCAGAACGAACACGAAGAGGTTGTCCACGCTGAGCGACTTCTCGGTGATGAAGCCCGCGAAGAACTCGCCCGAGGCCTGACTCTCTCCGAAGACCAGCAGGCCGAGCCCGAAGAGCGCGGCCAGCGCGATCCAGATGACCGTCCAGATTCCGGCTTCTTTGGTCGTCACGTCATGGGGCTTGCGCCCGATGAAGAAGTCGATGGCAATAAGGGCCGACAGACCAAGAATGGTCAGCACCCAAAGGGCCCATGAAACGTCCACTGCGCCTCCGGCAGTTCGCTACGGCTACTGATCAGCGTCGTCGCTGCCGGAGGTCTCCTCCACCCGGGTGCACGGGCTGCGCACCACGGGCCGGCGCCCCGGGACCGGTCACAGTCCGTACTGACGGGCACGCCGCGTTCGGGAGTACTCCCCTCCGCCCAAAGAACAGTACAGGGAACACCAAGGAAAGGTAAAGGGGAGGGTAAAGATCTTCCAAGAGAGCAGGTCAGGGGCGGTGAGACGGAATTGCCGCCTCCCTTCGGGGCTCAGGAGCGCCCGGGGCGGCGGGCCGCGGCCACGGCGGCGAGCACCTGCTCAAGGACCCGGCTGCCGGGCGGCATCCTCAGCGGCTCGTACGTCCAGGCATGGCCGACCCAGGGATCGGCCAGGTGATCGTCGGCGACCGGGGTGATTCGCAGCAGCGAGCGCCACAGCGGGTCGAGCACCGGCCCGTACTGGGCGGCGTCCTCGCGGTCCGCGACCATCAGCAGATGGACGCCGACCGAGGGCCCCTCGTCGGCGAGGTAGCGCAGCTGGGTGACGGCCCGGTCGTCGAAGCCGTGCGGGAAGTCATTGACGATCAGCAACTGTTCGCCCGTGTCCAGGTCCGGCGGAAGCGAGTCGGCGGCGCCGGCCCGGATCGCCATCTGCACCAGGTCGACACGCCGGGTGAGCCGGGCGAGGACCGAGGCCACTCCCCCGGGTCCCGCGGCGGGCGGCCCGGCGAGGGCCCCGGACCCGACCAGAGGGGCCAGGGCTCCGGCCGCCGAACCCGCGGGGTCGATGACATGGACGGAGAACTCGTCGGCCGGGTACACGGCCAGCAGCCGGGCCGCGAGCGCGACGGCGTTCTCCATGGCCAGGCGGCGCAGCCGGTCGGTATCCGTCAGGGCCGCGGCCTCGGACGCCGTACGGCCGCTGTCGATCCAGATCCCGCGCTCCAGCGGGAGCCGCACCAGCAGCGGGATGCGCAGGCCGGGGCTCTCGGGCAGATGGAGGTCGCCGATGCGCAGCGCCATGGGGATCTCCATCGGGACGCGGTAGGCGTGCCAGACGGGGTTGTCCCATCCCGCGTACGCGGCGGGGAGCGCGGGTTCCACGACGGCGGACTCGGCGGCGAGCTGGGCGAGGTCGCGGTCGAGGACCTCACGGGCCCGGGCGGTCAGTTCGTCGCGCTTGACGCGGGCCTGTTCGCGGGCCCGGTCGCCCGCGCCGCCGATCCGGCTGCGCGGGTCGGACAGGGTCCGGTCGAGCTCCTGGTCCATGCGGGACTCGGCGAAGTCGACGGCGCTGCGGTACGCGGCGGTGGTGCGGGCCAGGTCCTCGAACATGCCCCAGATCTGGTTGTAGAGGCGCTCCTCCATGGACCAGCCGGTCGCGTCCCCGGCGACGGGCTGGGCGGGGCGGCCGGGCTCGGCGGGCGGGGCGGTGGGAGGGGGCGGCGGGGGCGCGGACGCCTGGCGGCGCGGGTGCGCGTAGTTGATGGGGCCGCCCGCCGTGGCCGTGGGCGGCGGGGTGGTGGGCTCGGTGAGCGGCTCGGGCTGCTGGGCGGCCGTCGGCGGTGCGGCGGGAGGCCGACGGCCGTCGGAGGACGGTACGGAGCCCGTGCCGTGACCGACCCGGTCCCCGTCCGGGGTGCGCGGCGGGGGCGGTGCGACCGAGCGGGCCATCGCCCGGGCGACGGCGTCCTGGATGGAACGCGCCAGCTCGGCCGCCTGCGTCAGGCCCTGGTCGGCGAGCATGGCGGCGAGGCCCCCCGCGTACCCCTGGCCGACGGCGCGGACCTTCCAGGCGCCCTGGCGGCGGTAGAGCTCCAGGGCGGTGACCGCGGACTCGGCGTCCAGTCCGGTGAGGGTGCAGGTGGCGATCTCGGTGCCTTCGAGCCCGGTCACGGCGACGAACGGTGCGGCGACCGCACCGAACCTGACCGGGCCGCCGACGCCCGTGGGCAGAGCCAGCAGCACGGTGACCCGGTGCACCGAAGCGGGCAGGGCATCGAGGTCCACGGCGAGCCGGTGGTCGGCGGCGGCCTGCCTGGACACTTCGAGCCCGGGCAGCTGGGGCGAGCCCGGGTGGGCGATCCACTCGGTGCCGTGCACGGTGCCGTTCTCGTCGCCGAGCGTGGCACCGGCCACGACGGGCGTGCCGGCCGATACCCGGATCTCCAGACGGGTCTGGGGCAAGGTGTGGTTCTGCCCCCGGACCAGCTCGGCCGTCATTGCCCTGTCCCCTCGATGAGTTGCTGCTGCGTGGTGCGGCGCCATGCGGTGCAGCTCCCGGCGGCCGATGCCTCCGGGAGCTGCGCGTACCGATGCCGAACGGCCGGTCCGGCCGTGCCTACAGGTGCGGCAGGATCGCCGGCATCAGGTCCTGGAAGGTGCGGCCGTTGGCCGGGTTGCCGAGGGCGGTCATCTGCCACCCGCTCCCCGCGCGGTGCACCTTCGCCATGATCTGGGCGGTGTACTGCCCGCCGCCGTCCAGCGTGTAGCGGGCGAGTTCCTGGCCGTTGGTCTCGTCGACGATGCGGCAGAAGGCGTTCTGCACCTCCTGGAACGTCTGGCCGGTGAAGGAGTTCACCGTGAAGACGATCTGGTCGATGTGGACCGGCACCCGCTGCAGATCGACGAGGATCGCCTCGTCGTCGCCGCCCGAACCGGCGCCGCCGACCAGATTGTCCCCGGTGTGCTTGACCGAGCCGTCGTCACTGACGAGGTGACGGAAGAAGACCACGTCGACCGGCTGCTTGTCGGCGAACAGCACCGCCGAGGCATCGAGGTCGATCTCCCTCGTACGCGAACCGAACAGACCACGGCGCGGCGCCGCCTGCCAGCCGAGCCCCATCCGTACCGCGGTCAGGGTCCCCCCGTCGCTCTTCTGCAGGCTGATGGCCTGGCCCTTGGTCATATTGACCGTCACGCGCTGTCCCCTCTCCCCTTGCCCCGCAACCGTCCGTGCGCGGTTTCCCAGCACCCTACGCAGTCACGCCGAACACGCGGCCGCTTGGGGCGTTTTTGTGTCGGTCCTGCAACACACCGGGCTCGACGGGTCAGGCCAGGCCCGCCTCCCGCATCTGACGCAGCTCCTTCTTCAACTCACCGACCTCGTCGCGCAGTCGGGCCGCGACCTCGAACTGCAGGTCCGCCGCGGCCGCGCGCATCCGGTCGGTCATCTCCTCGATGATTCCGGCCAGTTCGGTGGCGGGCCGGTCGGTGACCACCACGCCGTTGCCCCCGGCCTTCCTGGAACCGGCCGTCTTGGCGCCCAGGGTGGGAACGGGGGCCTTGGTGCCCTTCGACTGGCGGTAGCCGGTACCGAGCAGCTCCTCGGTGTCGACCTCCTCGCGGGCGATCGTCGCGACGATGTCGTTGATCTTCTTGCGCAGCGGCTGCGGGTCGAGGCCGCGCTCGGTGTTGTAGGCGATCTGCTTCTCGCGGCGGCGGTTGGTCTCGTCGATGGCCTGCGCCATCGCCGGAGTGATCTTGTCCGCGTACATATGGACCTGCCCCGACACGTTACGGGCGGCGCGCCCGATGGTCTGGATCAGTGACGTCCCCGAACGCAGGAAACCCTGCTTGTCCGCGTCGAGGATGGCGACGAGCGAGACCTCGGGCAGGTCGAGGCCCTCGCGCAGGAGGTTGATGCCGACCAGTACGTCGTACTCACCGGAGCGCAGCTCGCGCAGCAGCTCGATGCGGCGCAGGGTGTCGACGTCGCTGTGCAGATAGCGGACCTGGATCCCGAGCTCCAGGAAGTAGTCGGTGAGGTCCTCGGACATCTTCTTGGTGAGGGTGGTGACCAGGACCCGCTCGTCCTTCTCGGTGCGCTTGCGGATCTCGTGGACCAGGTCGTCGATCTGGCCCTCGGTGGGCTTGACGACGACCTCCGGGTCGACGAGGCCGGTGGGGCGGATGATCTGCTCCACGAAGCCGTCGCCCCTGGAGAGCTCGTACTTCCCGGGGGTGGCGGAGAGATAGACGGTCTGGTTGATCCGGCTCAGGAACTCCTCCCACTTCAGCGGGCGGTTGTCGAGCGCGGAGGGGAGCCGGAAGCCGTGGTCGACGAGGGTCCGCTTGCGGGAGGCGTCGCCCTCGTACATGGCGCCGATCTGCGGCACGGTGACATGCGACTCGTCGAGGACGAGGAGGAAGTCCTCGGGGAAGTAGTCGAGGAGGGTGTTGGGCGCGGTGCCGGGTGAGCGGTCGTCGAAGTGCATCGAGTAGTTCTCGACGCCGGAGCAGGTGCCGATCTGCCGGAGCATCTCGATGTCGTACGTGGTGCGCATCCGCAGCCGCTGGGCCTCCAGCATCTTGCCCTGCTTCTCCAGCTCGGCGAGGCGCTGTTCCAGCTCCTGCTCGATGCCGTTGACCGCCTTCTCCATGCGTTCGGGACCCGCGACGTAGTGGCTGGCGGGGAAGACGTGGAGGGACTGGTCCTCGCTGATGACCTCGCCGGTGAGCGGGTGGAGGGTGGAGAGCGCCTCGATCTCGTCACCGAACATCTCGATGCGGACGGCGAGCTCCTCGTAGACCGGGAAGATCTCGATGGTGTCGCCGCGGACCCGGAAGGTGCCACGGGTGAACGCGAGGTCGTTGCGGCTGTACTGGATCTCGACGAAGCGGCGCAGCAGCTGGTCGCGGTCGATCTCGTCGCCCACCTTGAGCTGGACCATGCGGTCCACGTATTCCTGGGGCGTACCGAGTCCGTAGATGCAGGAGACGGAGGCGACCACGATGACGTCTCGCCGGGTGAGCAGCGAATTCGTCGCGGAGTGGCGCAGCCGCTCGACCTCCTCGTTGATCGAGGAGTCCTTCTCGATGTAGGTGTCCGACTGCGGGACGTACGCCTCGGGCTGGTAGTAGTCGTAGTACGAGACGAAGTACTCGACGGCGTTGTTGGGCAGCAGCTCGCGGAACTCGTTCGCCAGCTGGGCCGCGAGTGTTTTGTTCGGCGCCATCACGAGGGTGGGGCGCTGCAGCTTCTCGATCATCCAGGCGGTGGTCGCCGACTTGCCGGTGCCGGTCGCACCGAGCAGGACGACATCCTTCTCGTCCGCACGGATGCGCCGCTCCAGCTCGGCGATGGCCGCGGGCTGGTCGCCGCTGGGCTGGTAGGGACTGACGACCTCGAAAGGCGCCACCGAACGTTCGATCTTCGAAACGGGCCGCATGCAACCACCGTACGACCCGCCACTGACAACCGGGCCGGGTCAGCCGCCCGGCCGGGCCGGGGTCACCATTCTCCGGGCGGCGCGGGGTCGCGCGGACGGGCGTGGAACGACGCCGGGTCGGCATGGGTCCCGAACCGAGGCACCTGCCGCTGGGCCGGGATTCCGGGGGGCCTTCCGGCCCCGTTCACGGCCGTGGGGTCGTTCCATTGCGGGGTGCCCATCACCATCAGCGGGTCGAACATCACGACCACCGCGGCAAGGAGCAGGAAGCAGCCGGGGCCGATGAGCAGCGGCAGGAGGGGAACGGCGGGCCCGTCGGCCGCAGCGGCGCCGGCGAGGGCGGCGGGGTGCAGATGGACGCTGAGCGCGGCCATGCCCGTGTAGTGCATGCCGCTCACCGCGACGCCCATCACGACGCCGGCGCCGAGACCGGTCAGGAGGCCGCGCAGGGAGACGGCCGCCCAGAGCGCGGTCGTGGCGGCCACCACCGCTATGACGACGGAGAGGATCACGGTGACCGTGTCGTATTCGAACCGTCCATCCAGGCGCATTCCGGCCATGCCCAGGTAGTGCATGGTGGCCACACCGAGCCCGATGATGGTGCCACCCGTGATCATGGCCATGCGGGTGGCGCCCCGGTATCCGACGATGAAGATGCCGATCGCGACCATGCCGATGGCGACGGCGAGGCTGGCAAAGGTGATCGGCTTGTCGTAGCCGATGGGCACACCCTCGACGGAGAAGCCGATCATCGCGATGAAGTGCATCGTCCAGATGCCGGAGCCTATGGAGGTCGCGCCCAGGGCCAGCCAGCCGGCCTTGAAGGAACGCTCGGTACGCAGCGAACGGGTCGTACAGCGCAGCCCGAGGGCCGCGCCGAGGCAGGCCATGAGGAAGGCCGCGACGGGCGTCACCGCTCCGTAGCCGAAACCGTCGATCGTGCCCTGCATGCTCGTACGCCCTTCGCGGAAGCCCGGGTTCGGGGGTGACCTTAAGGCGCCAGGCCCGGCAGACAAACAGAAGAGCTGCATTTTATCGACATGACAGTCGGCCCGTGACCCGGTCTCAGCAGCAGCGTTCACGTTGTGGCCATCCTTCACCCGCCCCCCGTTGCGGGGTGGCTGTCACTCTCGGCCCGTCCGTAACTCTGGAGCAAGGAGTACACGTGTACGCACGCACCGCAACCGCCGCCGTCGCTGCCGCCGCCCTCATGGGTACCGGCGCGTTGCTGATGTCGACCGCCGATACACGGACCACGGGCAGGGGCACGGCCACCGCCGGGCACACGAGTGCGGGTGCGGGCATCCGGACCGTGAGCGCCCGTACCGCGGACGCGAAGCGCGGCGCCCCCGTCGTCTTCGCGCACCGGGGCGCTTCGGCCCGTGCGCCGGAGAACACCCTGGCAGCCGTCGACAGGGCCGACGCCCTCGGCTTCGACTGGGTGGAGAACGACGTCCAGTTCACCAAGGACGGTGTGCTGGTCGTCATGCACGACACGGATCTGAAGCGGACCACGGACGTCGAAGAGGTCTTCCCGGACCGTGCGCCGTGGGCGGTCAAGGACTTCACGGCCGCCGAGATCGCCCGGCTGGACGCGGGCAGCTGGTTCGGTCCGCGGTTCGCCGGAACCCGGGTGCCCACCCTCACGCAGTACCTGGACCGGATCGAGCGCAACCACCAGAACCTGCTGCTGGAGATCAAGAGCCCGGAGATCTACCCGGGCATCGAGAAGGAGACCCTGCGCGTGCTGCGCCAGAAGGGGTGGCTCGACAGCGATCACGTCAAGGACCGGCTCGTCATCCAGAGCTTCGGCGCGGACTGCGTCAAGAAGGTGCACCAGCGGCGCCCGGACGTCACGACCGGCTTCCTCGGCACCCCCGCGGTGGCCGACCTGCCCTCGTACGCGGCGTTCACCGACCAGATCAACCCCTCGTACACGTCGGTCTCCGCCGATTACGTGAAGGCGGTGCACGCGCTGAAGGGTCCACACGGCAAGAAGCTCCGGCTCAACACATGGACGGTCGACGACGCGTCGACCGCGGCGAAGGTGGCGGGCCTGGGCGTCGACGGGATCATCACCAACACCCCCGATGTGGTGCGCGAGGCCACGGGCTGACAGCTCTGTCAGTGGTTGGCCGTACGGTGGTCCCATGAACAGCAACGGGGTTGTCGAGTGGGCCGTCGTCGAGAGCGACATCGGCCCGCTGCTGCTTGCCGCGACCGACGCGGGACTGGTGAGCGTGGTCTTCCATGCCCGTCCCGAGGTGCGGGAGAAGGCTGTCGGGCAATTGCGGACGCGGCTCGGCGCGGAGCCGGTGGAGAGTCCCGGCTCCGCGCGGCTCGCCGAGCCGATACGCCAGTTCGCAGCGTATTTCGCGGGCTCGTTGCGGGAGTTCTCGCTCGATCTGGACTGGTCGCTGGCCACCGGCTTCAACCGCCAGGTGCTCCGCGAGCTGGCGTCCGGTGTGCCGTACGGGGCGGTCGTCGGATACGGGGACCTCGCCGGGCGCGTGGGGCAGCCGGGGGCCGCGCAGGCGGTCGGGGCGGCCATGGGATCCAATCCGCTGCCGGTGGTGGTGCCCTGCCATCGGGTGGTGGAGAGCGACGGCGGACTCGGCGGGTTCGGCGGCGGACTCGAAACCAAGCGGCAGCTGCTGGCCCTGGAGGGCGTGCTGCCCCAGCCGCTGTTCTGACCGGCGCACTGTCCCGGCCCGCGCTCCGTCCCGATCCGCGCACCCGGTTTCGTACCTGCGAGCGGGCTGGCACACTGCGCCAGTGACCAACACCCTCGATGCACCTGACACCCCCGCCGGGTCCGGCCGCCCCGCCGGCCGGGTCACGGCGGCCGAGCTTCCCGGGCTGCGGCGCAGAACGTCCGCGGTGCTCATATCCAGCCAGATACTCGGCGGCCTCGGCGTGCCCATCGGCATCGCCCTGGCCCCCGTCCTGGCCACGGAGGTGAGCGGCTCCGAGGCGCTGTCCGGTCTGGCCCCGACCGCTTCGGTGACGGGTACCGCGCTGCTTTCGCTGCCGCTGGCCGCGCTGATGACCTCGCGCGGCCGGCGCCCCGGTCTGGTACTGGCGTATCTGATCGGTGCGCTCGGCGCGGGGCTCGTGGTGCTGGCCACCGTCGTGCACAGCTTCCCGCTGCTGCTGCTCGGCATGGCCGGCTTCGGCGCCGGTTCCTCGGCCAATCTGCAGGCCCGGTTCGCCGCCGCAGATCTGGTCGAGCCCGACCGGCGCGGCCGGGCGATCTCCACCGTCATCTGGGCCACGACGATCGGTTCGGTACTCGGGCCCAACATCGCGGCCCCGGCGGGGCATGTCTTCCGCGGCACCCCGATATCCGAGAAGGCGGGCCCGTTCTTCTTCGCGGCCGGGATCTTCCTGCTGGCCGCGATCGTGGTCGGGGTGCTGCTGCGGCCGGACCCGCTGCTCACCGCACGGGCACTGGCACCGCAGGAGAACGACTCCCCCGCAGGCCGTTCGCTGCGTGCCGGCATCGCGGCGGTGCGGGCGTCGCCGATGGCACGGCTGGCGCTGGTGACGGTGGCCGTCTCGCACACCGCCATGGTCTCGATCATGGTGATGACCCCGGTCGATCTGGGCCATCACGGCGCCGGACTCCAGCTGATCGGACTGGTCATCAGCGGCCACATCGCCGGGATGTACGCGTTCTCCCCGGTGATGGGCTGGCTCTCGGATCGGTTCGGCCGGCTCGCCGTGATCGGTCTGGCGGTCGGGCTCATCTCCTGCGCCGCGCTGCTGGCCGGTACCGCGGGCCCCAGCCACGGCCAGACAGCAGCGGGCCTGTTCGTGCTCGGGCTCGGCTGGTCGGCCGGGCTGGTCGCCGGTTCGGCGCTGCTCACCGACTCCGTAGCGCAGCCCGCCCGCGCGGCCGTGCAGGGTCTGTCGGACCTCACCATGAACACGGCGGCGGGCGCGGGCGGCGCGATCGCCGGGGTGATCGTCGCCCGGGCGAGCTACGGCTGGCTGAATGTGGTCGGAGCATGCCTGCTGCTGCCGATGGCGGCGCTGGCGCTGCGCCGAGCGCTCGCCCGGCCCGCCACACCTGCTGCCGACGCCTGAGGTTCCTCAGCCTTCAGAGGCTTCAGAGGTTTCAGAGGCTGATGTGGTACGCCTTGCGCAGCGTCTCGTGCACGGTCCACGTCGTACGGTCGCCCTCGCGCAGCACGCAGGCGTCACCCGGTCCGATCTCCAGCGTCGCCCCGCCCTCGACCACCACGCTCGCGCGTCCGCTGACGACCACGAACAGCTCGTTCGCCTCGGTGTCCGTGACCACGCCGGGCGTGATCTGCCAGATTCCGCGCACCTGCTTGCCGTCGGGCGACTCCCAGAGCACCTTGCCGGTCACCACGGGATCGCCCGAGACGATCTGTGCCGGGTCGAGCGGTTCCGGCTCCAGTTCGGCGTCCGGAATGTGCACGGCGAACGAGGCTGCGGCTTGATCAAGTGTGGTCATGGCCGGTCACCCTAGCGACCGCTTCGGGGCGACTCGGCACCAGGACCGGGAGACCATGCGGAGGGGTGGGGGAACCGGCCGGTGTCCCGGCCGCACGTTTGAGGTCGGCACTCCGGCGACAGGGATGTGGACATGTCACTGAATACGTCGGCCGGCGCACACCCCTACGCCCCCGCACTCTCCACCGAGGTACAGACGGCCCTCGCCACGCACCACCCCGTCGTGGCCCTGGAGTCGACGATCATCGCCCATGGTCTGCCACGCCCCCGCAATCTGCGGGTGGCTCAGGAACTCGAAGGGCTCGTACGGTCCGCGGGCGCCGTGCCCGCCACGATCGCCGTACTCGACGGAAGGGCCCACATCGGACTGGACAAGGACCAGCTGGAGCGGGTCGCCGCGGACCCGGCGATGCGGAAGCTGGGCCACCGGGACCTCGCACCGGCTCTGGCGACGGGCGCGAGCGGGGCGACGACCGTGTCCGCGACGGCGTTCCTGGCCGCGCACGCGGGCCTGCGCGTCTTCGCGACCGGCGGCCTCGGCGGCGTACACCGGGAATGGACCCGGACCCAGGACGAGTCCGCGGACCTCCGGCTCCTCGCGCGGACCGGCATCACGGTGGTGTGCGCGGGGGTGAAGTCGATCCTGGACGTCCCCGCCACGCTGCAGCGCCTGGAGACGCTCGGCGTCGGAGTGCTCGGTTACGGCACCGACCGCTTCCCCGGCTTCTATCTGAACAGCTCGGGCGAGCCGGTCGACTGGACGGTGCGGACGCCCGAGGAGGTCGCGGAGGTGATGCGCGCCCAGGACGCGCTCGGCGGTCCGGATTCCGCGCTGATCGTCGCCAATCCCGTATCCGTGGCGGACCAGCTGGATCCCGCACTCCACGACCGTGTGCTGACCGAGGCCCTCGCAGAATCCCGGGAGCGCGGCATCGTGGGCCAGGCCGTCACACCGTTTCTGCTGGACCGGCTGATGCGGGGAACCGGGGGCGCTTCGCTGGAGGCCAATCTGGCGGCCGTACGCGGCAACGTGTCGCTCGCCGCACGGATCTCCGGCGCGTGGGCCGCCGCCGCACGGAACACAGCAGCTCATCGGGGCACGAAGGACACGGCAGAGCGCCGCGACCCGGCGGCCGGCCGATGACCGACGGCGGCCTTCTCGTCGTCGGCGACGTGGTCACCGATGTGATGGCCCGGCACGGGACGGCGCTGATCCACGGCACGGACACCTCGGCCCGGATCCGCACCCTGCCCGGCGGCGCGGGCGCCAACGTCGCGTGCTGGGCGGCGCGTTCGGGCTGTCGCGACGTACGGCTGCTGGCCCGGGTCGGCGCCGACAGCGCGGCCTGGCACCGGGACGCGCTGCAACGGGCAGGGGTACGTTGCCTGCTGGCCGTGGACGACGACGTACCGACCGCCACCGTCGTCGCCCTCGTCGATTCCGCCGCCGAGCGCACCTTCCTCACCGACAGCGGCGCCGTGCTCCGCCTCTCCCCCGGCGACTGGTCGCCGTCGATGCTCGACAAGATCGCCCATCTCCATCTCTCCGGATACCTGCTCTTCGCCGCGACGAGCCGGGAGACGGCCCTGCTCGCCCTGCGGGAGGCCCGGCGGCGGCAGGTCACGGTGAGCGTCGACCCGGCTTCGGCCGGGTTCCTCGCCGAGCTGGGCGTCGACCGGTTCCTGACAGCAGTGGAGGGCACGGATCTGCTGCTGCCCAATGCGGACGAGGCCCGGCTGCTCACCGGACTGCCCGAACCGGCCGACGCCGCAGCCAAGTTGAGCCTTCAGGTGCCCCGGGTGGTCGTCACGCTCGGCGAGGGCGGCGCCCTGCTGGCCGTCGCGGGCGCGGTCACCCGGCACATCCCGGCGGTCGAGGTGCGGGGTGCGGTGGACTCGACGGGCGCGGGCGACGCGTTCACCGGCGGCTTTCTCGCGGCGCTCCTGTCGGGGGCGGACGATGCATCGGCCGCCGAGGCGGGCTGCCGATCGGGGGCGGAGGCGGTCACCACCGTGGGAGGCCGCCCCGGCCCACCGGGCCGGGGCGGCGGCCCCTGACCACGACGCCGGGGCGCAGCCCCGGCCCGCGATCACAACATCAGGCCGCCGCCTCGCCCCACCCGGTCCAGGCCGGGTGCAGCGGATCGTCGGCCCGTACGACCGCATCCGCGCGGTCCCCGGGCGCCGCCTCCTCCTCGTACCGCGAAAAAGCGGGCAGGGTCCAGCGCTCGCCCTCCTCGGTACGCCGCCGCAGCGCACCCGGCGACAGCCGCAGATGGAGGCTCAGGTCGAACGGGAACCAGTGCCCCAGCAGCAACGGGCCGTGCACCACCAGCACACCGCCCTCGGGCAGGACCTGATACGGGCTCCGAGTCGCCCGGTCCGTCACCGGGTCCCAGAGATCGGGCAGCACCCGCCCGCTCCCGCCCGCCTCCAGCGGCCCGAAGACCTCGCGCCACAGCGCACCCGTGTCGAACCAGCTGTCGTAGTACGAGTCGGGGTCCTCCTTTCCGTACTCGTACCGGAGGCTCGCGGGCCGCAGGAACCCCTCGGTGGACACGACGAGCACCGCCCGCCCCCGGACCCGCAGGGCCTGTGCGACTCGCCCGGCCAACTCCCCCGTACGGGCCGCCGGAGCACCGTCGACAGCGACCTTCAGCCAGGGGCCGGCGTCTCCCGGCGTCAGACCGTCGGCATGCGCGGCAAAGGCTTCGGCCAGCCGCTCCCAGGTGATCGCTTCAAATCGCACTCACCCATCATCGCCCCGGCCGCCCGCCCCCGTACGGGCCGTCCCACCGGCCGGATCCCTCCTCGCCGGCGCGCTACTTCTTCCCGTCGCAGTCCACCGCGTCGGCGTCGTCGGAGAGCGCACTGCCCCGGGGCAGCAGATAGGTCACCCAGAGCACGACGGGCTCGGTCCCCAGGTTGCGTCCGATGTGGCGGTGCCTGACCCCGGACGGCTCGATGAAGGAGGAGCCCGCGGGCGTCACCTCGACCGAGCAGTCGTCAAGGGTCCGCGTCAGCGTCCCGGACTTGACGACGGCGATCAGCTGACCGCTGTGGGTGTGCCAGCCGGTGGAGCCGCCCGGCTCGACGGTGATGGTCCGGAAGGTCACATCGGTGCGGCCGTTCGGCGTCTTCACCTTCAGCTTCCCCACCGATGTGCCCGTCGCGACCACCGTGCCGCTGACACCGCTGCCGGGTGTGGCGATGGCCGCCGACGGCACGAAGCCGAGCGCGGCCACGCAGCCGCCTATGACCAGGGCCTTGGCGAGACGCCCCTGCCGTATCCGCCGCTCCCGGCTCCCCTGTTGTCCGCCGAATCCCATGTGCGACTCCTCCGCCTCAGCGTCCCGGTTGCGTCCCAGGCATCCCAAATGCCCCCACGCTACCCATGAGCCGATGCGCACAACCCTCCCGATCCAGTGGGTCACTCGCCGCGGAGTTCGGCGGCGAGCGGCCCGTCGCCCGACACCTCGATACGCCCGTCCTCGACTGCCTCGGCGAGCGTCAACTCACCCTGCCCGAGCGCCAGACAGACCTCGACGTCGAGTGCAATACGGGCATCCGCGCGTGCGACGGGCCCCTCCCCGTACACAGCCGCACCGGCTGTCGTACCACCCGCGCGCACATGGAACTCGCCCTCGTCCAGATGGACTTCGACGACTCCCGCATGGGTCAGCCCGTCCAGCGCGCGCAGCAGCGGGAGCGCGAACCAGTGTGCCCGCACCGCGTCGGTGGGCCGCCGCTCGGTGAGCGCGGGCGCGCCCCACTCGGCGAGCGCGGCGAGCACGGGCAGCAGTCCGTGGCCGCGCTCCGTCAGTTCGTACACCGAGGCCGCGGCGGGCGGCGGGAGACGGCGGCGGGTGACCAGGCCGCTCTGCTCCATGTCCTTGAGCCGGGAGGCGAGGACGTCCGTACTGACGCCCGGCAGGTCGGCGTGGAGATCGGTGTAGCGGCGAGGACCCGCCAGCAGTTCGCGGACTATCAGCAGGGTCCACCGGTCGCCCACCGAATCGAGGGAGCGCGCGGTGGCGCAGAACTGGTCGTAACTCCGGCGGCGGACCGGGCGTGTTGCGGACTGTTGCTGACGTGGCATGCGACGCAGTCTAGACATGTTGTTGGACTTTCCAAGCCCGAGCTTGGTAAAACCAAGTATCGCAATCGGGTCGGGGAGGCCACCGCATGGAGTTCAGGCAGTCCAGCAAGCTCGACGAGGTCTGTTACGAGATCCGGGGCCCGGTCATCGAGCACGCCAACGCCCTGGAGGAGGCGGGTCACAGCGTGCTCCGGCTCAACACGGGCAACCCCGCGCTCTTCGGCTTCGAGGCGCCGGAGGAGATCGTCCAGGACATGATCCGGATGCTTCCGCAGGCCCACGGCTACACCGATTCGCGAGGCATCCTGTCCGCGCGCCGCGCGGTGGCGCAGCGCTACCAGGCGATGGGGCTGACGGATGTCGGCGTCGATGACATCTTCCTCGGCAACGGCGTGTCCGAGCTGATCTCCATGGCCGTCCAGGCGCTGCTGGAGGACGGTGACGAGGTGCTCATCCCGTCCCCCGACTATCCGCTGTGGACCGCGGTGGTGACGCTCGCGGGCGGCAGGGCCGTGCACTACACCTGCGACGAGGCCTCGGACTGGAACCCGGACCTCGCCGACATGGCGTCGAAGATCACCGACCGCACCAAGGCCGTCGTGATCATCAACCCGAACAACCCGACCGGCGCCGTCTATCCGCGCGAGGTCCTCGAAGGCATCCTCGATCTGGCGCGCAGGCACGGCCTGCTGGTGTTCGCCGACGAGATCTACGACCAGATCCTCTACGACGACGCCGAGCACCACAGCGTGGCGTCCCTCGCCCCCGACCTGTTCTGCCTCACCTTCAGCGGCCTGTCGAAGACGTACCGCGTGGCGGGCTTCCGCTCCGGCTGGATGGTGATCTCCGGCCCGCAGCAGCACGCCCGTAACTATCTGGAGGGGCTGACCACGCTCGCCTCCATGCGCCTGTGCCCCAACGCGCCCGCGCAGTACGCCATTCAGGCGGCGCTCGGCGGCCGGCAGTCGATCCGGGAACTGGTCGTGCCCGGCGGCAGGCTGTACGAGCAGCGCAACCGTGCCTGGGAGAAGCTGAACGAGATCCCGGGGGTGTCGTGCGTGAAGCCGAAGGGCGCGCTGTACGCGTTCCCGCGCATCGACCCGAAGGTGCACCGGATCGTCGACGACGAGAAGTTCGTCCTGGATCTGCTGCTGCGGGAGAAGATCCAGGTCGTGCAGGGCAGCGGCTTCAACTGGCCGCGTCCCGACCACTTCCGGATCCTGACGCTCCCGTACGCTGACGATCTCGACGCGGCGATCAGCCGCATCGGCCGCTTCCTGACCGGATACCGCCAGTGATCGGATGCCTTTGGTGACCTGCCCCGCCTGCCGCGTTCCCGTTCACACCCAGTTCGCCTCGTTCGAGCTCGTCGGCCCGATCGTGGAGGGCGGACTCGATCCGGCCACCGACCCGGCCTGGGCGGATTCGGGGGCGGAGTCACCGGCCGAGTACGCGCGCTGGTCAGGTCATCTGTGCGGTATGACCTGCCTGCGCATGGCGCTCGGCCCCGGGGCCCCGCCCCTGTTCACGCTGCGCGACGGGGCGCTCAAGTACGGCGCGTACACGCAGGACTCGGGCGGGGTGATCCGCGGCCTGATCTACGCTCCCTTCGCGGAGTACGTACGCGAGGTCCACGGCCTGGACGCCACGGTCCACCCCCGGCTCACGTCGCGGGAGATCCTCGGCCTGCTGGACGGCGGCCGGACGGTCATGGCCTCGGTGCACTACGGCATCCGCCATCCGCAGCGACCCGCCCCGGGGCGCGGCGGGCACCTGGTGCTGCTGACGTCCCGCACCGGCGACGGCACCGGCGTCCACTTCCACAACCCGTCCGGCACGACACCCGGAACGCGCGCCGCGGATCTTCCCCTCGCCGACTTCGAGCGCTTCTTCGCGGGACGCGGGGTGTCACTGCCCGCGGGTACGTGACAGGCCGCACCGGAAAACGGGAGCGGGCCCGGGGGCGTAGCCGGCCCCCGAGCCCTGTAGATGCCACCCATTCGGCACGCCGACACTTTTAAGGGTCCGTGTCAGGTTTATGTCGTCGCGTCCTGCCTTTAGACGACCGCAGATCGAAGCTCTGCGGGCCGGAGTCGAACCGGCATCTCGACGCCCATGGGCACGGGCCCGATTGATTCGGCGATCGGTGGCGAATGCTGAGTCTGGAGCAAGAGTCTGAGATTGATCGCGGTCTGCCTCTGCCAGTTGGGCCACCCCGGCCCGTCCGAGTGCGGGAACGCACCGAATGCCGGGGGGAGGACTCGAACCTCCACCGGAACCGCGTCGTCACGACAAGCTTCAGTTTCAGCTTGCGCTCCTCGCGCACCCCGGCCGTAATGGACGGCCGGGGAATCCATGGTCGGCTACCCGAAGAGGTAGCCGAATACCGCATCACCCACCCGCTGGTCGGTGACATCCACGCCGTTGGCCTCCTCGCGGGCGAACTTCACGGCCTGCTGAAGCTTCTCCACCCGGTCCAGCAGTTCATTGACCCGCCGGGCGGGGAGGGCCCCGGAGAACTTCACGGTCGTCCAGTACCCGATCGGGATGTCCTCGTAGTACACCTCGACCTGTGCCGGGTGCTTCTCGGTGGCCTCCGCCTTCACATGGTTGCGAGGCACCTTCTTCGTACGAAGGGTCCTCACCGGCTCGGTCTTCCAGGAGTCCGTCGACGGGTCCTGGGACCAGGCCTCGGAGGCATCGAGCACCGGAAGCTTGCGGACAAAGGTATTGATGTCCGTCAACTGCTTCTCCAGGAAGAGCAGATACGACACCGGCACCTCGCTCACGAGCACACGACCTTCGACCTTCACGTCCGCGCGGGCCGAACAGTTCGCCCAGTCCTTCGTGGCGGTCACATCGAAGAGCCGGGTCAGGGTCGTCGCGGTCTCCCGCAGCACGTCCTCGGCCTTGATCTGCACCAGGGTCGACTCGGGCGGCAGCTGCTCACCCTCCTCGTCCTTCGGCTGATACGTCCGGGAGATCCCGGCCAGCAGGCCGGTCTTCTGGAGGCCGTGATGCGCCGCCGTCAGGTCCTGGTGAGCCTTGGACTTGACGCCCTTCTCCACTGCGATGATCTGATTGAGTTTCGCCACATCGAGGAAGCTAGCAGCGCCGAGTCGCCCGGAACCAGGGGTTTTCGCGGCGCCGGCCGCACCGGGCGCCGCGGTTTCGGGCGGGCGCGTAGGCCGACCCGTACGGGTGGTTACCGGCGGGTGCGTCCATGTCCTGCCGGCCTCCGGCCGGGGCCGCTTGCCACAGTGGGCCGCGCGCATTCGCGCCGCAGACCCCGCCCGTGCACGCTCCGAACGAAGGTCCCCGCCGTGCCTCGCTTCCCCCATTTCACCAGCGTCAAGGGCCTCAGCGGCCCCAAGCAGCACACCGTACTCACCGCGACCGCCGCCGCCCTGGCCGTACTGGCCGTGGGCACACCCGTCGCGTACGCCACTCTCGGCGACGAGGCCTCCTCCGCCTCGCAACCGGCCGCTGCCGTACGCGGGAAGGCCTATATCGAGACCCGGCTGTACTTCGGAACCGAGCGTCCCGACGGCGGACCGGATGTGACCGATCAACAATTCCTGGCGTTCGTCGACGAGGAGGTCACGCCGCGCTTCCCCAACGGGCTGACCATCCAGGACGGCCGGGGACAGTGGCGGGATTCCCACGGGGTGATCGAGCGGGAGCGCAGTTACGAACTGACCCTGCTCTACCCGGCGTCCGAGGCACGCGTGCGCGACGCCCAGATCGAGCGGATCCGGAACGCCTACGAGAAGGAGTACGCCCAGGACTCGGTGGCGCGGGTCGAGGAGCGCACGACCGCCGACTTCTGACGCGGCGGATGGTGGCGGTGGTCGGGTACTGTGCCGCGGCCGGGTAACGCTACCCGGCACATGCGCGGAACAGGGAGCGGTCCAGATGGGTGCGCCGATACGCAGCTTCACAGCCATGACGCCGGACGGCGAGGTGTTCACCGTCCATATGGAGCGGGACTTCCGTTACGACCCCTACCGCGACTTCCTCGTCTGTGCGCACTGCGGCTGGTCGCCGTCGCTCCTGACCATGGAGAAGATCATCGACATGGCCGGGGAACATCTGGCGTCGGCACACGGCGCCGACCGTGGACTGTCCCAGCAGGAGAACGAGTCGTTCCGCAAGGCGCGGCTGATCGTGCTGCCGATCGTCCTCGTGCTGCTGATCGGAATTTTTGTCATTCTGCGGAGTTGAGCGGCCGAGGTGCGGGGGTCGGGGGTCAGCCTTCGCCGAGTTCCATGAGCGTGAGTTCCATGAGCGTGCCCACCGGGTCGGTGTCGGGGGTGGCCCTGGGCCACCAGTCGTCCTCGCCCGGCTCGGATTCGTAGCCGTACCAACGGCCGTCGTGGCCGAAGCGGAGCTGGAGCGTGCCGCCGGGGTGCGTGAGGTGGTTGTGCCAGGGGTGGAAGCGGGGGAAGTCGGCGGCGGCGAGCGCGGGGCGGGCCCGGTCGAAGGGACCGGCCGGAGGGTCCCAGGGCGTTTCGAGGACGGCCAGCCCCTCGGCACCGCCCTGACGCCAGGCCGCGACGGCGCGGGCCAGGTCGGTGGGGGTGCGGCCGGTGGCATACGCCAGTTCGCGGTAGAGGGCTCGGGTGGTCGCGGTGAGTCCGGCGGTGGGGCGGGACGCGGCCAGTCGCACGGCGTCCTGCCAG
The DNA here is from genome assembly GCF_035994185.1 of Streptomyces sp. NBC_01217. Lineage (NCBI taxonomy): Bacteria > Bacillati > Actinomycetota > Actinomycetes > Kitasatosporales > Streptomycetaceae > Streptomyces > Streptomyces sp. NBC_01217. Next base: position 2,249,900 of record NZ_CP108538.1, read on the forward strand.
GGAGTGAGGCCGGCGAGCGGATCGAGGCCGGTGGTGAGGAGCGTGTGCGCGCGGGCCGCCGCGTCCGTGGCGAGGTGGTCGAGGGCGAGCGGGTCCCGGGCACCGGGCAGGCCGGGGTACGAGGGTGGCTGCCCGGGACGCGGCAGGACCGGGAGCGGGGCGGGTAGCGGCGGGAGGTAGCGGTCGGCCAGCGCGTCGCGGGCCGGTACGGAAGGGGTGGCGGGGGCCGTGGGGCGCTCCCGGGCGGAGTGCGCGGCGTTGCGGCGGCCCAGCTCTTCGAGGAGTTCGCGCTCGCCCCGGCCGCGCAGCAGCAGCAGAACGAACGGATCGGCGTCCAGGAGCCGGGCCATCTGGTAGCAGAGGGCGGCCACATGCTTGCAGGGCCAGCCGTGGTCGGGGCAGGAGCAGCCGGGGTCGAGGTCGCCCGCGGCGGGCAGCAGTGCGATACCGGCCCCGGCCGCCGTGTCGACCAGCGAGTGCGGCATCTCCTTGGCGAGCAGCGCGGCGAGGTGGCCGGGGCGGGCGGCGACCGCTCCGAGGAAGGTGTCCCAGTCGGCGTCGGTGAGCGAGCGCAGACGCAGCTCGGCGCGGTAGGGGCGGGGGCGGCTGCCGTGGACGTAGGCGACGACCCGTCCGGGCGTGACGGTGATCGCTGCGACCTTCCCGCTGTCGGCGTACGCACGGCCGCGGGAGAGTCGTCCCTCGTCCATCGACAGGGACTCCAGGGCGGCCACCCAGGCCCGGCCCCACCAGCTGTCCGCAAAGGGTTCGTCGCCGTCGGACGTGCGGGGCGGCACGGCCTCGAAGGTGCGGCGCAGATCGTCGGGGCCGGGGCGTGAGCGGGCGACGGGGCGCGGTTCGGGGCGGGCGGCGTACGAACGGGGCCGGGAGCTCATGACGGCCTCCGGAGCGAGACGAGATCGGCCAGGTCGCGGTCGCTGAGCTCGGTCAGCGCGGTCTCACCGGCGCCGAGGACCGCGTCGGCCAGCACCTGCTTGGCCCGCAGCAGCTCGGCGATCCGGTCCTCGACCGTGCCTTCCGCGATCAGCCGGTGGACCTGCACGGGTTGCGTCTGGCCGATGCGGTACGCCCGGTCCGTGGCCTGTTCCTCGACGGCCGGGTTCCACCAGCGGTCGTAGTGGATGACATGGGCGGCTCTGGTGAGGTTCAGTCCGGTGCCCGCCGCCTTGAGGGAGAGCAGGAAGACCGGGACCTCGCCGGACTGGAAGCGGTCCACCATCCTTTCCCGCTCGGCCACCGGCGTACCGCCGTGCAGGAGTTGGGAGGGAATGGCGCGCGAGGCGAGGTGGGCGGAGAGGAGCCGGGCCATCGTCACGTACTGGGTGAAGATGAGGACGGAGCCGTCCTCGGCGAGGATCGTGTCGAGGAGTTCGTCGAGCAGGGCGAGCTTTCCCGAACGGCCGACGAGACGGGTCGGCTCCTCCTTCAAGTACTGCGCGGGGTGGTTGCAGATCTGCTTGAGCGAGGCCAGCAGCTTCATGATCAGACCGCGGCGGGCGATGCCTTCCGAGGCCTCGATGAACGCCATCGTCTCGCGGACGGCCGCCTCGTAGAGCGTTGCCTGTTCGCGGGTGAGGAAGACGGGGTGATCGGTCTCCGTCTTGGGCGGCAGCTCGGGGGCGATGCCCGGGTCGGACTTCTTGCGGCGCAGGAGGAAGGGCCGGACCAGCCGGGAGAGCCGTTCGACCGCTTCGTCGTTGGCGAGCCCGGCGGCCGTCCCGGTGTTCTCGACGATCCGGGCGTGCCGGGCCCGGAACGCCTTGAGCGGGCCGAGCAGTCCGGGAGTGGTCCAGTCGAGCAGGGCCCACAGCTCGGAGAGGTTGTTCTCCACGGGGGTGCCGGTGAGGGCGACTCTCGCGGGGGCCGGGATGGTGCGTAGCGCCTTCGCCGTGGAGGAGTGCGGGTTCTTCACGTGCTGGGCCTCGTCGGCGACGACCAGTCCCCAGCTGTGGTCGGCGAGTTGCGCCGCGCTCGAACGCATCGTGCCGTACGTGGTGAGGACGAAACCGCCGTCGGGCTCGGCGAGCGTGCGGTCGGCGCCGTGGAAGCGGCGCACGGGGACTCCGGGAGCGAAGCGGTTGATCTCCCGGTGCCAGTTACCCAGGAGGGAGGCGGGACAGACCACCAGGGTGGGCGCGGAGTGGGCGCGGTGCAGATGGAGGGCGATCAGGGTGATCGTCTTGCCCAGGCCCATGTCGTCGGCGAGGCAGCCGCCGAGGCCGAGGGAGGTCATCCGGTCCAGCCAGGCGAGGCCGCGCAGTTGGTAGTCGCGGAGCGTGGCGTCGAGGCCCGGCGGCGGGGCGATGGTGGTGGTGTCGTCGGTGATGCGGGTACGGAGCGCGGCCAGGGCTCCGACAGGCACCGCTTCGACCTGTTCGCCGTCGACCTCGGCGCTGCCGGTCAGCGCGACGGCGAGGGCGTCGACCGGATCGAGCAGGCCGAGCTCCCGCTTGCGCGCCTTGCGCACGAGCGCGGGATCGACGACGACCCACTGGTCCCGCAGCCGCACCACCGGCCGGTGGGCCTCCGCGAGAACGTCCATCTCCGCCTCGGTGAGCCGCTCGTCGCCCAGCGACAGCTGCCAGTTGAAGGAGAAGAGCTGCTCGGCGTCGAAGAACGAGGTGCCGTCGGTGGCCGAGCCGGGTGCGGGCCGCACGACGGCGGAGGCGGTGAGGGAGCGGGCGAGCTCCCTGGGCCAGTGGACGCTCACTCCGGCCGCCGCCAGCCGGGCTCCGGCGTCGCTCAGCAGCTCGTACAGCTCGTCCTCTTCGAGCGCGAGCACATCGGGCACCGGCTGGTCCAGCAACCGCTCAAGCGGTGCCCAGACCCGGGCGGCGCGGCGCAGTGCGAGCACGGCGTCGATCCTGGCCCGCGGGCCGAACGGCTCTCCCGCCCCGCCGTTCCAGAGCGCGGCGGCATCGACGACATAGGTCGGGTCGGCCAGGCTGTGCACCTGGGTGATGGCAGCGGCGGCATGCCGCGCGGCGCCGGAACGGGCTTCCGTGGCCGCACCGGAGACGCCGGTGTCGTCGGTGTCGTCGGTGTCGTCCGGGCCGTCGTACATATCTGCCGTGTCGAAGAGTTCGTACGCCGACAGGTCGAGGCGCAGCGACACCCGTACGCCCGCGTCGAGACCGGCCGCGACCTCGACGGCCCAGTCACGGGCCCCGGGCAGATGCTGGGCCTCACGGGCCGCGAAGGGCGCCCCCATCGCGTACACCGCGGCCGGTGTACGGGGCAGGGTGTCGGCGACCGCATCGAGGAACGCCCCGAGCAGCCACTCCGGGTCGGGGACCTGGAGCGGTGTGCGGTCCGGGAGCGGGACCGCGTACCCCTCGACCGGCATGGCGGCGGCGATCGCCCGGAGGTGGGCGATGTCCTCGGCATCGCGCGGTCCGGCCCGCCAGGCGTCCCGGTCGTCGCCCGTCAGGCCGGGGAGCAGTCTGCCGCGCGCCACGAGGTTGAGCGCCTGGAGTGCGGCGGCGCCCCAGCAGCGGGTGGCGGGATGGGCGGAGTGCTGATGCCGGGCGCGGGCCAGCAGTGGCAGGGCATCGGCCACGGGCAGCAGGACGGCGGGTGCCGAACGCCGACGGACGCCGTCCTGCTGCCCGTGCGGGCGGACGACGGCGATCTCCGCGGCGGTCGCGGCGGGTGCCGCGTGCTCCTCGGATTCCGCGGAGTCACCCGGCGGCTCCGGGAGGGGGCCGCCCTCGGGATCCCAGAAGGCGACCCGTCCGTCCCTCGGCAGCGATGCGGGCAGAAAGACAGCGGCACAGCTCAGAAGGCGGGCGGCGGACGCGTCCAGCCAGTCTTGTGCCGTGGTCATCGGTCCCCTCCCCTCCCGCCCTGATCCCTCTTGATCGTCTCGATCCTTCTGACTCCTGCGAGTCTAGGCGGGGGGTCCGACAACCGGTCACGCACCCGCATTCCAGCAGGTCAGATGCGTTGATGGACGGCTGACGGGGCGGTCCGCCCGGCTCAGTGCCTGGCGAGTGGCTTCGAACGAGAGGACTGCGCGGACGCGGTCACCTCGGAAGCAGCGGGAGCGGGAGCAGGAGCGGGCGCCACGGACGGCGGTGGCTGCGGCGGCCGTGCCTGCGCGGGGCGCTGCGGCTGCGCGGGGCGCTGTGTCTGTGCCTGTGCCTGCGCCTGTGCCGACTGCTCCGGCTCCAGCATCTGTTGCTGCACCGGCTGCTGCGTGGGCTGCTGCGCCCGTTCCAGGAAGCGGAGCAGCTCCACCGGGAACGGCAGCACCAGCGTGGAGTTCTTCTCGGCCGCCACCGCCACCACCGTCTGCAGCAGGCGCAGCTGGAGCGCGGCCGGCTGGGAGGACATCTCCTTCGCCGCCTCGGCGAGTTTCTTCGAAGCCTGAAGCTCGGCGTCCGCGTTGATGACCCGGGCCCGCCGCTCACGGTCGGCCTCCGCCTGACGGGCCATGGAGCGCTTCATCGTCTCCGGCAGCGAGACGTCCTTGATCTCCACCCGGTCGATCTGCACGCCCCACCCGACCGCCGGGCTGTCGATCATCAGCTCAAGGCCCTGGTTCAGCTTCTCGCGGTTGGACAGCAGATCGTCCAGATCGCTTTTGCCGATGATCGACCGCAGCGAGGTCTGTGCCATCTGCGACACCGCGAACCGGTAGTCCTCGACCTGGATCACGGCGCTCGCCGCGTCGACCACCTTGAAGTAGATGACCGCGTCCACCCGCACCGTCACGTTGTCCCGGGTGATCCCGTCCTGCGCCGGCACCGGCATCGTCACGATCTGCATATTGACCTTGCGCAACCGCTCGATGCCGGGCACCACCATGGTGAATCCGGGCCCCCGCACGTCGTCGCGGAGCCTGCCGAGCCTCAGCACGACGCCCCGCTCGTACTGCTTGACGACCTTGGCCGCCGCCGCCATGTACAGCCCACCCACCGAGGCCGCGCCCACTATCGCGATGACGAGCTCCTGGACCATGACGACCCCCTGAACGCCGGAAACATCTGAAAAGCGGGAATTAATCGCTATTACCACGGTATGCCCAGTATCAACCGATATGAACATCGGTCGATATCCGCCGGGTACTGCTGCCGCCCGGTCGGCCGCGCACCGGATGCCGGGCCTCGGGGAAGCGGGCAAGGTGACCAGCGTCAGCACGTTCTCCGGAGAACGTGCTGACAGTTGAGCCGGACGAAACAGACGAGGACCCGCCCATGCCCGTGATCGATCACCGACGCCGCCGTCTCGGCATCGCAGCCGGTACCGCGCTGCTGACCCTCACCGTCGCAGGCTGCTCCGGCCTCGGCCGTTCCGCGGTCGGGCCGGTCACCTACACGACCGAGCGGGACGCCGTGATCATGGTGAACAGTCCTTCGGTGAAGGGCTGTCACCGGCTCGCTCCCGCGGGTGCCAAGGCAGTCAGAAACGGCACCCTGGTCGACATCGTCCTGTATCGCACGCCCAACTGCACCGGTCCGGGTACGACATACCTCGCGACCACGCTCAGCGACGTCAACGGGGCCGGCGCGCTGCCGTGGCGCAGCTTCAGCACCATCCACTGACCGGCCCCACACCGGGCCGTGGCCACCACCGTATGCGCACAGTGCCCGCCCGTGCGGGCACTGCCGCCGTGACCCGTACCGCCGTACGTCGTTCCGTCAGTACTCCGGGTAGCGGTCGGCCGGCCACATGACCGCGTGCTCGAACTCCACGCACAGATCGTCGGCCACCTCGGTGATCACCGCTCGTCCCTCGGTCGCCACCAGCCAGGACGGCGGAAGGTGTACGTCCCCGTGGCGCGCCCCGACCAGATTGCCGCAGATCGCACCGGTGGAGTCGCTGTCGCCCGAGTGGTTGACCGAGAGCAGCAGCGCCTGGGCCACCTGGTGGGCGCCCGGCAGCACCAAGGCGGCGTACACGGCGATGGCCAGGGCCTCCTCCGCCACCCAGCCCGCGCCCAGTGTCTCCACCTTCTCGACGGTCGGTTCGCCTTCGGCCGCCAGGTCGACGGCGGCGCGCAGTGCCGCCGTCGTCTCCTCGTGCCCCGGGTGGCGGTGCAACAGCTCCATGGCCCGCAGCACCGCGCCCGCCATCGAGTCGCCCTCCAGGAGATGGGCGACGATCGCGGCGAACGCGCCGGCCGCGTACGCACCGGTCGGATGGCCGTGGGTGATCTGCGCGCACCAGTAGGCGAGCCGGAAGCCCACCTCGGCGTTCTCCCCCACCAGTCCGAAGGGGGCGGACCGCATCACCGTGCCGCACCCCTTGGACCCGGTGTTGACGGGCCCGGGCTCACCGAGCCGGTCCTTCGGTTCGGGGACGTGGCCGGTCGCGAGCCCCGTCAGACAGGCGTTGCCTGGCGCCCGGCGCGCATACAGCCAGGGCTGCTGCCTGAGCCAGCCGGTACGCACCGGGCTGTCACCGCCGCGGGCCGGCGGAGCGGGGTGGTTCTGGGTGTCGAGCCAGCGCAGATAGGCGTTCCGCACGATCCCGGTCTCGGCGCCGCCGATGCCCTTCGACATCGCCCGGGAGTGGGCCCTGATCAGGCCTTCGGCCGTGAACAGGGTCATCTGCGTGTCGTCCGTGACCCGTCCGACGACGCCCTCGTCGTCCGCGAGGAGTCCCTGCACACCGTGTTCACCGTGTGCGCGGCGGATACCGGCGAGCGAAAGGAACTCCACCGGGTTCCCCAGGGCGTCGCCTGTAGCCCCGCCCAGCAGACAGCCCCGGACCCTCGCCCTGCGGCCGGTACGGTCCCCCCCACGATGTGCCGTTCACGCACGATCCCCTCGATCCGACGTCGACATGTCTCACAAACGCCGTCGCGGGTCCATCCTGGTAGGAGAGGCGATCGCCATGCGTACCGGTAATGAACCGACGACTGCCCGCAGTCCTCTGCGGCTGCGGCTCTGCCTGAGTCTATGGGGGCTGGCCTGGACCGTATTCGGCCTGGCGGCCTTCACGCTGACCGACCGCCCGGGGTGGGCCGCCGCCTGCGGTCTGCTGCTTCTGCTGGTCCTTGTGGACATCGCGGTGATCGTCCACCACATCCGCCAGGGCCCGCACTACCAGCCGGGCCGCAATATCCCCCCGTACGAACCCGACCACGGCGGACGCGGCCGGTACGGGCACTGACACCAGCGGGCCCGGCGGTGGGTGTACGTCCGCCGCACGCAGCGGTCAGCTCTCCGTACGGAAGCGGGCCGCCTTCAGGTACTCCGGATTCGGGTCGAGTGCGGCGGCCAGCCGGAAGTGGCGGGCCGCCCGGTCCGTGCGGCCGGAGCGCTGGAAGGTGCGGGCGAGCGCGAAGTGCGCGAAGGCGTTGTCCGGCTCGCGCTCCAGGACGAGTTCGAATTCGAGCTCGGCGGGGCGCAGTTGGGCGGCGGCGAAGAAGGCACGCGCCCGCAGCAGCCGGGCGGCCGTGTTCTCCGGATGGGCCGCGATCACCGAGTCCAGGAGCTTGACCGCACCCCGGGGGTCGCGGGCCGCCAGCAGGTGTTCGGCCGCGCGGAAGTCGATGACGTTGGTTTCCGGGGTCCTCTCGGGCACGATCGCATCCTTCCCTTCGCTACCGGGTTCTCAACATCCGGCCCGGGCCGGGTATTCCGGCGCGGTGATCAGCCGGCCGCGGCCCGCTCGGTCAGCGCCGCCCAGACCTTGCGGACCTGCGGCTCCAGGTCCTCCAGCGGTCCGTCGTTGTCGACGATCACATCGGCGACGGCACGCCGCGCCTCCCGGGTGGCCTGCGCGGCCATCCGGGCGCGGGCCTCGGACTCGGTCATGCCGCGCAGCCGTACGAGCCGGTCGAGCTGGGTCTCGGGACTGGCGTCCACGACGACGACCAGGTCGTAGAGCGGGGCGAGGCCGTTCTCGGTGAGGAGGGGGACGTCGTGGACGACGACCGAGTCGAGGCCCGCGGCCCGCTCCAGTTCGGCGGAGCGGGCGCCGACCAGCGGGTGGACGATGGCGTTGAGCGCGGCCAGCCGGTCGGCGTCGGAGAAGACGATCGAGCCGAGTTTCGGCCGGTCCAGGGTGCCCTCGGCGGTGAGGATGCCGTCGCCGAACGCGTCGACGACGGCCGCGAGCCCGGGGGTTCCCGGCTCGACGACCTCCCGGGCGATCCGGTCCGCGTCGATCAGGACCGCTCCGTATCCGACGAGCAGCCGTGACACTTCACTCTTGCCGGCGCCGATCCCACCGGTCAGGCCCACTTTCAGCATGCCGCGAAGCCTACTGCCGGGCCCGCTGAGTACGAGGGGGAGCGGGGCGGCCGGTCAGGCGTCTCCCTCGCGCTCGGCGAGGAACCGCTCGAATTCGAGGCCGATCTCGTCGGCGGACGGCAGGTCGACGGGCTCGGCGACCAGGTTGCCGCGGGTCTCGGCGCCCGCGACCGCGTCGTACTGGTGCTCAAGGCCCTCGACGAGCGAGACGAGCTCCTCGTCCCCCTGGTCGATCTGCCGGTCGATCTCCGTCTGGGTGCGGTGGGCCTCCGTGCGCAGCGTGTGGGCGACGGTCGGCAGGACGAGGCCGGTCGCCGCCGTGATCGACTCCAGGGCCGTGAGCGCCGCGTCCGGGTAGGCGGAGCGGGCGACGTAGTGCGGCACATGGGCGGCGACACCGAGGACGTCGTGTCCGGCTTCCATCAGCCGGTACTCCACCAGGGCCTCGGCGGAGCCGGGCACCTGCGCCTCGTCGAAGGGGCTGCGGTGGCCGGGCATGAGGTCCGTGCGGTTGCCGTGCGGGGTGATGCCGACGGGGCGGGTATGCGGGACGCCCATCGGAATGCCGTGGAAGTTCACCGCGAGGCGGACGCCGAGGCGCTCGACGATCTGCTCGACGGCGGCGGCGAAGCGCTCCCACTCCACATCCGGCTCGGGCCCGGACAGCAGCAGGAAGGGCGCTCCGGTGGCGTCCTGGACGACCCGTACGTCGATCGTCGGGGTCTCGTAGGACGCCCAGCGGTCGCGCCGGAAGGTGAGCAGCGGGCGCCGTGCGCGGTAGTCGACGAGCCGGTCGTGGTCGAAGCGGGCGACGATCTGGTGCGGCAGCGTTTCGAGCAGGCCGTCGACGATCTGCTCACCCGTCTCACCCGCGTCGATGTATCCGTCGAAGTGGTAGAGCATGACCAGGCCGGCCGACTCCTGGGCGAGCGCCATGTCGACGACGGCCAGTCCCTTCGGCTCCCATTCGTACAAACTCTGCGGATCAGGCACGGTTACCGCTCCTCCTCGTGTTCTTGGAGAAGAACGCCCGGCGGGGCACGGGCATTCCCGGACCGTGCCCCTTCAACCGGCGTTTCATGCCGGAAATTATGCGAGAACGCGGGTGTGCAGCGCCGTCACCGCCTTCCGCGCGGAGGTGAACGCGCCGTGCTGCCAGGCGTCCGCGTAGCTCAGGTAGTCACCGGCGAAGTAGACGCGTCCGGCGGCCTGGTTGAGCGGTGCGAAGACCGGTGCGTCGGGGCCTCCCGACAGGGAGTGCCAGGAGGCCTCCAGGTACGGGGTCTGCCGCCAGTGGTGGGAGAACGAGGTGGCCAGTTCCGTACGGTACTTGTCGCCGTGGATCTTCACGCCCTGGGCGATGGCCCGCGCCTCCCGCTCGCGCGGGGTGAGAGCGGCGTACGCGTCGGCGTTGGAGCCGGTGTTGTAGTACCCGATGATGGTGCCGCGCCTGCCCTGGTGGCCGTAGGACGGGTACCAGATGTGGGACAGGTCCATGTCCGTCTCCGTGATGCCGCCGTAGATCTGCTGGTCGCTCTCCCACCAGCGGCTCTTGTACTCCAGCCCGATCTTGCCGGCCGAGGACGGCTTGCAGGCCTCCAGTGCGCTCTGGACGGCCGGGCCGAGGTTGTGGGCGGTCTTGGCCAGGATGTTGGGCGGCAGCGCGGCGATGCAGTAGTCCGCCTCGATGCTGCGGGTGCGGCCCGACTGGGTGTAGGTGACGGTGACGCCGTGGGCCGTGTCGGTGATCTCGGTGACTGCCGCACCGGTGCGGATCCTGCGCTCGCCTATCGCCCGGGTCAGCGCGGCGGGTATCCGGTCCATGCCGCCGACCGGCTGGAACATCAGCATCGCCTGGTCGTACTCGAACTCGAAGGCGAAGTAGCGTCCGACGCCGCTGGCGAAGACCTCGGAGGCGGAGGGTACGGAGCCGAGCACCTCGCCGGGGGTGCCTGCGGCCGCGGGGTCGATGCGGTAACCGCGCCGGGGGCTGCCGGTGTAGTCGAGCGTGTCACCGATGTCACCGAAGTCCTTGAGGAACTCCAGGAGCCGCTCCTGGTCCTCCACGGTGATCTGACGGTCCAGTGCGCCCCTGTCGGTGGCCTTGGAGAGGAGCTCGGCGACATAGCCGTACACGTCGGCCTTGGCGGTGCGGTAGCGCACCGGGGCCTTCATGCCCGCCTTCTCGTTGTATATATAGGCGTTGGCATTCACATTGGTGAACACCTCGATGGGGACGTCGAGTTCGCGGCAGTAGTCGAGGGTGACCATCCACTGCGGAATCCGGCCAGGTCCGGCGTTCATGTACTGGCCGTCGCTGAACCGGGCGGTCTGGTGGTTCCCGTAGATGTCGGTGGTGGAGTCACCACCGCGTACGGTGAAGTTGCGGCCGCCGGTACGGCCTCGCGCCTCCAGGACCGTACAGTCGTAGCCCGCCTTGCCCAGCTCGTACGCGGCGGCGAGTCCGGCGATTCCGCCGCCGACGATCACGACCTTCGCCGCAGCCTTCCCCTTCAGCGTGAAGTCGCCCTTGCTGGGCGCGTGGAAGGCGGGTTCCCGGCTTGCCGCCTGGGCCGTGGGGGCGAAACCGAGCGCCCCCATGGTCGCGAACATCGCGCCCGCGCCACCCGTGATCCCGACGTTGCGCAGAAATGTGCGGCGGCTCGCGCCCGGCACCACGGGCGAGTTGTGCGAAGTGTGTGTCATGTCCCGGCTCCCCTTCGGATCTTGAGGTTGCCCGGATCATGGCAAGCGCTTGTTACGCGCCGTCAGTTACTCGTGTATCCCACACGTTTCCCTCTGTTCACGTCGTTCGCCGCCGTCGCGAACAATGGTCCAGACCTTGACGCGAACACGCCCCACCCCTACCGTCACTGGGCAGCATGTTCAGAGACCCGTCCCACGTTCACATGACGGAACTTGCAGACTTCTTCGACGGGAAGGAACCCCCATGCGCACCCGCACGCCGCTCCCCGCCCTGCTGGCCACCGCGCTCGCCACCGGCGGCCTCGCCCTCGCCTCCGCCACCAGCGCGGACGCGGCAGCGGTCATCGAGGTGAGCACCGCCGCCCAGCTCAAGGCCGCCCTCACCGCCGTGGCCCCCGGCGACACGATCCACCTCGCCGACGGCACCTACACCGGCAACTTCAAGGCGACCGTCCCCGCCGTCGCCTCCGCCCGGATCACCCTCACCGGCTCCGCCGGGGCGATCCTCACGGCCGGCGGAGGCTATGGACTGCACCTCAACGGCGCCTCCTACTGGACCGTCCGGGGCATCACCATCACCGGCGGCCAGAAGGGCATCATGGCCGACACCGCCAACGGCGTCGTCATCGACTCGGTGACCGTGCACGACCTGGACATGGAGGGTGTGCACTTCCGTAAGTCCAGCGCGAACGGCGTCATCAAGAACTCGCGGATCTACGACACCGGGCACGACGGACGCGGCATGGGCGAGGGCGTCTACGTCGGCACGGCGGGCGATCTCAGCGACCGGAGCGACCAGGCCCAGATCCTGAACAACACGATCGGACCGGGGGTCGGCGGCGAGAACGTCGACATCAAGGAGGGCACCACCGGGGCGCGGATCATCGGCAACACCTTCGACGGCAGCGGGCTGACCGGCGCCAACTACGACGACTCCTGGGTCGACGTGAAGGGCAATGACGTCCTGGTCGAGGGCAACAGGGGCTCCCGTACGACCAACAACGGCTACGAGACCCACACCCAGCAGAGCGGCTGGGGCTGCGGCACCGTCTTCCGCGACAACACCTCGGACCTGTCCGGCTCCACGGGAGACAAGCAGATCGCGTTCAACGTCACCAACTACAGCGCGAGCTGTCCGACCACCGTCTACAGCAGCAACACGGTGACCGGCGGCAAGGGCCTCACCAATATCGCCGTCACGCCGTAACCGCGCCGCAGAATACGAGTGAGGCCCGCTCCCCGGAGGGAACGGGCCTCACTCGTCACTTACCGCAGTCGGTCAGCGGCCGGAGGGGCAGAGCTTCAGCTCTGGCCGCCCGCCAGCTTCTCGCGCAGGGCAGCCAGGGCCTCGTCCGACGCCAGGGCGCCGGAGTTGTCCGCGGACTCCGAGGAGTACGAACCGCCGCCACCGGTGCCGCCGGAGGCAGCCGGGGTGCCACCGGCCGGGGCGGCAGCGCCCTCGGCAGCAGCGGCCTCGTCGGCCTCGCGGGACTTGATGACCTGGGCCTGGTGCTGCTCGAAGCGCTGCTGCGCCTCGGCGTACTGCGTCTCCCACGCCTCGCGCTGGGTCTCGTAACCCTCGAGCCAGTCGTTGGTCTCGGGGTCGAAGCCCTCGGGGTAGATGTAGTTGCCCTGGTCGTCGTAGGACGCGGCCATGCCGTACAGGGTCGGGTCGAACTCGACCGACGCCGGGTCGGCACCGAAGGACTCGTTGGCCTGCTTCAGCGAGAGGCTGATGCGACGACGCTCGAGGTCGATGTCGATGACCTTGACGAAGATCTCGTCGTTGACCTGGACGACCTGCTCCGGGATCTCCACGTGGCGCTCGGCCAGCTCGGAGATGTGGACCAGACCCTCGATACCCTCGTCGACGCGCACGAACGCACCGAACGGAACGAGCTTGGTGACCTTACCGGGAACGACCTGCCCGATCTGGTGCGTACGGGCGAACTGCTGCCACGGGTCTTCCTGCGTCGCCTTGAGCGACAGCGAGACGCGCTCGCGGTCCATGTCGACGTCGAGAACCTCGACGGTGACCTCCTGGCCGACCTCGACAACCTCGGACGGGTGGTCGATGTGCTTCCAGGACAGCTCGGAGACGTGCACGAGACCGTCGACGCCGCCGAGGTCCACGAACGCACCGAAGTTGACGATCGAGGAAACGACGCCGGAGCGGACCTGGCCCTTCTGCAGGGTCGTGAGGAAGGTCTGACGGACCTCGCTCTGGGTCTGCTCCAGCCAGGCACGGCGGGACAGGACCACGTTGTTGCGGTTCTTGTCCAGCTCGATGATCTTGGCCTCGAGCTCCTTGCCCACGTAGGGCTGGAGGTCGCGGACACGGCGCATCTCGACGAGGGAGGCCGGCAGGAAGCCACGGAGGCCGATGTCGAGGATGAGACCACCCTTGACCACCTCGATGACGGTGCCGGTGACGATCCCGTCCTCTTCCTTGATCTTCTCGATCGTGCCCCAGGCACGCTCGTACTGAGCGCGCTTCTTGGACAGGATGAGGCGGCCTTCCTTGTCCTCCTTCTGGAGAACCAGGGCCTCGATCTCGTCGCCGACCTTGACGACCTCATTGGGGTCGACGTCGTGCTTGATCGAAAGCTCGCGGGAAGGGATGACGCCTTCGGTCTTGTAACCGATGTCGAGCAGGACCTCGTCCCGGTCGACCTTCACGATGACGCCGTCGACGATGTCGCCGTCGTTGAAGTACTTGATCGTCTCGTCGATCGCGGCGAGGAAGGCTTCCTCGTTACCGATGTCGTTGACCGCTACCTGCGGGGTGGTGGCGGTGGTCTCGGTGCTGCTCGTCATGTGGGAAAGGGCTCCGGTACGGACAGTGAGTCGTAGGTACTGCTACGCCGGGAGCCCGTATCGCCTCTGCAGAAGCCGGACAGCCCGGGAAGCACCCGACCCGCTGGGCGGGAGGCGCCTCGTGAACCGAGGGGACATGCATACAGACGCGAGCGCGGCCTGCTAGGTCTGAGGCGCGCAGGCTCGCAGCGCAACTTGTAGCATACGGGGGCAGCCGGGCACGGTCAATGCGCGAAGGCCTACACCGGGGGCACAACGGCCCATATCCGGCACAATTCGTGTTCTCCGAGGCCACATCGGCCCCGGGAGACAAACTGTGGGTACGTAGCCGTACTCACAGGTACCCCTGGGTGCGCACCGCGCGCCGCGGGGTGAAGGCAAACTACAACGACGGACACGATGAGCCAAGAGATCTACGCGGCCGAACCCGAAGCGACGCGCCGCAGCGCGTCGGAGACCGAGAGCAGCCGGGCCAGTCGCGGCTGGTGGGACCGGAACGCCGACGAGTACCAGAGCGACCACGGCGCCTTCCTCGGCGACGACCGTTTCGTCTGGGGTCCGGAGGGGCTCGACGAAGCCGAGGCCGGTCTGCTCGGCCCCGCCGGGTCGCTGAAGGGCCTGGACATCCTGGAGATCGGTGCGGGCGCCGCGCAGTGCTCGCGCTGGCTGGCCGCCCGGGGCGCCCGCCCGGTGGCCCTGGACCTCTCGCACCGGCAGCTGCAGCACGCGCTGCGGATCGGCGACGAGGTGCCGCTGGTGGAGGCGGACGCCGGGGCGCTGCCGTTCCTGGACGACTCCTTCGACCTGGCGTGCTCCGCCTACGGCGCGGTGCCGTTCGTCGCCGATCCCGTGCAGGTGTTCCGCGAGGTGCACCGGGTGCTGCGCCCCGGGGGCCGCTGGGTCTTCTCCGTGACGCATCCGGTGCGCTGGGCCTTCCCGGACGAGCCGGGGCCCGAGGGGCTTTCGGTGGCGGCCTCGTACTTCGACCGCACCCCCTATGTCGAGCAGGACGAGCGGGGCAACGCCGTGTACGTCGAGCACCACCGGACGCTGGGCGACCGGGTACGGGACGTGGTGGCCGGCGGATTCCGGCTGGTCGACCTCGTCGAACCGGAATGGCCCGCCTGGAACCACCAGGAGTGGGGCGGCTGGTCCCCGCTGCGCGGGAATCTGATCCCGGGGACGGCGATCTTCGTCTGCGTACGGGACTGAGCGCTCCCGCCGTACGGGACCGGGCGCCGGTCGTACGAGACTGGGAGCGTGATCCGTACCGATGCCCTGGAGCAGTTGCCCGTACGCACCGCCGTGCCCGCCCTGGAGCGGGCGCTCGACGAACGCGGTGTCGCGGTGCTGTGCGCGCCGCCCGGCACCGGCAAGACGACCCTCGTACCGCTGGTCCTGGCCGGTCTGACCGGCGGCGGCCCGGTGCGCAGGGTGGTGGTGGCCGAGCCGCGGCGGATCGCTGCGCGGGCGGCGGCGCGGCGGATGGCGTGGCTCATCGGGGAGCGGCCCGGCGGGCGCGTGGGGTTCACGGTCCGCGGGGAGCGGGTGGTGGGACGCGACACCGTGTTGGAGGTCGTGACCACCGGGGTGCTGCTCCAGCGGCTGCAGCGCGACCAGGAGCTGGCCGGGGTCGATGCGGTGATCATCGACGAGTGCCACGAGCGGCATCTGGACGCGGACACGGTCGCCGCGTTCCTTCTTGATGTGCGGGAGGCGATCCGGCCCGATCTGCGGCTGGTCGCGGCGTCCGCGACGACGGACGCGGAGGGCTGGGCGCGGCTGCTGGGCGATGCCCCGGTGATCGAGGCGCAGGGTGTTTCGCATCCGGTGGAGGTGGTCTGGGCGCCGCCCGCCGGGCCGGTGCGGCCACCACACGGGATGAGGGTCGATCCGGCGCTGCTGACGCATGTCGCCTCGACGGTGCGCCGGGCGCTGGCCGAACGGGACGGCGATGTGCTGTGTTTCCTGCCGGGTGTCGGCGAGATCGGGCGGGTGGCGGGGCAGCTGGCGGGGGTGGGCGCCGAGGTGCTCCAGGTGCACGGGCGGGCTCCGGCGGCGGTGCAGGACGCGGTGCTGGCGGGTTCGTCGGAGGGCCGGCGGGTGGTGCTTGCGACCTCGGTGGCGGAGTCTTCCCTGACGGTGCCGGGGGTGCGGGTCGTGGTCGACTCGGGGCTGGCCAGGGAGCCGCGTACCGACCATGCGCGGGGGCTGAGCGCGCTGACGACGGTACGGGCCTCGCAGGCGGCGGGGAGGCAGCGGGCGGGGCGGGCCGGGCGTGAGGCGCCGGGGGCGGTGTACCGGTGCTGGGAGCAGGCGGAGGACGGGCGGCTCGCGCGGTTCCCGTCCCCGGAGATCAAGGTCGCGGATCTCGCGGCGTTCGCGTTGCAGGCGGCGTGCTGGGGCGATCCGGGCGCGTCGCGTCTGGCGCTGCTCGATCCGCCGCCCGCGGGTGCGATGGGCGCGGCGCGCGAGGTGCTGGGCGCCATCGGTGCGGTGGACGCGGACGGGCGGGTGACCGACCGGGGCGTACGGATGTCCCGGCTCGGCCTGCATCCGCGTCTGGCGCGGGCCCTGCTGGACGGCGCCGCCGAGGTTGGCGGGCGGCGGGCGGCCGAGGTGGTGGCGCTGCTGAGCGAGGAGCCGCCGCGGGAGTACGGGGACGATCTGGCGGCCGCGCTGCGTACCGCCCGGCGGGGCGGGGACGGGTATGCGGCGCGGTGGCGGCAGGAGGTCCGGCGGCTGTCCTCGTCGGTCAAGGATGTGGACGGGGGTTCGGGACCGGACGACGCCGCCGTCGGTCTGGTGGCCGCGCTGGCGTTCCCGGAGCGGGTGGCTCGGGCGCGGGGCGAGGGGGCGTTCCTGATGGCGTCGGGGACGGGCGCGCAGTTGCGGGACGGGTCGGGGCTGCCCAGTGCGCCGTGGCTGGCGGTCGCGGTCGCGGACCGGCCCGCGCACGCGGCGTCGGCACGGGTCCGGCTGGCCGCCGTCATCGACGAGGACACGGCGCGGACGGCCGCCGGGCATCTTCGGTTCGCGGGCGAGGAGGTCCGCTGGGCCGATGGCGATGTGGTGGCCCGCCGGGTGGAGCGGCTGGGTGCCGTCGAGCTGTCGGTGCGCCCGTTGAAGCAGCCGGCGCCCGCACTGGTGCGCGAGGCGCTGGTCGAGGGGCTGCGGCGCGAGGGGCTCGGGCTGTTGCGCTGGACGCGTGAGACCGAGCAGCTGCGGGAGCGGCTCGCCTTTTTGCACCGGGAGCTGGGGGCGCCCTGGCCGGATGTGTCGGGCGGGGCGCTGCTGGACCGTACCGATCAGTGGCTGGAGCCCGAGCTGTCGCGGGCCCGGCGGCGCTCGGACCTGGCGCGGATCGACGCCGGGCAGGCGCTGCGGCGGCTGCTGCCGTGGGCGACCGGTGAGGCGGTGCGACTGGACGAGCTGGCGCCGGAGCGGATCGAGGTGCCGAGCGGCTCCCGTATCAGGGTGGAGTACGGCGGGGCGCAGCCCGTGCTCGCGGTGAAGCTCCAGGAGCTGTTCGGTCTGCGGGAGACGCCGCGGGTGGCCGGGGTGCCGGTGCTGGTCCATCTCCTCTCCCCCGCGGGCCGTCCCGCGGCGGTGACCGCGGATCTGGCGTCGTTCTGGCGGGACGGCTACCGGGCCGTGCGGGCGGAGCTGCGCGGCCGCTATCCGAAGCATCCGTGGCCGCAGGACCCGACGACGGTGGAGGCGACCCGGTTCACGAAGGCGCGGCTCAGGCGGGAGTAGGTTCCGGGTCCGGGGCGGGTGCCGGTGCGCCGTCGGGCAGGTCGCCCTCCGGGCGCCGGGAGCGGGCCTCCAGCCACAGGGCGAGGGTGAGCAGTGCGGCGCCGAGGCCGGCGAAGCCCCAGGGCAGGTACGAGGTGAGCAGCAGGACCGGCGTGCGCTGGGACTTGACCAGGGCGACGATCGAGTCGACGTAGTCCTCGCGCATCTTCACATGCCCGGCGAAGGCGGTGACGGTGTCCTGGGACATGCCCATCGCCTTGGCGTTGCGCAGCTCCTCCTTGTGGATCTCCTCGCCGTTGACGGGCGCTCCGGTGACCGGGTCGACCCAGAACATCCGCTTGGTGGTGTACCAGCGGGTCATGCCCGTCTTGGCGACCTGTTCCGCGGTGACGCCCTCGATGGGCATCTTCTTCGGCATCGGGACCTTGGTCCAGGGGATGGTCTGCTCGAAGTAGTAGACGTCCATGCCGTGGAAGGTGCGGGTGCCCCTGTAGTGGATGGGCGAGCTCGTACGGGTCTGGGCGTCGAAGTACTCGTAGTCGCGCTTCTGGGTGAGGAAGGGCCACTTGAACTCGATGCCCTCGCGCCTGACCGGGTCGCCGTCGACCATTTCGCCGGTGGCGTGGACGGGGGCCTGGCTGTGTGCGTCGAAGATGTAGCGCTCGGGGATCTGGGAGACCATCTTGCCGTTCGGGTCGACGACATAGCTGAGGCCGTCCCAGACGACGACGTCGCGGCCCGCGCTGCGCTCGATCTTCTCGGACTCCTCCACGTTGCCCTTGAGGGTCTGCACGATGGTGACCTTGGGGACCTGCTTGACCTTCATGCCGTCGTTGTAGTCGAGGAGGGTGGCGGGCTTCGCTTCCAGGACCGTCTCCTGGTACTGGCTGGGCGGTATCTTCGCCAGCCTCGGGAAGACGTACCAGCGCACCAGGGGCGACATGGCGGCGAAGAAGACGGCGAAGGCCAGGAGTACGAGGCTGGCTCGGCGGCGCATGGTGGTGGTGCCCTCCCTCAGCTTCTGCGGCTTGTCTTCCTTCGGTCAGTTCTTGGGGCCCGGGACGGTGGTCAGCAGGGGTTCGGGCGAGGTCTCTCCGGGCGGGGCTCCTATGGCGGTGATGGTGAGGACGAGCGCGAGGGCTGCGGCCAGCCCGATGGCGGCGGCGACGAGAGCACGCATGCCGGTCCTCCCGGAGAGCATCGATCTGATGGGTCGTCAGGGTTGGGGCACCGTAGCAATGCGGGGGCGAGATGAGAACACGTAGGACAGCCCCTCTGCCGGGTGGTGGCGGAGGGGCTGTCGTGACGTGCGACGGGCGGGGTCAGGCGGCGGGGGCCTCGGGGGCCTCGATCTTGAGCTCGATGACGATCGTGGCGCCGCCCTCGGTGGTGAGGCGCAGCTTGTACGTGCCGACGGTGTCGTCGGCGTAGATCTTCGGGAGCTTCAGGATGCCGTCGGCGTCGGTCCTGAGGTCCGTGAGGGTACGGACCGTCTTGCCGTCCGCGTCCTTGAAGTACGGACCCTTGTCGTTCTCGGACGGCTCCGCGGCGTCGGTGATCATGGTCGCTGTGACGGCGACACCGTCGGCGACCGCGTCCTTGTAGGTGGCCTTGAACTCGGCGGTGTCGGCGAACTCGGCGCCGGGCGCGGCGGTCAGCGCCGTGCTGTCGGTCCTGGAGATCGCGTCGGCCTGCCGGGCGGTGACGGTCGCGGTGTAGGTGAGGGCGGGCAGCGAGCGGCCGGTGGCGAAGGCCCGCACCGTGAACTTCCCGGTCTTCTCGCCCGCCCGCAGCACCGGGGCGGTGACCGTGCCGTCGGCTCCGGTGAGAAGGGTGACCGCGTTCTTCCCGCCGTCGAAGGTGGCGTCCGTGTCACCGGCGATGGTGAAGGTCACGGACACCCTTGCGAGCGGGCCGCCGAGCTTGTTTTTGGCCCGCACCTTGACCGGCTCGGTGAAGGCGTCGCCCGCCATGGCGGTCAGCGTGCCGGTGCCGGCGTTCTCGACACCCGCGAGGACCTGGGACGGCGGGCGGGTGGGTGGGGTCGGACTGGTCGAGCCGTCGCCGGGCTTCGAGGGCTCCGGGCTCGGCTTCGGGTCGGTCCCGGGCTTGGCGGGTGCGGACGGCGAGGGGGACGGGCTCGGGCTCGGGCTGCTGGGGCTCGGGTTCGTACCGCCGCTGAGGTCGGGCGGGACCACACCGGTGCCGTCGGGGATCTCGTGGGTGCCGCGCTTGTAGTAGTCGAACCAGGAGCGGACCGTACCGAGGTAGACGTCCGAGTGGTTGTAGCTCAGGACCGCCCGGTCGAGATCCGCGGCTATGGACAGATCGCGGGAGCCGGCGCAGAGATAGCGTCCCGCGGCGAGCGCCGCGTCGTAGATGTTGTTGGGGTCCTTGCGGCCGTCGTCGTTGCCGTCCTGGCCCCAGGTCGCCCAGGTGGACGGGATGAACTGCATCGGGCCGACGGCCCGGTCGTGCGTCGAGTCCCCGTCGTACGCCCCGTTGTCGGTGTCCTTGATCATGGCGAAGCCCTGGCCGTTGAGGACCGGGCCGAGGATCGGGGAGAACGTGGTGCCGTTCGCGTCGACCCGGCCGCCGCGGGCCTGGCCGGACTCCACCTTGCCGATCGCGGCGAGCAGTTGCCACGGCAGCCGGCAGGCGGCGTCGCTGCCCGCGATGGTCTGCTCGGCCTTCTTGTACGCGGCCAGGACCGAAGCAGGTATGCCGGATTCCGTGCTGCCTGTGACGGGCAGATTCGTGGACGTTCCCGGCTTGTTGGGCGTGACCAGCGGAGGCAGGTCCGTGTAGTACGGCGAGTTGCCGGTGGCCGCGCTGTCGTCGGGCGGCGGTGTCGTTCCGGCGGACTGCTCGTCTCCGCTGTCGTGAAGCAGCGTTGCGCCAGGGGCCCCCGAGGCGGAGAGCGCCGCCACGGCTACGGCGGCCACAGCGGTGGTGGTCGCCCCCTTGCGAAGCCGGCGACCGAATTGCGCTGCCATACCTCTGGCCCCTCCCCTTCGACGGCTGTCCGCGCTCCCCAGCGCCAGGACTCAGGCGACCCTACGGCAACTTGCGCCGCCAGGACACCGCGCATTGACCGGTTCTTACCTGTTTTTCACGTTCCGGACAGCAAGTTGTACGGCAGTTGTCGGGCGGGCGACGGCGGCTCGCGCATACTTGCCGCCATGCCGTTCACACTCAGTCATGCCGCGGCCGTGCTGCCGGGGATGCGGCGCGACGGAACGGCGCGCGGCCCGCTCCTCGCCTCGGCCCTCGTCGCGGGTTCGTTCGCCCCCGACATGACGTACTACGCGGACACCGCGATCCCGGGCGCCATGGAGTTCGGGCAGGTCACCCACTCGGTGTGGGGCGTGTTCACCGTCGATGTGCTGATCACCGCGGCCGTGGTGGCGCTGTGGCTGCTGCTGCGCGAACCCTTGGTGGCACTGCTGCCGACGGCCTGGCAGGGACGGGTGCACGCGTTCGTACGGGGGCAGCGGCGCGCATCCGGCCGGGAGGCACGGGGAGTGCGGGACGGTGGGTGGTTCGTGCTGTCGGCGGTCATCGGGGCCGCCACCCATGTCGTCTGGGACGCCTTCACCCATCACGACCGGTGGGGTGTGCGCCTGCTGCCGGTGCTCGACGGGAGCGTCGGCGGATTTCCCGTGTTCCAGCTCGTGCAGTACGGGAGTTCGGCGGTGGCGCTGGCCGTGCTCGCCTGGTTCACGGCCTCGGGGCTGCGGCGGACCGGCGCCCGCCCGGTCCCGCCGTCCGTGCCGGTGCTGGGACGTCGGGAGCGGTGGTCGGCGGGGGCGCTGCTGAGCGTCTGCGTACTGCTCGGCGTCGTACACCGGTGCGCGCGCTGGTATGCGTACTTCGGGCACATCGACACCCCGCTGGACATCATCCCGACCGCCTGCTTCGGCGCCGGGGCGGGGCTGGCGGTGGGCCTGGTGCTGTACGGGGTGTGGATGCGGCTGCGGCGGCCGCGCGTATCCGCGCCCCCCGGTCGCCGGACGGACCTGATGCGCCCGGGGGTCTGAACAACCGCACCCTTCGCCCCGCCCGTCCGGCGCGCCGCCGCGTCAGTGCGCCGCGGACTCCCAGTCCGTGCCGACGCCCACCGAGACATCCAGCGGGGCGCGCAACTGCACGGCCGTGGACATCTCGTGGCGCAGGATCTCCTCCACCTGGGCCCGCTCGCCCGCGGCGATCTCCAGGACGATTTCGTCATGGACCTGGAGCAGCATCCGAGACTTCAGCCCTGCCGCGGTCAGCGCCCGGTCGACCTGGAGCATGGCGACCTTGACGATGTCCGCCGCGGTGCCCTGGATCGGGGCGTTGAGCGCCATCCGCTCGGCCATCTCACGGCGCTGGCGGTTGTCGCTGTTGAGGTCGGGGAGGTAGCGGCGGCGGCCGAAGACCGTCTCCGTGTAGCCGGTTGCCCTGGCCTCCTCCACCACGCGGTGCAGATAGTCACGCACTCCGCCGAACCGCTCGAAGTAGGTGTCCATCAGGCCGCGCGCCTCGCCCGCCTCGATGTTCAGCTGCTGGGAGAGGCCGAACGCGGAGAGCCCGTAGGCGAGTCCGTAGCTCATGGCCTTGATCTTGCGGCGCATCTCCGGGTCGACGGCCGACTTGTCGACGCCGAAGACCTGTGAGGCGACCGTGGTGTGCAGGTCCTCGCCGGAGGTGAACGCCTCGATCAGGCCCGCGTCCTCGGAGAGGTGGGCCATCACGCGCAGTTCGATCTGGCTGTAGTCGGCCGTCATCAGCGTTTCGAAGCCCTCGCCGACGACGAAGCCCCGGCGGATGGCCCGGCCCTCGTCCGTACGGACGGGGATGTTCTGCAGGTTGGGGTCGGTGGAGGAGAGCCGGCCCGTCGCCGCCACCGTCTGGTTGAACGTGGTGTGGATACGGCCGTCCGCCGCGATCGTCTTGATCAGGCCCTCGACCGTGACCCGCAGCTTCGCCTGCTCACGGTGGCGCAGCATGATGACCGGCAGCTCGTGCTCGGTCTGCGCGGCGAGCCAGGCCAGGGCGTCGGCGTCCGTCGTGTATCCGGTCTTCGTCTTCTTCGTCTTGGGCAGGCCCAGCTCGCCGAAGAGGACTTCCTGGAGCTGCTTGGGCGAGCCGAGGTTGAACTCGCGGCCCACCGAGGCGTGCGCCTCCTTCACGGCCTGCTGCACCGCACCGGCGAACTGCTGCTCCATGCCCTCCAGATGGGCCCGGTCGGCGGCGATGCCGTGCCGCTCCAGACGGGCCAGCAGAGCGGACGTCGGCAGCTCCATGCCGTGCAGCAGCTCGGCCGCGCCGACCTCCTTGAGCCGGGTGGTGAACGCGTCACCCAGGTCGAGGACCGCGCGGGCCTGTGTCATCAGGGCGTCGGCCTCGGCCTGGTCGTCCGCGCCGAAGGCCAGCTGTCCGTCGGACGCCGCCGCGGGGGCCAGCTCCCGGCCGAGGTACTCCACGGACAGGGCGTCCAGCGCGAAGGAGCGGCGGCCGGGCTTGACCAGATAGGCGGCCAGCGCGGTGTCCATCGTGACGCCGTCGACCTGCCAGCCGTGCTCGGGGAAGACCCGCATGGCGCTCTTGGCGTTGTGCATGACCTTCGGCCGCCGTGCGTCGGCGATCCAGGCGGCGAAGGCCTGATCGTCGCCCTCGTCGAGCTCCGCGGGGTCGAACCAGGCCGCGGCCCCGCCGGCCGCGGCGAGCGCGATCTCGGTGACCGTGCCGGTGCCCACCGTCCAGGTGTCGACGGTGGCGACGCCGAGCGGCTGTCCGCCGTGCTCGGCGAGCCAGGGCGCCAGCTCGCCCGCGCCCAGCACCGCACCGTCCAGCTCGATGCCCGCGGCGGGCGCCGGGGTCTCGTCCTCGGCCGCGCCCGGGTCGACGGCCAGCAGCCGCTCGCGCAGGCTGGGGTTACGGATCTCCAGGACGTCCAGCACGCCCGTCACCGCGGTGCGGTCGTACGGCGCGCGCTCCAGGTCCTGCGGGGTCTTCGGCAGCTCCACGTCACGGACCATCTCGGTCAGCCTGCGGTTGAGCCGCACCGCGTCCAGGTGGTCCCGGAAATTCTGCCCGGCCTTGCCCTTGACCTCCTCGGCGCGCTCCACCAGCTCGTCGAACGAGCCGAACTGGTTGATCCACTTCGCGGCGGTCTTCTCACCGACACCGGGGATGCCCGGAAGGTTGTCCGACGGGTCACCGCGCAGCGCCGCGAAATCCGGGTACTGCTGCGGCGTGAGCCCGTACTTCTCCTCGACCTTCGCCGGGGTGAAGCGCGTCAGCTCCGAGACGCCCTTGGTGGGGTACAGCACGGTGACGTTGTCCGTGATCAGCTGGAACGAATCCCGGTCGCCGGTGACGATCAGCACCTCGAAGCCCGCCGCCTCCGCCTGCGTGGCCAGCGTGGCGATGACGTCGTCCGCCTCGAAACCGTCGACCGCGAAACGGTTGGCGTGCATCGCGTCGAGCAGCTCGCCGATCAGCTCGACCTGGCCCCTGAACTCGTCGGGGGTCTTCGAGCGGTTCGCCTTGTACTCCGGGAACTCCTCCGAGCGCCAGGTCTTGCGGGAGACGTCGAACGCCACCGCGAAATGCGTCGGCGCCTCGTCACGCAGCGTGTTCGCCAGCATCGACGCGAAGCCGTACACCGCGTTCGTCGGCTGACCCGAGCCTGTCGTGAAATTCTCCGCAGGCAGCGCAAAGAACGCCCGGTACGCCAGGGAGTGCCCGTCCATCAGGAGCAGGCGCGGTCGGTTGTCTGCCGTCTTCTTCGATGCCGTCTCAGCCACGCCCCCGATCCTGCCACGGACCACTGACAATCCCGACCGGACATCACTCGCCCGACGCTCTGTCGGTGCCCCGTGACAGGATCGAAGGAGGAACACGTACCGCATTCACTGCGTCCGGCGCACCGCACGGTCCGCAGTTGCTCAAAGGGGAGCGCGACATGGCCACGAAGCCGCCCACAGGTGACCCGGTCCAGGACGCACCGCGGGTCGAGCCTGCGCAGCACGCCGCCGCCGGACTGCCGGCCGTCGCGCACAGCCTGCTCATCGCCCGCCAGCAGATGGGCGTGCGGCGCACCGCGCAGACTCTGCTCAGGGTCAACCAGAAGGACGGATTCGACTGCCCCGGCTGCGCCTGGCCCGAGGGCGAGGAGCGGCACACGGCGGAGTTCTGCGAGAACGGCGCCAAGGCCGTCGCCGAGGAGGCGACGCTGCGCCGTGTCACCCCCGATTTCTTCGCCGCGCACCCGGTCGCCGACCTCGCCTCGCGCAGCGGGTACTGGCTGGGCCAGCAGGGGCGGATCACCCAGCCGATGTACCTCCCCGAGGGCGCCGAGCGGTACGAGGCGGTGACCTGGGAGCGGGCCTTCGGCATCATCGCCGAGGAGCTCGGCGCGCTCTCCTCCCCCGACGAGGCCCTCTTCTACACCTCGGGGCGCACCAGCAACGAGGCGGCGTTCCTGCTCCAGCTGTTCGCCCGCGAGTTCGGCACGAACAACCTCCCCGACTGCTCCAACATGTGCCACGAGTCCTCCGGCTCGGCGCTGACGGAGACCATCGGCATCGGCAAGGGCAGCGTCTCGCTGGAGGACCTCCACCGGGCGGACCTGATCATCGTCGCCGGTCAGAACCCCGGCACGAACCATCCCCGGATGCTCTCCGCCCTGGAGAAGGCCAAGTCCGCGGGCGCGAAGATCATTTCGGTGAATCCGCTGCCCGAGGCCGGTCTGGAGCGGTTCAAGAACCCGCAGACCCCGCTCGGCATGATCAGGGGCGCCGCGCTGGGCGACCTCTTCCTGCAGATCCGTATCGGCGGCGACCAGGCCCTCTTCCGGCTGCTCAACAAGATGATCCTTGAGACCGAGGGCGCCGTCGACGAGACCTTCGTACGGGAGCACACCCATGGTTACGAGGAGTTCGCGGCCGCGGCCCGCGAAGCCGACTGGGAGCAGACCCTCACCGCGACCGGCCTCGACCGCGGCGCCATCGAAGAGGCCCTCGCGATGGTCCTCGCCTCGAAGCGCACCATCGTGTGCTGGGCGATGGGCCTCACCCAGCACAAGCACTCCGTGCCGACCATCCGCGAAGTCGTCAACTTCCTTCTGCTGCGCGGCAACATCGGCCGCCCCGGCGCCGGGGTCTGTCCCGTCCGCGGCCACTCCAACGTCCAGGGCGACCGCACCATGGGCATCTTCGAGCGGCCCGCGCCCGCGTTCCTCGACGCGCTCGACAAGGAATTCTCGATCACCTCACCGCGCCACCACGGCTACGACGTGGTCCGCTCCATCCAGGCGCTGCGCGACGGCGACGCCAAGGTCTTCTTCGCCATGGGCGGCAACTTCGTCGCGGCCACCCCCGACACGGAGGTCACCGAGGCCGCGATGCGCCGCGCCCGCCTCACCGTCCACGTCTCCACCAAGCTCAACCGCTCGCACGCCGTGACCGGCACCCGCGCGCTGATCCTGCCGACGCTGGGCCGTACCGACAAGGACGTCCAGGCGGGCGGCAAGCAGTTCGTCACCGTCGAGGACTCCATGAGCATGGTCCACGCCTCGCGCGGCAACCTCACCCCGGCAAGCCCCCATCTGCTCTCCGAGCCGGCCATCATCGCCCGCCTCGCCCGCGCCGTCCTCGGCCCCGGATCGGCCACCCCCTGGGAGGATTTCGAGAAGGACTACGCGACGATCCGCGACCGGATCTCGCGCGTCGTCCCCGGCTTCGAGGACTTCAACGCCCGCGTCGCACGCCCCGGCGGCTTCACCCTCCCGCACGCCCCGCGCGACGAGCGCCGCTTCCCCACCGCGACCGGCCGGGCCAACTTCACCGCCGCGCCCGTCGAGTATCCCGAACTCCCCGAAGGCAGGCTGCTGTTGCAGACCCTGCGCTCGCACGACCAGTACAACACCACGATCTACGGCCTCGACGACCGCTACCGGGGCATCAAGGGCGGCCGCCGCGTCGTCCTGGTCAACCCCGACGACGCCCGCACCCTCGGCCTGGCCGACGGCGCGTACACCGACCTCGTCAGCGAATGGAAGGACGGCGTGGAGCGCCGCGCCCCCGGCTTCCGCGTCGTGCACTATCCGACGGCCCGGGGCTGCGCCGCCGCCTATTACCCGGAGACCAATGTGCTGGTCCCCCTCGGCTCCACCGCAGACACCAGCAACACCCCCGCCAGCAAGTCCGTCGTCGTCCGCTTCGAGAACATCCAGGGACGGAACGTCCGGGGACAGAGCATTCAGCGATGATCCTTACCGATACCCACTAAGCGTTCGCTCAGTCGTCTGATAAGAACGATGCACACAGCAATAAAGCTATGAACCACCGCAGACGATCGGAGCCGGACCCCATGGGCGAGCACACCGCACCCAAGTTCCCCCAGGAGATCATCGACGAGTACGCCGCACTCGGCGTCGATCTGCCCGCACTCTTCTCCGCCGGCCACCTCGGCGAGCGCATGGGCGTCACGATCGTCGAAGCCTCCGCGGACCGCGTCGTCGGCACCATGCCCGTCGAGGGCAACACCCAGCCCTACGGACTGCTCCACGGCGGCGCCTCCGCCGTCCTCGCCGAGACCCTCGGCTCGGTCGGCACCATGCTCCACGGCGGCGCCACCAAGCTCGCCGTCGGTGTCGACCTGAACTGCACCCATCACCGAGGGGTACGTAACGGACTCGTCACGGGCGTCGCCACCCCCGTACACCGCGGCCGTTCCACCGCCACGTACGAGATCGTCATCACCGACGAACAGGACAAGCGGGTCTGCACCGCCCGCCTCACCTGCCTGCTCCGCGACGCCCCGCAGACCGGCGCCGCCTGACCCACCGGCACACACCGCACACCCCCTCGACGCCCCTGCCCGGCCGGACCGCAATCCGGCCGGGCAGTGTCATTACCGCCCACAACCACCCGCATCCAGGGCACTTTTGAACAACCGAACCGGCCAATACCCTTGACCGCGCGGTCCGTTGTGTGGCCCACTCAGCACTCCGGCCACATCAGGCCCGCATCCGGCGCCCACAACACCGCGTCGCCACATCGACCCCGATGTAACACTGCGTAACAAGCACGCAATATGCGAACGCCTTCACGCAGCACTCCGAACCCGGTCCCGCAGACACCGGGCGGTTCGTCGAGCCCTCGCGCCCCTCGTCGCGCGACAGCACCAAGATCGGCTCAAGCCCCTTAGCAGAGCTGCACGTTCTCAGCATGCGGTCACTTCGCCGACCGGCAAATAGCCGTACATGTCCGCACAGCCACCTCAAACCTTGCTCAAGGGCATAACAAGAAAGTCACATCCTGGGGCGGACCCATCCCGGACCCCCATACCTGCGCCTAGAGTCACCGCCAGTCACCGCGCCGCCGGGCGCGTCTGCTGCACGGCCCTGTACCAACCAGTACGGCCCGGCGAACGACACGGCACCTCAGCAGAGGAGGCCGCGCCAGGGAAAGGACCTTTCGTGCGACACCGTTCTTTGCTCATCCTCACCACAGTGCTCACAACAGGAGCGCTGACTCTCACCGCCTGCGGGTCGCGCGACGACAGCAAAAACAGCAGCAGCGGCGACACCCAGACCGTCGTGATCGGTCTCGACGCACCCCTGACGGGCGACCTCTCCGCCCTTGGTCTCGGCATCAAGAACTCCGCCGACCTCGCCATCAAGACGGCGAACAAGAACAAGACCGTCCCCGGGGTCACGTTCGAGCTCCAGCCCCTCGACGACCAGGCCCAGCCCTCCGTCGGCCAGCAGAACGCCACCAAGTTCATCGACAACAAGGGCGTCCTCGGCGTTGTCGGCCCCCTGAACTCCGGCGTCGCCCAGTCGATGCAGAAGCCGCTCGACGACGCCAGCCTCACCCAGGTCTCCCCCGCCAACACCGGCACGGAGCTGACCCAGGGCAACAACTGGAAGACCGGCGACAAGCAGCGCCCGTACAAGACGTACTTCCGCACCGCCACCACGGACCAGATCCAGGGTGCCTTCGCGGCGAAGTACCTCTTCAACGACGCCAAGGTCAAGAACGTCTACCTGATCGACGACCAGAAGCCCTACGGAGCCGGCCTCGCCGCCTCCTTCAAGGCGACGTTCACCCAGCTCGGCGGCAAGATCGTCGGCGCCGACCACGTCAACCCCGACGACCGTGACTTCAACGCCGTCGTCACCAAGGTCAAGAAGTCCGGCGCCAAGGCCGTCTACTACGGCGGTGAGTACCCCGCCGGCGCGCCCCTGAGCCAGCAGCTCAAGGACAGCGTCCAGATCCCGCTCATGGGCGGCGACGGCATGTACAGCGCCGACTTCATCAAGCTCAACAAGAAGGCCCAGGGCGACATCGCCACCTCCGTCGGCAAGCCCGTCGAGGAGCTGGACTCGGCCAAGAAGTTCATCGCGGACTACAAGACGGCCGGATACAAGGACGCCTACGAGGCCTACGGCGGCGGCACCTACGACGCCACCTGGGCGATCATCGAGGCCGTCAAGGCCGTCGTCGCCGCCAATGACGGCAAGGTCCCCGACGACGCCCGCGCCAAGGTCCTCGAGGCCATGAGCAAGGTCAGCTTCGACGGCGTCACCGGCCCCGTCTCCTTCGACGCGTACGGCGACACCACCAACACCATGATGACCGCCTACCAGGTCGACGGTGGCAAGTGGACGTCCAAGCTCAGCGAGGCGTACAAGCCCTGACCCGTGCCCTCCCGGACGCACACTGACTGACACCAGGCCGCGCGGGAGCGCTACCAGCGCTCCCGCGCGGTGCCATATCCGAACCACTCCACGGAGGCCCTGCGGTGAACGAACTGCCGCAACAGCTGGCCAATGGACTCATCCTCGGCGCGATGTACGGTCTCATCGCGATCGGTTACACGATGGTCTACGGAATCATCCAGCTCATCAACTTCGCCCACGGCGAGATCTTCATGATCGGAGGCTTCGGAGCTCTCACCGTGTACCTCTGGATGCCGGCCGGCTCCAACCTCCTCGCAATCGTCCCCCTCATGATCATCGGCGGCGTCATATGTTCCGTCGCCGTCAGCGTCGCGGCCGAACGCTTCGCCTACCGGCCCCTGCGCACCGCCCCCAGACTCGCCCCGCTGATCACCGCGATCGGACTCTCCCTCGCACTTCAGCAGGCCATCTGGAAGTGGTACCCCAACGCCACGAAGGACCGGCCCTTCCCCCAGTTCAAGGGCGAATCGTTCGACATCTTCGGCGCCAGCATCCAACGCGGTGACCTCTTCGTCCTCATCGCCGCACCCGTCTGCATGCTCGCCCTCGGGCTCTTCGTCTCCAAGACCCGCTCCGGCCGCGGCATGCAGGCGACCTCGCAGGACCCCGACACCGCCAAGCTCATGGGCATCAACACCGACCGCATCATCGTGATGGCCTTCGCCATCGGTGCCGCGTTCGCAGCCGTCGCCGCCGTCGCCTACGGGCTCAAGAACGGCCAGATCGGCTTCAAAATGGGCTTCATCATGGGCCTCAAGGCCTTCACCGCAGCCGTACTCGGCGGCATCGGCAACATCTACGGCGCCATGCTCGGCGGAGTCGTGCTCGGTGTCGCCGAATCGCTCGCCACCGGCTACATGAGCGACGTCCCCGGCATGGACCTCTTCGGCGGCGGTGCCTGGAAGGACGTATGGGCCTTCGTCCTCCTCATCGTCGTCCTGCTGCTGCGGCCCCAGGGCCTGCTCGGCGAACGCGTCGCGGATCGGGCGTGATACGGATGACCACCCAGAACACCCTCATCCCGCTGCCCGCACCGGTCGCCCGCCTCGCCACCGCCGCAGGCGCCGCCATCGCGCTCGCCGGTACCTTCCTCCCCTGGACCTGGACCACCGACTTCCCCGGCGACCTCACCGTCACCGGCTACCCCGGTGGCCTCCAGATCCTCACCCTCACCGGCGCCGTCCTCACCCTCGTCTTCGCACTCTGCGGATACGGCATCCGAGGACTGCGCTGGCTCACCCCCGGCGGCACCAACAGCCCCGTCCGGCTCCTCGCCCTCGGCACCCTCGGCACCACGGGCTACGCCATGGGCGCGATCTCCTACGAGCTCGGCGGCGCGGTCAACCTCGAACCCGGAGCCTGGGTCAGCGGCATCGGCGCACTCGTCGCCACCCTCGCCGCCCTCGGACTCCCCAGCGACGAACCGCTCCCCCACGGCGAAGCCGGGGCCAGCGCCTGGCAGCGCTTCCGCAACAGCCTCGCCGCACCCTCGGCCACCCGGGCCAAAACCCTCCCGGCCTGGGGCGAGATCCTCATCATCGCCGCGTCCTTCGGCGCCGCGCTGTACGTCTTCACCTACGGGATCGACATCCCCACCGAGGACTCCGAGCAGTTCATCGGCTTCCTCATCACCGCGGCCTTCGCCTTCACCGCACTCACCCGTGCGGGACTCATCTCCCGCATCACCGCGCTGACCACGAAGCACCGCAACGTCACCCTCGCCGCAGCCCTGGTCGCTGCCTTCTGTTTCCCCTTCACCCAGGACACCGCGGAATACGCCCTCATCGGCGCGAACATCCTCATCTTCGCCACGGTGGCACTCGGCCTGAACGTCGTCGTCGGCCTCGCCGGCCTCCTCGACCTCGGGTACGTCGCATTCCTCGGCGTGGGCGCCTACACCGCGGCCCTCGTCTCCGGCGCACCACTCTCCGCGATCGGCGTCCACTTCCCCTTCTGGGCCGCCGTCCTCACCGGAGCCGCGGTCTCACTGATCTTCGGCGTCCTCATCGGCGCCCCGACCCTGCGACTGCGCGGCGACTACCTCGCCATCGTCACCCTCGGCTTCGGTGAGATCTTCCGCGTCACCGTCAACAACCTCAACGGCAACAGCGGACCCGACCTCACCAACGGCTCCCAGGGCATCCCCAGCATCCCGGACCTCAACCTCTTCGGGATCGACTTCGGACTCAGCCACGACATCGGCCCCTTCACCCTCAGCAGGCCGGCCAACTACTACCTGCTGATGCTGGTCGTCACCGCCGTCGTCGTCCTGGTCTTCCGCCGCTCCGGGGACTCCCGCATCGGCCGCGCCTGGGTCGCCATCCGCGAGGACGAGACCGCAGCCACCGCCATGGGCATCAACGCCTTCCGGCTCAAGCTGCTGGCCTTCGCCCTCGGCGCCACCCTCGCCGGTCTCGCCGGTACCGTCCAGGCGCACGTCAACTACACCGTGACGCCCGAGCAGTACCAGTTCGCCGGCTCCGTGCCCCCGAACTCCGCGTTCCTCCTCGCCGCCGTGATCCTCGGCGGCATGGGAACCCTCAGCGGACCCTTCGTCGGCGCCGCGCTGCTCTACCTCATCCCGGCCAAGCTGCAGTTCATGCAGGACTACCAGCTCTTCCTCTTCGGCATCGCGCTCATCCTCCTGATGCGCTTCCGCCCCGAAGGCCTGGTCGCCGACCGCAGGAAGCAGCTCGAATTCCACGAGAACGACCCCATCGACGTACCGGAACCACGGCAGTCCGAAGACACCGGCGCCGGCATCGCCAAGGCGGGGGCGTGAGCACCATGACCACCACCACGAAGACCGCCACCACCGTCCTGGACGCGAGCGGCGTGACCATGCGCTTCGGCGGCCTCACCGCCGTACGCAACGTCGACCTCACCGTCAACGCGGGCGAGATCGTCGGTCTCATCGGCCCCAACGGCGCCGGAAAGACCACCTTCTTCAACTGCCTCACCGGCCTGTACGTCCCCACCGAGGGCAAGGTCAGCTACAAGGGCACCGTCCTGCCGCCCAAGCCCCACCTCGTCACCCAGGCAGGCATCGCCCGCACCTTCCAGAACATCCGGCTCTTCGCCAACATGTCCGTCCTGGAGAACGTCCTCGTCGGACGCCACACCAGGACCAAGGAAGGCCTCTGGTCCGCCCTCCTGCGGCTCCCCGGCTTCACCAAGGCCGAGAACGCCAGCCGCGAACGAGCAATGGAACTCCTGGAGTTCATCGGCCTCCAGGACAAGGCCGAACACCTCGCGCGCAACCTCCCCTACGGAGACCAGCGCAAGCTGGAAATCGCCCGCGCCCTCGCCAGCGACCCCGGACTCCTGCTCCTCGACGAGCCCACCGCCGGCATGAACCCGCAGGAAACCCGCGTCACCGAAGAACTCATCTTCGCCATCCGGGACCAGGGCATCGCCGTCCTCGTCATCGAGCACGACATGCGGTTCATCTTCAACCTCTGCGACCGCGTCTCCGTACTCGTCCAGGGCGAGAAGCTCGTCGAAGGCACCTCGGACGTCGTCCAGAGCGACGAACGCGTCGTCGCCGCCTACCTCGGCACCCCCTTCGAAGGCGCCCCCGGCGCCGAAGAAGTCGCCGAGGTCGAAGCAGCGGAGGCCGAAGCACACGCCGAAGCCGCAGAGGCAGAAGCCGTGGCCGACGACACCGACGCCGGCACCACCCGCACCGAAGAGGAGGGCACCCGATGACCGCACTGCTCCAGGTCGAAGACCTCCGCGTCGCCTACGGCAAGATCGAAGCCGTCAAGGGCATCTCCTTCACCGTCGAAGCCGGTCAGGTCGTCACCCTGATCGGCACCAACGGCGCGGGCAAGACCACCACCCTGCGCACCCTCTCCGGCCTCCTCAAGCCCATCGGCGGCCAGATCCTCTTCGAGGGCAAACCACTCACCAACATCCCCGCCCACAAGATCGTCTCCCTGGGCCTGGCCCACTCCCCCGAGGGACGCCACATCTTCCCCCGGCTGACGATCACCGAGAACCTCCTCCTCGGCGCCTACCTCCGCAACGACAAGGCGGGCATCGAGAAGGACATCCAGCGCGCCTACGACCTCTTCCCCATCCTCGGGGAACGCCGCAAGCAGGCCGCGGGAACCCTCTCGGGCGGCGAGCAGCAGATGCTCGCCATGGGCAGGGCCCTCATGTCCCAGCCCAAGCTCCTGATGCTCGACGAGCCCTCCATGGGCCTCTCTCCGATCATGATGCAGAAGATCATGGAGACCATCGTCGAACTCAAGGCCCAGGGCACCACCATCCTGCTCGTCGAGCAGAACGCCCAGGCCGCGCTCTCCCTCGCGGACCACGGCCACGTCATGGAGGTCGGCAAGATCGTCCTCTCCGGCACCGGCGCGGACCTCCTGCACGACGAGTCCGTCCGCAAGGCCTACCTCGGCGAGGACTGAACCCCTCCCGTACGTACGCGAGAGGCCCGCACCCCGGATCGATCGGGGTGCGGGCCTCTCGCGTACGTCCCGCAAGTACCTACGCGGCTACTCGCCGTCCTTCGCCGCCTTCTTCTTCTCCTCGGCGTCCTCGATCAACGCCTCGGCCAGCTGCTGCATGGACAGCCGGCGGTCCATCGACGTCTTCTGGATCCACCGGAAGGCGGCCGGCTCCGACAGACCGTAATCCGTCTGCAGAATGCTCTTCGCGCGGTCCACCAGCTTCCGCGTCTCCAGCCGCTGCGCGAGGTCCGCGACCTCGGTCTCCAGCGCCTTCAGCTCCGCGAACCGCGACACCGCCATCTCGATGGCCGGCACCACATCGCTCTTGCTGAACGGCTTCACGAGGTACGCCATCGCCCCGGCGTCCCGCGCCCGCTCGACGAGGTCGCGCTGCGAGAACGCGGTGAGCATCAGGACCGGCGCGATGGACTCCTCGGCGATCTTCTCCGCGGCGGAGATCCCGTCGAGGACCGGCATCTTCACATCGAGAATGACCAGGTCCGGCCGGTGCTCCCGGGCGAGCTCGACGGCCTTCTGGCCATCCCCGGCCTCACCGACGACCGCGTAGCCCTCTTCCTCCAGCATCTCTTTGAGATCGAGCCGGATGAGCGCCTCGTCCTCGGCGATGACGACACGGGTCGTCAGCGGCGGAACGTGCGACTTGTTGTCGTCGTCGGCGGCGGGCTGGGGCGACTCGGGCGTGGTCACGGGGCTCCTTGTTCAGGGCAGGTACAGCTCCCTTGAGCCTACCCACCTGCGGTATGGTGGTCGCGCAGGGGGTCGAAGGGAACCTTCGATTCTGTGAGCCCCGGTAGCCCAATTGGCAGCAGGCAATGGATTCAAAACCCATACAGTGTCGGTTCGAGTCCGACTCGGGGCACTTTTCCTTCAATTCCAAGATCGCGTAGGAATATCAGTAATTCACGTGAACGTGTGAATGCTGATCTATTCCAACTCAAGGCCATCAAGATCCAGACAGGCTCGGCCTTGTGTACGACCTTGATACGCGCAAGCGCGCTCTGGATCTCATCGCCCAAGGCTTCAGCCAGAACTCCGTAAGCAAGCAGACCGGCATCTCCCGGGCTGCCATCCGTTCGTGGCAAACACGAATAGAACCCCTCGGCCGGAACCGCGCTGCAGCCTGCCCAAGATGCGACGGCCTGCCGAGCGATCCCGAAGACCCCGCCGCGTACGCCTATTTACTCGGCCTCTATCTCGGTGACGGCTGCATCACCTATGCAAGAAGGGGCGTGTACTTCCTGCGTATTGCCTGCGCCGATGCCTGGCCCGGCCTCATCGACGCCTGCGCCGAAGCCATGCAGCTCGCGCGTCCTGGCAACAAAGTGTTCCGGGTTCAGCGGCAGGGCTGCCAGAACGTGACCTGCTACAGCAAACACTGGCCTTGCTTCTTCCCCCAGCACGGCCCCGGCAAGAAGCACGACCGCCGGATCGCCCTGGAGCCCTGGCAACAGAAGATCGTGGACGCACACCCGTGGGAATTCATCCGTGGTCTGATCCACTCCGACGGATGCCGGATCATCAACTGGACCACGAAGCTCGTCGGCGGCGAACGAAAGCGCTACGAGTACCCCCGGTACTTCTTCACCAACAAGTCGGACGACATCCGCAAGCTGTTCAGCGACACCCTCACCGCCGTCGGAGTCCAGTGGACGACGCTCGCTCGCGGCAGCGATCCGTTCAACATCTCCGTCGCCCGACGGGCGTCCGTCGCACTCATGGACGCCCACGTCGGGCCGAAGTACTGACGACCGTCCTACTTGAGACTGTCGTCCTCACCGATGTGATGCACCCGGACCAGGTTCGTCGAACCTGCGACGCCGGGCGGGGAGCCGGCGGTGATGACCACGACGTCGCCCCTCTCGCAGCGGCCGATCTTCAGCAGTTCCTCGTCGACCTGGGCCACCATCGCGTCCGTCGACTCCACGTGCGGGCCGAGGAAGGTCTCGACGCCCCAGGTCAGGTTCAG
Organism: Streptomyces sp. NBC_01217; assembly: GCF_035994185.1. NCBI lineage: Bacteria > Bacillati > Actinomycetota > Actinomycetes > Kitasatosporales > Streptomycetaceae > Streptomyces > Streptomyces sp. NBC_01217. The sequence goes on from NZ_CP108538.1 coordinate 2,285,594, forward strand.
CTGGGAGCGGGTGGCCGGGTCAGGGGTGAAGGCCAGGAGCGGGATGGGTGAGCGGTAGCGGGACAGGCGCCTGACCGTGTCGCCGCTCTGGGTGAAGGCGACCAGGAACTTGGCGCCCAGGAAGTCGCCCATCTCGGCCGCCGCGCGGGCCACCGCGCCGCCCTGGGTGCGGGGCTTGTTGCGGTCGGTCAGGGGCGGGAGGCCCTTGGCGAGGATGTCCTCCTCGGCGGCTTCGACGATGCGGGACATCGTGCGGACCGTCTCGACGGGGTACTTGCCCACGCTGGTCTCGCCGGAGAGCATCACCGCGTCCGTGCCGTCGATGACCGCGTTGGCGACGTCGGAGGCCTCGGCGCGGGTGGGGCGGGAGTTGTCGATCATCGAGTCGAGCATCTGGGTGGCGACGATGACCGGCTTGGCGTTGCGCTTGGCCAGCTTGATCGCGCGCTTCTGGACGATCGGCACCTGTTCCAGGGGCATTTCGACGCCGAGGTCGCCGCGGGCGACCATGATGCCGTCGAAGGCGGCGACGATGCCGTCGATGTTCTCGACGGCCTGGGGCTTCTCCACCTTGGCGATCACGGGGAGGCGGCGGCCCTCCTCGTCCATGATGCGGTGGACGTCCTCGATGTCGCGGCCGCTGCGTACGAAGGAGAGGGCGATGACGTCGGCGCCGGTGCGCAGGGCCCAGCGGAGGTCCTCGATGTCCTTCTCGGAGAGCGCGGGGACGGAGACGGCGACGCCGGGGAGGTTGAGGCCCTTGTGGTCGGAGACCATGCCGCCCTCGATGACGGTGGTGTGCACGCGGGGGCCGTCCACCTCGGTGACTTCGAGGGTGACGCGGCCGTCGTCGACGAGGATGCGTTCGCCGGTGGTGACGTCGGTGGCGAGGCCGTCGTAGGTGGTGCCGCAGGTGTGGCGGTCGCCCTCCATCGGCTCGACGGTGATGGTGAAGCTGTCGCCGCGTTCAAGGAGTACGGGGCCTTCGCGGAAGCGTCCGAGGCGGATCTTCGGGCCTTGAAGGTCGGCGAGGATCCCGACGCTGCGTCCGCTCTCGTCGGAAGCCTTGCGTACACGGTGGTATCGCTCTTCGTGCTCGGCGTAGGTGCCGTGGCTGAGGTTGAGGCGGGCGATGTCCATTCCCGCCTCGACCAATGCCTTGATCTGCTCGTACGAGTCGGTGGCGGGGCCCAGGGTACAAACGATTTTCGCTCGGCGCATGGTTCGAGCCTAGACCTTACCTACGGGTAGTTATTTGGCGCCGCATGGCGACCCAACAACCTTTGGGTGAAGGGTTATTGACAAGTGTTGAATTGTGCGCGGGGGCGCTCGGATGAGCATTCTCTTTATAGTTTTGGCGGTGACATGGTGAAGCGGGCGTTCACCTGGGCGTGGACCGTCTGGCGTTGTGGTTCGAGATCGAGGGCCGGGGCTGGTTCGGCCGCCGCCCCGCCGTAGGCCGCGCGGCCGCGGACGCCTCCGGGTGCGACGGGCATGGGTATGGCCGGGGCGGTGTTCTCCGCGCCGAGGTCGGCCAGTTCGACCAGGGCGGTGAGGTGGGCGCCGAGGGCGTCGGCGTATTCGCGGGCGCGCTGGACGGCTTCGCGTACGGCCTGACGACGGGCGTTCGCATGGGCGGGTGAGTCGGGGCGCAGGCTCCACCAGGGGCCGTTCACCCGTGTCATTTCGAGGTCGGCGACACGGGTGGTGAATTCGCCCAGTGCGGTGAAGTCGTTGAGTACGGCTGTGACATGGACGCGTCCGTGGTAGGCGCGGATCTTTTCGTCGCGGCCGTGCTGGGTGAGCTCGGGGGTGATGGAGAATGCGCCGGTTTCGAGTTTTTCGACCGCTTGTCCGTAGAACCGTGCGAGTTCGAGGACGTGGTTGTTGCGTCGGGTGAGGTCCTCGATAGCGGAGCGGCGGTCTTTTCCGCGGGCGCTGACGGTGATGCCGATCTGTGCCGTCTCGGGGTCGACTTCGAGGCGGGCCTCGCCCCGGACGGCGACTCGGGGGTGGTCGGGGGTGCCGTAGGGCGGCGGGGTGTCGGTCATGCGCCCACTCTCGCATCCGGGTACGACAACGGGTGGTCATCAGATCGAAACCCGCAAGGGGTGTTGCCGGATGCGGCTCCTGGGTCATTATCTACGCGCGTTGTGTACTGCGAGAACTGAGCTGTACGAGAACTGAGATGTGGGAGACGAAATGCCGCTGAACCGTAGGACGTTCCTGGGCACGTCGGCGGCCGCCGGCGCCGGTGTGGCGATCGCGGGTGGCTCCGCCGTGCCTGCCGCCGCACACGGTCATGGCCATGGGCACGGCCACGGGCGTCCGCCCAAGCGGTACTCGTTCACCGTGATGGGCACCACCGATCTGCACGGGAACGTCTTCAACTGGGACTACTTCACGGACAAGGAGTTCGACGACAAGGCCCACAACGACGTCGGTCTGGCGAAGATCTCCACCCTGGTGGACCAGGTGCGCCGGGAGAAGGGCCGCCACAACACCCTGATGATCGACGCGGGTGACACCATCCAGGGCACCCAGTTGTCGTACTACTACGCCAAGATCGACCCGATCACGGCGAAGCGCGGCCCGGTGCACCCGATGGCGCAGGCGATGAACGCGATCGGCTACGACGCCGCGGCTCTCGGCAACCACGAGTTCAACTACGGCATCCCGGTGCTGCGGAAGTTCGAGGAGCAGTGCGACTTCCCGCTGCTGGGTGCGAACGCGCTGGACGCGAAGACGCTGCGGCCGGCCTTCGCCCCCTACGTCATCAAGAAGATGCGCACCCCGCACGGCCGGGATGTGAAGGTCGCGATCCTGGGGCTGACCAACCCGGGCATCGCCATCTGGGACAAGGCGAACGTCAGCGGGAAGATGGTGTTCCCGGGTCTGGAGGAGCAGGCGGCGAAGTTCGTGCCGCGGCTGCGTTCCATGGGTGCGGATGTCGTGATCGTCTCGGCGCACTCGGGCAACAGCGGGACGTCCTCGTACGGTGACCAGATCCCGTACGTCGAGAACGCGGCCGGTCTGGTGGCCGAGCAGGTGCCGGGTATCGACGCGATCCTGGTCGGGCACGCGCATCTGGAGATCCCCGAGTACTTCGTGGAGAACAAGCAGACCGGCAAGCAGGTGGTGCTCTCCGAGCCGTTGAAGTGGGGGCAGCGGCTGACGCTGTTCGACTTCGACCTGGTGTGGGAGAAGGGCCGCTGGGTGGTGGAGAAGGCGGGTTCGCGGGTGCTGAACTCCAACACCGTGGCCGAGGACCCGAAGATCACGGGGCTGCTCGTGGACGAGCACAAGAAGGTCGTGGCCTACGTCAACCAGGTTATCGGCACGTCGACGGCGGCGATGACGACGGCGGAGGCGGCCTGGAAGGACGAGCCGATCATCGATCTGATCAATGTCGTCCAGGCGGAGACGGTGAAGGCGGCGCTGGCGGGCGGCGAGTACGCGGCGCTTCCCGTGCTCTCGCAGGCGTCCTGTTTCTCGCGTACGGCGCAGATCCCGGCCGGGAATGTGACGATCAAGGACGCGGCGGGTCTGTACCCGTTCGAGAACACCCTTGAGGCGCGGCTGCTGACCGGTGCGCAGATCAAGGACTATCTGGAGTTCTCGGCCCGGTACTACGTGCAGACGGCGGCCGGTGCTCCGGTGGACCCGGCGAAGCTGACGAACGCGGACAACACTCCGGACTACAACTACGACGCGGTGTCGGGTCTGACGTACGACATCGACATCGCGAAGCCGAACGGTTCGCGGATCGTGAATCTGTCGTTCGAGGGCAAGCCGATCGATCCGGCCGCGCAGTTCGTGCTGGCGGTGAACAACTACCGGGCGAGCGGCGGTGGCAATTTCCCGCACGTGCCGGGTGCCAAGCAGCTGTGGGCGAACTCGGAGGAGATCCGGAACACGATCATCGGCTGGGTGCAGGCGAAGGGTTCGGTGGACGGTACGCAGTTCGCCTCGGTGGACTGGCGTCTGACGCGGGACGGTACGCCGGTGTTCTAGGCAGTGGTTTTGTCGGCGGCCGTCCTCTCCGTGTGGAGGTGCGGCCGCCTTCTGTCGTGCGGGGCGGGTGTCAGTTGCCCTGGACGAGGGGGATGAGGTCGGGGTTCCGGGTGGGGACGGCATGGGCCTGGGGGGTGAGGCCGAAGGTGGTGAAGGCGGTGCGTGAGGGGAGGGGGTAGGGGTTGGTGCCGGTGAGGTCGTTGAGGATGGTGGCGCTGCGCCAGGCGGCGAGTCCGAGGTCGGGGGCGCCGACGCCGTGGGTGTGGCGTTCGGCGTTCTGTACGTAGACGTGGCCGGTGACTGTGGGATCGAGGACGAGGCGGAAGCGGTCGTCGATGCGGGGGCGCGCGGAGGCGTCGCGGCGCATGTAGGGGTCGAGTCCGGTGAGGATGCGGTCGAGGGAGCGTTCGCGGTAGCCGGTGGCGAGGACGACTGCGTCGGTGGTGAGGCGGGAGCGGGTGTTCTGCTGGGTGTGTTCGAGGTGGAGTTCGACGCGGGTGTTGGCGACGCGTCCGGCGGTGCGTACCCAGACGCCGGGGGTGAGGGTGGCGTCGGGCCAGCCGCCGTGGAGGGTGCGGCGGTAGAGCTCGTCGTGGATGGTGGCGATGGTGTCGGCGTCGATGCCTTTGTGGAGCTGCCACTGGTGGGGGACGAGTTCGTCGCGTACGGATTCGGGCAGGGCGTGGAAGTAGCGGCTGTAGTCGGGGGTGAAGTGTTCCAGACCGAGTTTGGAGTACTCCATGGGTGCGAAGGCCTGGGTGCGGGCGAGCCAGTGGAGCTTCTCGCGGCCAGCGGGGCGGGCGCGCAGGAGGTCGAGGAAGATCTCGGCGCCGGACTGTCCCGATCCGATGACGGTGATGTGTTCGGCGTCGAGGAGTCTTTCCCGGTGCTGGAGGTAGTCGGCTGAGTGGATGACGGGGACGGATTCGGCTTCGGCGAGTGGCCTGAGGGGTTCGGGGACGTAGGGCTCGGTGCCGATTCCGAGGGCGATGTGGCGGGCGTGGGCGCGGCCGAGTGCTTCGGCTTCGCCGTCGCTGTCGACCTGGGTGAAGTCGACTTCGAAGAGGGCTCGTTCGTTGTTCCAGCGCACCGCGTCGACCTGGTGGCTGAAGTGGAGGCCGGGGAGCTGGTCGCTGACCCAGCGGCAGTAGGCGTCGTATTCGGCGCGCTGGATGTGGAAGCGCTCGGCGAAGTAGAAGGGGAAGAGCCGCTCGCGGCTGCGCAGGTAGCTGAGGAAGGTCCAGGGGCTCGCGGGGTCGGCGAGGGTGACGAGGTCGGCGAGGAAGGGGACCTGGAGGCTGGAGCCGTCGATGAGGAGGCCGGGGTGCCAGTGGAAGGCGGGGCGCTGTTCGTAGAAGGCCGCGGCGAGGGGCCGGGGGCTGCCCGGGGTGCCGTGGGCGAGGGCGGCGAGGGAGAGGTTGAAGGGGCCGATGCCGATGCCGACGAGGTCGTGTGGCTGGTCGGTCTCGGGGGTGGGCAGGTCGGTCATCGGGGGGTGCTGCCTTCCGCGAGGTCGTGGGCGAGGTGGTTGACGAGGTCGAGGAGTGTGCGCAGGTCTTCGGGGGTGGTGTGGGGGTTGAGGAGGGTGGCTTTGAGCCAGAGGCGGTCGTCGGCGTGGGCGCGGCCGAGTACGGCGTGGCCGCGGGTGAGGAGGGTGCGGCGGATGGTGGCGACGGTGTGGTCGTCGGCGTCGGTGGGGCGGAAGAGGACGGTGCTGATGGTGGGGCGGTCGTAGAGGTCGAGGGCGGGGGTCTTGACGATGAGGTCGGCGAGGTGGTGGGCGGTGGCGACGGTGCGGTCGACGAGGTCGGCGAGTCCGGTGCGGCCGAGGGCCTTGAGGGTGACGGCGATCTTGAGGGCGTCGGGCCGGCGGGTGGTGCGCAGGGAGCGGCCGAGGAGGTCGGGGAGGCCTGCTTCGGTGTCGTCGTCGGCGTTGAGGTAGGAGGCGCGGTGGTGGAGTACGTCGAGGTGGCTGCGGTCGGGGACGGCGAGGATGCCTGCGGATGCGGGTTGCCAGCCGAGTTTGTGCAGGTCGAGGGTGACGCTCTGGGCGCGGTCGAGGCCGTGGACCTTGCCCCGGTGGGTGGGGCTGAAGAGGAGGGGGCCGCCGTAGGCCGCGTCGATGTGGAGTTCGGCGCCGTGGGTGGCGCAGAGCTCGGCGATGTCGGCGAGCGGGTCGATCTGCCCGGTGTCGGTGGTGCCCGCGGTGGCGGTGACGAACAGGGGGCGGTGGAGTTCGGTGAGGGCTTCGTCGAGTGCGGCGAGGTCCATGACGCCTGCGGGGGCGGGGATGACGACGGGTTCGGGGAGGCCGAGGAGCCAGGCCGCGCGGGTGATGCTGTGGTGGGCGTTGGCTGCGCAGATGGTCTGTACGGGGCCGTGGCGTTCCCGGGCGAGCAGCAGGGCGAGCTGGTTGGCTTCGGTTCCGCCGGTGGTGACGAGTGCGTCGGGTGAGGGCTGGTGGGGGTAGACCTCGGTGGCGAGTGCGGCGGTGATGTCGGCTTCGAGGGCGGAGGCCGCGGGGGCCTGGTCCCAGGAGTCCATGGAGGGGTTGAGGGCGCAGGCGGCGAGGTCCGCGGCGGCGGCGAGGGCGAGGGGCGGGGTGTGCAGATGGGCCGCGCAGAGCGGGTGCGCGGGGTCCGCGGCGCCTTCGGCGAGGGCGGTGACGAGGGTGCGCAGGGCGTCGTGGGGGCCGGTGCCGTGGTCGGGGATGACGGGGTGGGTGGCGGTGCGCATGCGGGGGGTGACGGCGTCGGGTCCGCCCGCGGGGAGGGGGCCGTCGCGCCGGTGGGCGCCGTCCTGGAGTGCGGTGAGGACGGTGTCGATGAGGGGGCGCAGGGCGGCGGGGCCCGTGGTCGATCCGGCGAGGGGCGGGGTGGGCATGGTGGCGGGCCCTTCGGGTGCACATGGGTGGACATGCCAGCTTGTCCGGGTTTTCGTGGGCGCGGCCGCAGAGCCCGGTGATCTGAACTCGAAAGGGGGACACGGGAAGGAAGGGTGGCCGTTACCAGGGGTTTCGGTGGTATGGGGGTGGCGCCGGACAGGGGTGTGCCCGGCGTCTCCCCGTGTGAGGGGAGTGGCGCCGGGCACGGGTGGTGCCGGTATTGAGTTGTGGGCGGTTGTGGGTCAGTGGGCAACGCGCACGGCCAGCGCGCGGCGCAGGTCGTCGATCTGGTCGATCAGCTTGCGGCGCAGGGCCGGGATGAGGTCCTTGTCGTTCAGGGCCTGTTCGCCGAGGTGGAGGCTGTCGGCGTCGACGGCGTGGGCGGGGAAGGCGTATCGGCCGGCGGCCTCGGCGATGGCGGGGCCGCGGCGGGCGGCGAGCCGGGTCGCCTCGGGGTAGAAGCGGGGCACGTACTCCCGTACGAGATCGGCCTGTTCGGGCTGCCAGAAGCCCTGGGCGGTGGCGGTGAAGAGGTAGTTGGAGAGCTTGTCGTCGTTGAACAGGGCGTGCCAGGCGGCGGCCTTGGCCTCGGGGGTGGGGAGGGCGGCCCGGCAGCGGGCGGCGCCCTCCTGCCCGGTGGCGCTGGGGTCCTGTTCGAGTTCGGCGGCGATCGCTGCCTCGTCGGTGGCGCCGAGGACGGCGAGGCGGGTGAGGATGCGCCAGCGCAGCTCCGGGTCGAGCTCGGGTCCGCCGGGGACGGTGCCGTTGGTGAGCCAGTCCTGGATGGTGTCGGGCTGGGTGGCTGCGTCGATGAGGTGGCGTACGGCGACGAGGCGCAGGCCGGGGTTGCGTCCGTCCTCGGTGCGGCGGATGAGGTCGCGGCACAGGGAGGTGAGGGTGGCGAGCGCGGCGGGGCGGTCCTCGGGGGCGAGGTATCGGCCGGCGACGTGGGCGTCGGCGAAGGCGAGCACGCCCTGGGCGAGCGCGAGGTCGGTCTCGTGCGGGAGGTGTGCGCGGGCCGCTTCGAGGTAGGTGGTGGGGGCGAGTTCGCCGTCGCGGACCATGTCGCGTGCGGTGTTCCAGACGACCGCGCGGGTCAGTGCGTCGGGGATGCCGGACAGGTCGCGTACGACGGTTTCCCAGGACTTCGCGTCGAGGCGGACCTTGGCGTAGCTGAGGTCGCCGTCGTTGAGGACGACGAGGGCGGGGCGGCGGCCGGACAGTGCCTCGGCCGTGCCGTTGTGGGGGACGTCGATCTCGAACCGGTCGCGCAGGACGAGTCGGTCGGGGCCCAGGTGGGCGTCCGGGGCGTGGTCGTAGGTGCCGACGGCGATGCGGTGGGGGCGGCTGCCCTTGTGGTCGACGGTGAGGGACCACGTACCGTCGGATTCCTCGACCCGGGGGGTGAGGGTGTCGACTCCGGTGGTGCGCAGCCAGGCGTCGGCCCAGGCGTGGACGTCGCGGTCGGTGGCCGATGCGAGGTTGTCGATGAAGTCGGCGAGGGTGGCGTTGGCGAACTTGTGGCGGGCGAAGTGGGTGTTGATCCCGGCCAGGAAGTCCTTCTCGCCGAGCCAGGCGACGAGCTGGCGCAGGGCGGACGCGCCCTTGGCGTAGGAGATGCCGTCGAAGTTGAGCATCGCGGACGCGGTGTCGGGGACGGCGGCCGGGTCGGGGGCGACGGGGTGCGTGGAAGGGCGCTGGTCGGCGTCGTATCCCCAGCCCTTGCGGGCGACGCCGAAGTCGACCCAGGTGTCGGTGAAGCGGGTGGCCTCGGCGAGGGTCTGGTAGCCCATGTACTCGGCGAAGGACTCGTTGAGCCAGATGTCGTCCCACCAGGCGAGGGTGACGAGGTCGCCGAACCACATGTGGGCCATCTCGTGGGCGATCACCATGCCGCGGGTCTGGCGCTCGGTGTCGGTGACGGCGGAGCGGTAGATGAACTCGTCGCGGAAGGTGACGAGTCCGGGGTTCTCCATGGCGCCCGCGTTGAACTCGGGGACGAAGGCCTGGTCGTAGGAGTCGAAGGGGTAGGGCTCGTCGAACTTCTCGTGGAAGCGGTCGAAGCAGGCCCGGGTGATGTCGAGGATCTCGTCGGCGTCCGTGTCGAGGTACGGGGCCAGGGAGCGGCGGCAGTGGATGCCGAAGGGCAGTCCGGCGTGCTCGGTGGTCACGGAGTGCCAGGGGCCCGCGGCGACGGCGACGAGGTAGGTGGAGATGAGCGGGGTGGCGGCCAGGGTCCACCGGCCGTCGCCCCGGTGCTCGGCGATGCCGTTGCCGAGGACGGTCCAGCCTTCGGGGGCGGTGACGGTGAGCTCGAAGACCGACTTGAGGTCGGGCTGGTCGAACGCGGCGAAGACGCGCTGGACGTCCTCCATGAACAGCTGGGTGTAGAGGTACGTCTCGCCGTCGGTCGGGTCGGTGAAGCGGTGCATGCCCTCGCCGGTGCGGGAGTAGCGCATGGCGGCGTCGACGCGCAGTTCGTGTGCGCCGGCGGTGAGGGCGGCGAGCGGGAAGCGGTTCTCGGTGAGGTCCGCGGGGTCGAGGGGCTGTCCGTCGAGGCTGATCGAGCGCAGAGCGGCCGGCTTGAGTTCGACGAACGTGTCTCCGGCCGCGGCTGCGGTGAACTGGATGACGGTGCGGGAGTCGAAGGTCTCCTCCCCTCCGGTCAGATCGAGGTCGATCGTGTACCGGTGTACGTCGAGGAACTGGGCTCGGGTCTGCGCTTCGTCGCGCGTCAGTACGGACATGCACCCATGCTGCCGTACGGCGCGGGCGGCACGCAGTCGGGTTCTCCCAGGGCTGATCGCAGGCTTGCGGAGGGTTTTGGGGGGACGGTTCGGTGGGGCCTTTGAGGGCTAAGATTCTCACCCATTGTGTTGCTGCACGGAGGGGTGCCCGGAATGGCGAAGAAGGCGGATTCCGCTTCCGCGACGCGGCGGGACGCGGTGGCGTCGATCGTCGAGGACTGGCGGCGGGAGCGGCCGGATCTGGATCCGGCTCCGCTGGAGGTGTTCGGCCGGCTGCACCGGGCGTTCCTGCGGTACAGCGCGGCGATCTCCCGGCCGGTGGAGCGCAAGGGCCTGTCGATGGCCGGGTTCGATGTGCTGACGGCACTGCGCAGGGCGGGGGCGCCGTTTCGTCGCACGGCGGGCGAGCTGGCCGATTCCGGATTGATCAGTTCGGCGGGGGTCACGCTGCGGATCGACCGTCTGGAGAAGGACGGGCTGATCCTGCGCGAGCGTGATCCTCAGGACCGCCGGGTGGTGCACTCGCGGCTCACGGACGAGGGCCTGTCGACGATCGACGAGCTGTTCGCGGAGCACCTGGACAACGAGCGGCGGATGCTGGCGGGGCTGACTCCCGCGGAGTGCCGGCAGCTGGCGCGGCTGCTGGAGAAGCTGGAACGGTCGGTGCTGGCGGCGGAGGACGACGCGTAGTCGTCGCTGCTTGCCGGACGGGCGGAAGACCGGGCGGAGGAAGACCGGACGGGCGGAAGACCGGGCCCGTCCGGCCGTTGAGGACGTCGCGGGTTCAGCCCGTCGCGTCGGCCTGTGCTTCCGCCTCCGTGCGGTACATGCGGCGTACGCGGACCACGCCCAGGTCGTGCTGGTACAGGTTCTCCGCCTGGTCGGCGTCGGTGCGCAGTTCCTCCAGCATGACGCGGTCCTGTTCGAGCACCTCCCAGTGCCGGTCCTCCAGCACGGTCCGGTACAGGAAGCGCCAGGTGTCGCGCTGCCAGTCCGTCACCCGCCGGTAGCGCCAGAAGAAGACGGCGCAGCGCTCCTCGTCGATGGGGGTGGCCATGCCCACGATGCCGAACGGGCCGCCGGGGCCCGCGGTGGGCGGGTACGGGATGGTGAGGTCGACCCAGTCGACGCCGGTGCGGCAGAGCTCGACCCAGTCGAAGTTGACGCCGCTCTGGTCGGTCTTCTCGAAGAAGAAGCCTCGCTCGGTCTCCCGGATGCGGAAGCGGGCGGTGGTCTGCCCCTCGGACATGCTGTGCGAGTCGCGGTGCAGGAACGAGCCGTGCATCGGGTCGAGCAGGTTCTCCACGGCGTAGCGCCAGTTGACGTTCCACTCGGCGTAGCAGAGGAAGGTGGCGACGTCGGGGTCGGTGAGCTGTTCGGGCAGGACGAGGGGGGCCGGTTCGGGGTGTTCGTCGTCGCCGAAGTAGGCGAGGACCGCACCGCCGGTCTCGATGACGTGGGGGGCGGCGACGAGCTGTTTGCCTTCGAGGTTGCAGCCGGGGAGTCCGGGGACGGCGGCGACCGTTCCGGTGCCGTCGACCTGGACGCCGTGGTACCAGCAGGCGATGCGGTCGCCCAGGTGCTTGCCGAGCGAGAGGCGGGCGCCGCGGTGCGGGCAGCGGTCCTCCAGCATGTGCAGGGTGCCGTCGGCGCGGCGGAAGAGCAGCCACTCCTCGCCGAGGAGGGTGAGCCGTTTCATGCCGCCCGCGGGGACGGCCTCGGCGGGGCAGACGGCGTACCACTGGTTGCGGATGCCGGTGGCGAAGAGCCGGTCGGCGGTGCGGTTGCCGGGGCGGGCGACTTCGGAGGGGCGGGCCGTTTCGCCCGTGTGTACGGCGGTGTCGGTGGTCATGGTCGTCTCACGCTCCCAGTCGTCGCATCTCGCTGCGGAAGGTGTCCTCGGTCCACCGGCTGCCGTCGGGGGCGGGCAGGTCGCGGGCGTTGAGTCCGGCGACGAGGCCGGGCAGGTCGTGGGTGCCGGTGCCGAAGACCTCCTCGATCACCGCGGCGAGCTTCTTCTCGTACGGGGTCGGCTCGGCGCTGCGTGCCTGGTGGGGGTTGAGGTACTGCGGGGTTGTCATGTCGGCTCCCTTCGGAGGGCGGTTCACAGATCGAGGACGAGTCGCGGGGTGTGGGAGCGGGAGACGCAGAGCATCATCGAGGCGCCCGCCGCCTTCTCGCCCTCGGAGAGCAGGAAGTCCCGGTGGTCGGGGGTGCCTTCGAGGACCTTGGTCTCGCAGGTGCCGCAGATCCCGTCGCGGCAGGAGGAGGGCACAGTGATCCCGGCGCCCTCCAGTGCGTCGAGTACGGAGCTTTCGGGGCCGACCTCGACGGTGCGCCCGGCGCGGGAGCAGAGGACGTCGAACGCGGTGTCCTCGCCGTCGCGCTGCGGCGTCGCGGGGGCTGCGAAGCGTTCCGTACGGGCGGCCGGGCAGCGTTCCTCGACGGCGGCGAGCAGGGGTTCGGGGCCGCAGCAGTACACCTGGGTGCCGGCGGGCAGCTCGCCGAGGAGGACGTCGAGGTCGATGTGTCCGCACTCGTCCTGGGGTACGAATTCGACCGATCCGCCGGGGAGTTCGGCCAGTGCGGTGAGTTCCGTACCGAAGGCCATCGAGGTACGGCTGCGGCCGCCGTGGACGAGCCGCCAGGGGGTGCGGGTGCGGGATGCCTCGCGGGCCATGGCGAGGAGCGGGGTGATGCCGATGCCGCCCGCGATGAAGAGGTAGGCCTCGGCGTCGCGGCCGGCGTCCAGCTCGAAGTGGTTGCGGGGGCCCTGCACATGGAGGAGCCGGCCGGGCCGCAGCTGGGTGTGGATGTGGGCGGAGCCGCCGCGGGACGCGGGTTCTCTGAGGACGCCGATGCGCCAGCGGGTGGTGTCGGCCGGGTCGGAGCACAGGGAGTACTGCCGGATGTGCCCGCCGACGTGAACGTCGATGTGGGCGCCGGGCTGCCAGGCGGGCAGCGGGACTCCGTCCGGGTGGGTGAGTTCGACGCCGAGTACACCGTCGGCCTCCCAGGTCATGCGGTGGACGAGCAGGTCGAGGCGGGTTTCCTGGGCGCTGGTCATCGCGGGGTGCCTCCCTGTCCGGTGGCTGTGTCGGTCGGGGTCGCGGCGGCGATCGCGGTCGCGGTCGCGGGGAGCTTGACGGGCGGGGTGAACGGGGTGTTCATCGGGCCGAGTGCGGCAAGGTCGATCTCGACGAGGACAGGCCCCTCACAGGCGGTGGCCTCCTTGATGACGGGGCCCGCGTCGGCTTCAGCGGCGATCCGGGCGTACGGGAGGCCGACGGCGGCGGCGAGCCGCTCGAAGTCGGGGGTGGTGAGGTCGACGCCGGAGCGGCGCGGGAAGTGGTTGTCCTGCATGTTGCGCAGGACGCCGTAGCCGCCGTCGTTGAAGACGAGCAGGGTGAGATCGGGCTTCTCCTGGGCGAGGGTGAGGAGTTCGCCGAGGTGGACGGCGAGGCCGCCGTCGCCCGCGATGACGACGGTGGGCACGTCCGGGCGGCCGAGGGCGGCGCCGATGCCCATGGCGAGACCCTGTCCGATGCCGCCGCCGCGCGGGAAGACGTTGGTGGCCGGGTCGGTGATCTCCAGGAGCCGGTTTCCCCAGGTGGAGGAGGGGATGGTGACGTCGCGGGCGATCACGGACCCGGGCGGGCAGGCCGCGCGGACGGCGTCGTTGATGGCGGCCTGCGGCCCGATGGCGTGGCGCTGTGCGCTGCGGGCGTCGGCGCGGGCCTTGCGTACGCGGGCCGGCCAGCTCGTCTCCGTAACCCCGCTCGTGACGCGTCGAAGGAGTGCGGCAAGGACGGCCGCCGCGTCGCCGTGCAGGGCGCAGGTGGCCGGGTGGACGCGGCCGGTCGCGGCCGGGTCCAGGTCCAACTGGATGTGGGTGGACGGGAGTTCGAGGGTGTAGTCGGCGGTCTCGTTGGAGCGGAAATGGGTGCCGATGGAGAACAGCACATCAGCTTCGGCGAGCAGCGCGCGGCCTGCGGGGGCGGTGGCGTAGTTGCCGAGTACCCGCTCGTCGGACTCGGGGACGCAGCCGCGTCCGGAGTTGGAGGTGACGAGTCCGGCGTTCAGCGCGTCGAGCAGCGCGGCCAGTTCGGGGCGGGCTCTGTTGGCTCCGCCGCCCGCCCAGATGAGGGGGCGGCGCGCGGCGGACAGCAGGGCGGCGGCCTGATCGAGGAGCGCCGCGTCGGGCAGCGCGGGCACGGGGGCGGTCGGCACGGGTGTGCCGGTGGGCCGCTGGGGGGCGAACTGCAGGTCGATGGGCCATTCGACGCTGACCGGGCCGTACGGGGCGGTCAGTGCGCGGGCGGCGGCGTCGCGCAGGATGTCGCCCGCGCCCGCCGCGTCGGTGACGGTGACCGCGTGGGTGGAGACCGCGCGGAGCATGCCGAGCTGGTCCTTGGTCTCGTGGATGAAGCCGCGTCCCGAGCCGAGGTACTCGCTGTCGATCTGTCCGGTGATGTGCAGGACGGAGGTGCCGGCGCTGAGGGACTCGATGAGGGAGCCTGCCGCGTTGCCCGCTCCCGTGCCGGTGCTGGTCAGGGCGCAGCCGAGGCCACCGGTGGCGCGGGCGTAGCCGTCGGCCGCGTTGACGGCGGCGGCTTCGTGGCGGACGGGGACGAAGCGCAGATCGCGGTCGACGGCTTCGACGAGCGGCAGGTTGTGCACGCTGACGATGCCGAACACCGTGTCGACGCCGAGTCCGCGCAGCGTCTCGACGAGCAGGTCACCGCCGTTGGGTTGGGTCATGTCGTTGCGCTCCTGAGGTGTTCGGTGGTCAGGCGATGCCGCGGTTGACGCCGCCGCAGACGTCGACGGTGGTGCCGGTGATGTACGAGGCCCTGGGCGAGAGCAACGCCGTTACGGCGTAGGCGACTTCGTCGGCGTTGCCGAGGCGGCCCAGGGCGATGCCCCGGTCGGCGGCGAGTCCGGCCTGCCAGGCGGCGTAGCCGAGGGGGCTGCCGGAGGCCGCGTACCGGCGTTCCCACTGCCCGGTGTCGACGAGGCCGAGGCAGACGGAGTTGACGCGGATGCCGTCGGGGGCGAGTTCCCTGGACAGGGAGGTGGAGAGGTTGAGGATGCCGGCGCGGGCCGCGCTGGTGGTCATCAGCCGGGTCTCGGGCTGCTTGGCGAGGACCGCGTTGATGTTGACGACGGACGCGTTGCCGGATTTCCGCAGGTGGGGCAGGGCGGCGTGGAGAGGGTGGAGAACGCCGAAGAACTTGAGTTCCAGTTCGTCGCGCCAGTCGTCGGCGGTGGTCTCGGCGAAAGGTTTCATCCGGGAGGCACCGGCGTTGTTGACGAGCCCGTCGAGGCCGCCGAGGTGGTCGGCGGCTGCTTCGGTGAAGGCCTGTACGGAGGCTTCGTCGCGTACGTCGCAGGGCGCGTGGTACAGCCTGTCCGGTCCGGCGAGTCCGTCGAGGGCCGCGGTGAGTGCGTCGGCGCGGCGGCCGCAGGTGGCGACGCGGGTGCCTTCGGCGAGCAGCATGCGGACCGTGGCGAGGCCGACGCCGGAGCTGCCGCCGGTGACGAGGATGCGGCGGTCGGCGAGGCGCAGGTCCATGTGGTGCTCCTGGTGTTCCGGGTACGTCGGATCGAGGACGGGCTGCCCGAGGGCGGGCCCGATCCGCTCAGTGCATCGTGAAGCCGCCGTTGACGGCGAAGGTCTGGCCGGTGATGTAGCCGGACTCGTCACCGACGAGGAAGGCGATAAGGCCGACCACGTCCGCCGGTTGCTGGGGCCGGGAGATCGCCCGGTTCAGCCGGTACAGCTCGTGCCGTTCGGCGGGGATGTCCACGGCGGACTCCCCCTCGGTCAGCCCGGGGGCGACCGCGTTGACGGTGATGCCGAGATCGCCGGTCTCGCGCGCCATGGCCCGGGTCAGGGAGATCACGGCGCCCTTGGAGGCGATGTAGTGGGCGAGACGGGGCGAGCCGTACAGGGCCGCGTCCGAGGCGAGGTTGACGATCCGGCCGCCGCCGCCTGCCACCATGAGCGGCAGAAGGGCTCGGGCGACAAGCCACGGGCCGCGGGCGTTGACCTTCATGATGCGGTCCCATGCCTCGATGCCGATCTCGTGGAACGGTCTGCCGCCGACCGCGTTGGCCAGACCGGCGTTGTTGACCAGGCCGTGGAGCCTGGTGCCGTCGCCCGCGAGGGTGGCGGCGAGGGCGTCGACGGAGTCCGGGTCGGTGACGTCGAGCGGGTGGAAATCCGCGGTGACGCCCTCGGCACGGAGCTGGTCGGCGGCCTGTTCGCCGGTCCGTTCGTCGAGTTCGGCGATGACGACCCGGTGGCCGTCGGCGCCGATCCGGCGGGCCGCGGCCAGTCCCAGGCCGCGGCCGGCGCCGGTGACGACGACCGTACGAGTGGCCGGCTCCGCCCGGGAGGAGTCCGGCGTACGGGAGGTGTCGTCGGTGGCCATCAGTCGCGGGTGATGCCGTGCATCGGGGAGTGCTCGGGGTAGGTCGGGACCTGCGGCTTCCGGGTGCCGATGATCACGCAGAACAGGGCGTCGGTGTCGCCCTCGTTCTTCAGCGAGCGGGCCACTCCGGCAGGCACGACGATCATGTCGCGGTAGCCGAGGGTGCGGTACTCGGCCTCGTCGGCGCCGCGGTGGATGCCGACCCTGACCTGGCCCTCCAGGACGAAGAAGGCTTCCTCGACGTCGTGGTGGGTGTGCTCGGGGCCCTCGGCGCCGGGCGGGAGCAGCATGTTGGAGAAGGTGAAGCCGCCGGACGGGATGATCCGGTTGTCGTTCTCGTGATTGCCGGTGGCGCCGGAGCCGACATAGCGGATCTGGGCGCGCCTGTACTGGTCGCCGGCCTTCGCCTGGAAGGAGAGGGTGTTCCAGTCGGGCTCGCGGGAGTCCTTGGTGGCGATCAGCGAGTCGGTGTACTTCGCGAGGTCGCCGTCGGTCTCGTAGGGGGTGTTGTCGATGGGCACGGGTTGCTCCTCGGTTCGTCGGTGCGGGTGGGGGCGGGCCGTCGTCACGCGGGTATGCGGGCGACGACGTGGAGGTGGGCGCGGACCCAGGCGTTGAACGTCTCGGGCCGTTCCTGGTTGGAGAGGTGGCCGGCGCCGGAGAGGGTGACGTAGACGGACTTGGCGAGGCCGCCCGCGACGGCCTGCGACTCCTCGGTTCCGGTGACGGTGTCCTCCTCGCCGCACAGGACGAGAGCCGGTGCGGTGATGGTGGGCAGGTCGTCGGTGAGGTCGGCCTCGGCCATCGACTCGGCCGCGTACCCGTATCCGGGGGTACGGACGGAGGCGGCCATGGTCGCGACGACGCGTTCGACGAGTTCGGCGGGGGCGTCGGCGGAGACCAGGCGCGGGCCGCGGGCGGCGGCGAAGGCGTCCGGGCCTTCGGCGGCGAGCCGGGCCGAGCGGCCGCGCATCGCCTCGGCCCTGTCCGGGTGGACGCCCGATCCGCGGCTGGAGTCGGCGACGATCAGTGAGTCGACGAGGTGGGGGTGGCGGGCGGCGAGGCGGAGTGCGATGACTCCGCCCCAGGAGACGCCGAGGACGTGCGCGCGGCCGCCGCGTTCGCGGATGAGTGCGGCGGCGGTGTCGGCGTAGCCGTCGAGGCCGGGGGCGTGGCCGGGGTCGGCGGAGGCCGCGTATCCGGGGGCGTCCCAGGCCACCACCCGTACCCGGTCACGGAGTCCGGCGAGTTGCGGGGCGAAGGCGGCGGACGAGGAGCCGATGCCGTGCAGGCAGAGCAGCAGCGGCGCGTCGGGGCTCCCGGCCTCCTGGGTGTGCAGGCCTTCGGTGGTCGGGGTGGTGGTCACAGGATCTGTCCCGCCCGGCCGACGACGGCGCCGAGGCTGCGGAGCACGGCGTGCGGCACGACCTGGCTGGTGGCGGGGTTGGTGGCGTCGGGCCGGTGGGCGACCTCGAAGCGGTACGCGCCGTGCGGGCCCGCTGCCTCGATGACATGCCGGGTGAGCGTGGCGGCGGGGTCGGCCACGACGACGACCTCGACCAGGTCCGGGTCGCCGGTGGCCAGGGCGACGGACGCGGCCACATTGGTGGACTTGGGGAACTTCACCGGGACGTCGCGGGCGGTGCCGCGCATCACCTCGACCGGCTCGGTGGCCGTTCGCAGCCGCTCGGTCAACTCGGCGTCCATCCACGGCTGGTGGAGGGTGGCGGGCAGCTTGGTGGTGGTCAGGGTGACGGAGGTGAGGGCGCCCAGTCCCCGTACGGCCTGGAGGAGGTCGAGTCCGCCGACCGCTCCGCCGGTGAAGTAGACCCGGCCGGGTCCGGCGGACCGCAGCCGGTCGACGAGCGCGTCGTCGACGAGCGCGCCGGTGGAGGCGATCAGCAGGTCGGTGCCGCTGCCGAGGACCCGCTCGGCCCATTCCCGTACCACTGCCTGCCCGGCGGCTTCGACGATCAGGTCGCAGACGCCGAGCGCGTCCTCGAACGACAGCTGTGGCGCGGGGGCGTCGACGAGTGGCCGGTTGTCGATCACGCAGGTCAGCTCCGCGCCGGGGACGTGCCCTTCGGCGAGTGCGGCGCCGACGACCCGGCCGATGGCTCCCCAGCCGACGAGGCCGATGCGGCACACGGGACGGGTCGTGGGGCGGATGGTGGTGGTCATGCGGACACCTCGTCAGTGGCGGGGGCCAGTGGCCCGGGGTCGGGTTCGCCGGCCATGTGGCAGCGGATCCGTGCGGACGGCGCTCCCGCGGTCCCCCACAGGTCGGAGAGTTCGGGGATCCGCCGCCAGACCTTGGCGATCCAGGCGTCCTCGACGATCTGGGCGACCTCGGAGGTGTATTCGCAGACGAGTCCGGCAGGGTCGGTGAAGTACGAGAAGGTGTTGTTGCCGGGTCCGTGCCGGCCGGGCCCCCACTGGGGGTCGATGCCGTGGTGCCGGAGCCGTCCCAGACCGCGCATGAAGTGGTCGACGGACGTCATCTCGTACGCGACGTGGTTGAGCGAGGCCCACTCCGCCTGGTTGAACGCGATGCAGTGGTGGTCGGCGTTGCAGCGCAGGAAGGCCATCTGGTGCTCGGACCAGTCGGAGACGCGCAGCCCGAGGACCGAGGTGTAGAAGGCGACGGCGGCGTCGATGTCGGTGGTGTTGAGGACGGTGTGGGTGACGCCGACGGGTACGGCGCTGTCGCGGCCTCGCGGGGCGACGGCGTGGGTCTGGGCGCTGAGCTCGATCAGCCGGCCCTCGGGGTCGGTGAAGCGGAGCCCGTAGCCGCCGCCGACCTGGTCGAGGGGGCCGGGTCCGGTGACGGGGACGATGCCGCGGGCGAGGAGCCGACGGGCGGCCTCGTCGATCTCGGCGGGGGTGGCGACGGCGAAGGTGATGCGGCCCAGTCCGTTGCGTTCGCCGCGGGTGAGGGCGAGGACGTGGTGTTCCTCGCCGGTGCCGCGCAGCCAGGTGGCGTCGGCCTCCCGTTCGACGGGTTCCAGTCCCCAGACCTCGCTGTAGAAGTCGGCGGACTCGGTGAAGGCGGGGGTGTGCAGTTCGACGGAGCGCAGGGCGCGCAGCCGGGCGACGGGTTCACGCCTTGCGGTGGGGCGGGCGTGGAGGTTCTCGTGAGCCATGGTGTTCTCCGACTCCTCTCTTCTCGGGATCAGTTGGCGGCCCAGGGCAGCGGTGCGGTGTCGGTGGACCAGTAGAGGGACTTCTGCCGCTGGTAGCCGCGGATCAGGTCGCGGCCCTTCTCGGTGCCGATGCCGCTGTCCTTCAGCCCGCCGAACGGGGTGGAGATGCTGAACTGCTTGTACGTGTTGATCCAGACGGTCCCCGCGTCGATCCGGCGGGCCAGCCGCCAGGCCCTGGCGTGGTCCCGGGTCCAGATGCCGCAGGCCAGGCCGTACACGCTGTCGTTGGCCTGGGCGACGAGGTCGTCCTCGTCGTCGAAGGGCAGGGCGACGACGACCGGGCCGAAGATCTCCTCCTGGCAGACGCGTGCGGTGTTGGGCAGGCCGTCCAGAACGGTGGGGAGGTAGTAGGCGCCTTCGCGGTGGAGGCGGCCATCGGGCGCCGCTCCCCCGCAGCGCACTGTGCCGCCCTCCTCGCGGGCCAGGTCCACGTACGCGGCGACGCTGTCGCGGTGCTTGCGGTGGACGAGCGGGGCGACCTGGGTGTCCGGGTCGGTGCCGGGTCCGATGCGCAACTTCCGGGTGCGGGCGACGAGTTCGCCGACGAACTCCTCGTAGCGCGCACGGGCGACGAAGAGCCGTGACCCGGCGATGCAGCTCTGTCCGCTGGAGGAGAAGACGCCGTACATGACTCCGGCCAGGGCCTGCTCCAGGTCGGCGTCCTCCAGGACGATCGTCGGGGACTTCCCGCCGAGCTCCAGCGATGCGGGGATCAGCCTGTCGGCGGCGATGTGCGCGAGGGTGCGCCCGGTGTCCGTACCCCCGGTGAAGGTGATCTTCCCGACGGCCGGGTGGCGGACGATGGCGTCGCCGATGACGCTGCCGCGGCCGGGCAGCACGGAGAGCAGGGCGGTGGGCAGTGCGGCCTCGGTCAGTGCCCGGTGGACGAGGCGGCCGAGGGCTAGGGCGACGAGCGGGGTCCACTCGGCGGGCTTGAGGAGCACGGCGTTGCCCGCGGCGAGCGCGGGGGCGAGCTTCTGGGCGTCGCTGGCGATGGGCGAGTTCCAGGGGGTGATCGCGCCGACGACGCCGATGGGCTCATGGACGCTCATCGTGAGGTACGGGCCGCGGGACGGGGTGATCGCGTCCTCGGCGGTCTCCAGCGCGGCGGCGGTGTAGCGGAAGGTGCCGGCCGCGCTGAGCACGAGGGCACGGGTCTCGGCGCGGCACTTGCCGGTGTCGGCGGTCTGGAGCGCGGAGAGCCGGTCGGCGTCCTGCTCGACGAGGTCGGCGATGCGGTGGAGCAGCCGGGCGCGGAGGTGGGCGGGCAGCTCGCGCCACGCGGGGTCCTGGGCGGCGTGCGCGGCGGCGGTGGCGGCCTCCTCGACGTCGGCGAGGGATGCGGCGTGCACGGTGGCGATGACCTGGCCGGTGGCCGGGTCGACCGTCTCGATGAGGGCACCGCGGCCCTGTCGCCACTGTCCCGCGACCAACACCTCGTCCAACACCTCGTCGGCAAGCATCAGTCGGCCTCCTGCGATCGAATCGATTACCTCAGGGCTAAAAATCTAAGTGCTTAAGTAGTTGACCGCAAGACCCCGCGGCGAAATCTCTCTCGCCTGCCCCGCTGTACGCCACCGTCACTGGGGCCGCAACCGTACGGACGGACGGCTGCCGCGTCCCGCGTTGTGGGAGGCGCCGCAGGCAGGTGCCGGGAGGGAGTGTCGGGGCGGATGGGGCAGGCAGTGCGCACGCGTGGTGCGGGGCGGTGAGCCGTGGGTGTCGTGCCGTGGGGTGTGGCGGCCGGGGCGGTTGCCTGGTGTCTCGCGGGGAGTTGGCGCGCCGCGCACACGCAGAACTATCCCTGGAACGTCTGGACGCCCATCGGTTACGGCGCGGTCAGGGGCGTGTTCCTGGGGCTGCCGGCCGGCTGGTGTGCCGTGCTGGGCCTTCGGGTCGGGCGGGCGGCCCGGCAAAGGGAGGACAGCGGGGCGGCGCGTTTCGCTCGCCCGGTCTTCGTCGGCGGGCTGCTGGGCGGGCTGGTGCCCAGGTCGCTCCGGGACTTCCTGGGGGCGCCGCAGCCGCGGACGCTGTACCACTTCGACGGACCGAGGCCCGAATCGCAGTGGTACTGGCGGCCGTTGCTGTCCGAGTGGCTGACCTATACGGTGCTGCCGGCGCTGGGCTGCGCGGTGCTTCTGACGGTGGGGGCTCTGGTGTCCGCCCGTTCCCCGCGCCGCGAAAGCGTCGGCTGGGCGGTAGCGGGCCTGGTGGGGGCGGGGCTGCTGGTCCTCCCGCACTTCGCGGCCGCCGGGCTCCCCGCATCGGAGGGCGATGGCGGCCACGTCAATGAGTCGGCCTCGGCCGGGCTCGTCGTCCTCGCCACGGGTCTCGGTCTGCTGGTGAGTGCCTGGGTGGCGTGGTCGAGGCGCAAGCGGGCGGGCGGCCAGTCCGGCCCGTCCCCGCTGCAAGCCGGCGAGCGCTGAGCGGTCCGTGTGCGGGGCGGCGCCCCGGCGCTCACTCCTCCCCGTTCGTCGCCGACTCCTCCGCGATCCGTTCGTGGTGGCGGATGACCTCCGCCACGACGAAGTTCAGCAGCTTCTCCGCGAAGGCCGGGTCCAGGTGCGCGCTCTCCGCCAGCTGCCTCAGCCGGGCGATCTGCCGGCTCTCGCGGGCCGGGTCGGCCGGGGGGAGGTGGTGGGCGGCCTTGAGGTGGCCGACTTGCTGGGTGCACTTGAAGCGCTCGGCGAGCATATGGACAACAGCGGCGTCGATGTTGTCGATGCTCTCGCGCAGCCGGTTCAGTTCCGCGCTCACGGACTCGTCGATGTCCCTCGTGGTCATGGTCAGCGAGCTTAGACGGCCGGGCCCGGGGAGATCGTCGGTGGGTGTTCCGGGTCCGGGACCTGATCGCTCCAGCCGCCCGGGACGCTGCGGCCCTGCTGTTCGCGGAAGCGGACCGGGGCGGTGCCGACCCGGCGGGCGAACAGACGGGAGAAGTACGCCGGGTCGTCGTAGCCCACGCGGCGGGCGACCGCGGCGACCGGCAGGTCCGTGGCGGCCAGGAGCTCCTTGGCCCGGCCGAGCCGGATGCCGAGCAGGTAGTCCTTGGGGCTGCACCCCGCGCCCCGCCTTACCGCCGTACGCAGCTCGGCCGGTGTCATGCCGTGCCGGGCCGCGTGCTCGGCGACGGAAAGCGGCTGGAAGGCGTCCCGGGCGAGGGCCTGAAGGACGGGGTCTCCGTCGGGGCCGACATCGGCGCGGGCCCGGCGCAGGGCGACGAGGAGTTCATGGACGGCGGCACCGGTCTCGACCTCCAGCAGCGGGTTGCCGCGCCGTGCCGCCCGCACCATCCGCCCCACCGCGGCACGCGGCCCCGCCGTGTCGGCGAGGGGGACGAGCGGACGGTCGGGCTCGATGTAGCCGAGTTCGGTGTACGTGGCGGTGGCGGGGCCGGTGAAGTCGACGAAGCTCTCGTCCCAGCCGGTGCCCGGATCGGCGCCGTAGTGGTGCGGCGTGCCGGGGGTCAGCCAGATCAGGCTGGGGGCGACGACGGGCACCCGGCGGCCGTCAAAGCCGCTGAACCAGCCGCTGCCGGAGTTGATGACGACGGCCACGTGGTGGTCCAGGGTGCGCGGTCCGACCGTCGGCAGTGCGCCGTGCTGCAGTCCCACACCCAGGCAGACGAGGCCCAGCCGGTGGTGGAGCGGGCTGGGAGTGAAGAAGCGCATCCAGGTGTGGTACATCGGCCTTCCTTCCTCCCCGGTCCGGGCATCCGAACAGTTGTGTCCAAACAGCAGTGATCTTTGTCCATGGACCGGCCGCACGCCAGGGGCGAAGGTTGGTCACGACATTCCCCCCGGGTTCGCCCGCCCCGTGGTGCGTACCGGCGTACCGGCCCCGGGAGACCGCACGCACAGGAGAGTACGAGCACGATGGCTGACTTCACCGTGGGGGACGACCACTTCCGGCTCGACGGGAAGCCCGTACGGCTGCTGTCGGGGGCCCTGCACTACTTCCGGGTCCACGAGGCGCAGTGGGTCCACCGGCTGTCGATGCTGCGTGCCATGGGGCTCAACTGTGTCGAGACGTATGTGCCGTGGAATCTCCATGAGCCGCGGCCCGGCCGCTTCCGGGACGTGGCGGCGCTCGGCCGGTTCCTGGACGCGGCGCAGCGCGCCGGGCTGTGGGCGATCGTCCGCCCGGGACCGTACATCTGTGCCGAGTGGGAGAACGGCGGCCTGCCGGCCTGGGTGACGGGGTGGTTCGGGCGACGGGTGCGGACCCGTGACGAGGAGTATCTGGGCGCCGTGGAGCGGTGGTTCACGGCGCTGCTGCCGCAGGTGGTGCAGCGGCAGATCGGACACGGCGGCCCGGTGATCATGGTCCAGGCGGAGAACGAGTACGGGAGCTACGGCACCGATCAGGTCTATCTGCAGCGGGTGGCCGGGATGCTGCGGGAGCTCGGTGTGACCGTGCCGCTGTTCACCTCCGACGGGCCGGAGGACCACATGCTGTCCGGCGGCTCCGTGCCGGGCCTGCTCGCCACGGCGAACTTCGGATCGGGTGCGCGCGAGGCGTTCGAGGTACTGCGCCGCCATCAGCCGAAGGGGCCGCTGATGTGCATGGAGTTCTGGTGCGGGTGGTTCGAGCACTGGGGTGCCGAGCCGGTCGTACGGGATCCGGCGCAGGCCGCCGCCTCGCTGCGGGAGATCCTGGAGTGCGGGGCCTCGGTGAACATCTACATGGCGCACGGGGGTACGAGCTTCGCCGGATGGGCGGGGGCCAACCGGTCCGGTCCGCTGCAGGACCAGGGCTTTTTGCCGACGGTGACCTCGTACGACTACGACGCGCCGATCGACGAGTACGGCCGCCCCACGGAGAAGTTCCGGCAGTTTCGCAAGGTGCTCGCCGAGTACGCGGACGGGCCGCTTCCGGAGCTTCCGCCCGAGCCCGTCGGCCTGGCGGCCCCCGTACAGGCGGAGCTGACGGACTGGGCCCCGCTGGCCGCCGTGCTGGAGGCGCTGGGCGACGAGGAGCCGGCGCCGTCCGGCGTTCCGCCGACCTTCGAGGAGCTGGGCGTCGACCGGGGCCTGGTGCGCTATCGGGTCGGCGTCCCGGGCCCGCGCGGCCCGTACGCCCTGGGTGTGGCGGGGCTCCGGGACCGGGCCGTGGTGTACGTGAACGGGGTCCAAAAGGGTGTACTGAGCGACGAGAACGGCGCCCTGGACGAGCCGGTGGCCGGACCCGCGGAGGTCGAGCTGTGGGTGGAGTCGCTGGGCCGCATCAACTACGGGCCGCGGCTCGGTGAAGCCAAGGGGATCACGGGCGGGGTGCTGCACGAGCGGCAGTTCCTGCACGGTGTACGGGCACGGGCGCTGCGGCTGGAGGCGTTCGAGGAGCCGGACGCGCTGGCCGGGGTGGCCTTCCGGAGCACCTGGGGTGCCGATGGAGCGGGGGAAGCGGGGGAAGCCGGACGTACCGGACTGTTCCGGGGGACGTTCGAGGTCGCGGGTGCGGACGGCACCGGGCATGCGGGGCTCGAACTGCCGGACTGGACGCGCGGGTTCGTATGGGTGAACGGCTTCTGCCTGGGGCGCTACTGGTCGGCGGGCCCGCAGCGGACGCTGTACGTACCGGGGCCGGTGCTGCGGGAGGGCACCAACGAGGTGTGGGTGCTGGAGCTGGAGGGCGCGGGCGCACCGTATGCGCGGCTGGGCCCTGGGGTGCCCGTCCGGGCGGGCACCCCAGGGGATGTTCGGAGCTGATCCGGCACAGCCGGGCGGGGCGTCAGAGCGTGGACGCTGCCGAGGCTATGTTGGCGGCGAACGTCGAGACCTCGGTGTACACGCCCGGGTAGTCCGGCTGTGCACAGCCGATGCCCCAGCTGACGATGCCCACCTGGATCCAGGCTCCGGCGTTGTCCTTGCGGAACATGGGTCCGCCGGAGTCGCCCTGGCAGGTGTCCACGCCGCCGGTTCCGAGGTATCCGGCGCAGATCTCCTCGCTGGGGATGAGGTCGCCGTCGTACGCGCTCTGGCAGTTGGCGTCGGAGACGAACGGCACGGTGGCCTTCAGCAGATACCGCTGCTGTCCGCCGCCCTCGGTGGCGGCGCCCCAGCCCGCGACGGTGAAGGTGCCGGTGTTGTACGTGGTGTTGGTGGCGATCTTCAGAGTCGGCAGGTCGATGGGCTGGGCCAGCTTGATCAGCGCCCAGTCCTTGCCCGCGCCGTTGTAGCCGGGGGCCTGGAGGACCTTGGTGGACTTGACCTTGATGGCGCTGGAGGACTGGAGGTCGACGACGCCCGCGGTGGCGGTGATGGAGGTGTTGTTGCCCGAACCGTTCACACAGTGCGCGGCGGTGAGGACGATGTTCTTGGCGTAGAGAGCGCCGCCACAGCCCATGGACAGCCGGACCATGAACGGGAATTCACCCTGGGCGGCGCGGGTTCCGCCGACGACCGGGGTGGGGGCGGCGGACGCCCCGGCGGGCTGGAGGGAGACGGCCGCGAGGACCACGGCGGCTATGACGGAGCATCTTTTCACGGCGCGCAGAAGCTGCTTCAACGGACTGCCTTCTTTCGTGGGGGGTGCTTGTGGGGGGTTCTCGTGGGGGGTGCGTGCCCGGGTCGGGGCCGTGCCGCAGACAACCGAAACTCGTCATGCCCCCGACAAAGGCATGGTCCGGATTATCGAGAAATGATCACCGCCCCCACAAGGTCCACTTTCCGGCCAAGATCGTCCGGACCGCTGCGGCTACAGTGAAGAGCGGCCGAGCGTCGCGGATGGGGGTACGGACGTGACGTACAGCAGCCGGGACCACGGGCGAAACGGCAGTCCGGTGATCCATGGCTTTCCGCATCTCGACACCGTCCGGTCCGCGATCACGGCGCTGTACCGGCGACTGTCGTACGACGGGGTCCACGGTTACGCCCCGAGCCTCGTCCCCGCCGACGCCGCGTTCTCCGACAACGACGATCTCCATCTCGGCGCCCAGCGGGTGGCGCGGGCCGTGGTCCAGCACCTGCGCCTGCCGGACGCCCGCGTGATCGTCGGCTTCCGGACGATGGAGCATGCCGCGAGCGTCGAACTCGCCGCAGGGCCCGAGTACTTCATCGAGCTGAACGACCGGTTCCGCACCCATCGCAGAGACATCGGCGCCGCGCTCTCGCACGAGGTCATGCATGTGCTGCTGCACCGCCTCGGCCTGGAATTCCCCGGTACGCGCGACAACGAGATCCTCACCGACACCGCGACGACATATCTGGGCGCGGGCTGGCTGCTGCTGGACGCCTTCCGCGAGGACGCCGTGTCCAGCCAGAAGCTCGGCTATCTCACCCCGGAGGAGTTCGGATACGTCCTCGCCAAGCGGGCGTTCGCCTTCGACGAGGACCCCTCCCCGTGGTTCACGAGTCCACAGGCGTACACGGCGTACACGAAAGGGCGCGCCCAGGCTCTCCAGGACACCCGGCAGCCACCGCTCACGGCCGCGGGGTGGGCGGGCCGTCACCGTTACGCCAAGGACCGGCGGCACGCCCAGGAGCATCCGGGGACGGGGACGGCCCCGGGCCCCGCCACCCCGTACGCCTTCGAGAACGGCCCGCAGGGTCTCCGGGTCTCCTTCGCCTGCCCCACCTGCAATCAGCGCATTCGCGTTCCGGTGCGGGGGCGGGTGCGGGCCCGGTGCGGGTTGTGCCGGACGGTCCTGGACTGCACCACCTGAAGCAACCGGGGGCGCTGCCCCGGACCCCCGCTCCTCAATCGCCGGAGGGGCTTGATCCTGCCGGGCACGATTCAGCCCCCCGCCCCGTACACCGGCCGTGCCGGCTCCGCCTGCGCGAGCAGTTTCCGGGTCGCCTCGCCCGCCTCCGCCGGTGACCACCGGGCGCCCCGGTCCGCGGTGGGGCCGGGGCGCCAGCCCTGCATGACCGTGATGCGGCCGGCCTCCGTCTCGAAGACCCGGCCGGTCACCCCGTCGCTCGCCGCCGACCCGAGCCAGACCACCAGCGGGGACACGTTCCCGGGGGCCATCGCGTCGAACTCCCCCTCCCCCGGGGCCGTCATCGTCCGCGCGAACGTCCGCTCGGTCATCCGGGTCCGGGCGGCCGGGGCGATCGCGTTGACCTGGACCCCGTACCGGCTCGTCTCCGCGGCGGCGACGAGCGTGAGACCCACGATGCCCGCCTTCGCGGCGGAGTAGTTGCCCTGTCCGACGCTCCCGAGCAGCCCCGCACCGGAGCTGGTGTTGATCACCCGCGCGACCGGCGTGCGCCCCGCCTTCGCCTCGGCCCGCCAGTGCGCGGCCGCATGCCTCAACGGCAGGAAGTGGCCCTTGAGATGGACCCGCATCACCGCGTCCCAGTCGTCCTCGTCCAGATTCACCAGCATCCGGTCCCGCAGGAATCCCGCGTTGTTGACCAGCGTGTCCAGCCGCCCGAAGGCCTCCAGCGCGGCCGTGACCAGCGATGCGGCCCCTTCCGTCGTGGCGACGTCCCCGCCGTGGGCGACCGCTTCGCCGCCCGCCGCCACGATTTCATCGGCCACCTGACGGGCCGGGTCCGCCGAGCCTGCGCCGCCGTCCGGGCCGACACCGAGATCGTTGACCACGACCTTCGCCCCCTCGGCGGCGAAGGCCAGCGCGTGGGCCCGGCCGAGCCCGCGCCCGGCACCCGTCACGATCACGACGCGGCCCGCGCAGAGCCCCGTGCCGCGCCCGTCACTGTCTGCGGTCATGACCCGTCTCCTTGTTGGCGATGCGGGGGCAGGCTGCTACCTTCCACACCTAACAAATGTTTGGTGGAAAGGTAGCTGATTCGCCCATGGGTGTCTCCACCGCACGTCCCGGCAAGGGCATCTGTCTCCTCACGGTCGACTACCCGCCCGTCAACGCACTCCCGGTACGGGGCTGGTACGACCTCGCCGACGCCCTCCGCGCCGCGGGCCGCGATCCCGGGATCCGCTGTGTCGTGCTGGCCGCCGCCGGGCGCGGTTTCAACGCGGGCGTCGACATCAAGGAGATGCAGCGCGACACCGGGCACGACGTCCTGATCGGCGCCAACCGCGGCTGTTACGAGGCGTTCTCGGCGGTGTACGAGTGCGAGGTCCCGGTCGTCGCCGCGGTGAACGGCCACTGCCTCGGCGGCGGCATTGGTCTCGTCGGCAACGCGGACGCGATCGTGGCGAGCGACGACGCGACGTTCGGCCTGCCCGAGCTGGACCGGGGCGCGCTCGGCGCCGCGACCCATCTCGCCAGGCTCGTACCGCAGCACCTGATGCGCGCGCTGTACTACACCTCGCGCACCGCCACCGCCGCCGAACTGCACGCCCACGGCTCGGTCTGGAAGGTCGTACCCCGCGATGAACTCCTGGATACGGCAATGGAGTTGGCGGGCGAGATCGCCCGTAAAAACGGCTGTCTGATCCGGCTGGCCAAGGCCGCCATCAACGGGATCGACCCGGTGGACGTACGCCGCAGCTACCGCTTCGAGCAGGGCTTCACCTTCGAGGCCAACCTCGGCAAAGTCGCCGACCGCGTCCGCGGCACCTTCGGCAGGAAGACATGAGGAAGCGCGAGGAGGCATGACCATGACCGACAAGACCATGACGGCCGACGAGATCGTCTCCCGGCTCGGCAGCGGGATGACGATCGGCATCGGCGGCTGGGGCTCGCGCCGCAAGCCGATGGCGCTGGTCCGGGCGCTGCTGCGTTCCGGGATCAACGACCTCACGGTGATCACGTACGGCGGCCCCGACGTCGGCCTGCTCGCCGCCGCCGGAAAGATCCGCAAGCTGGTCACGGCCTTCGTCACGCTCGACTCGATCCCGCTCGAACCCCACTTCAGGGCGGCCCGCCAGCGCGGCGCGTTCGAGCTGATGGAGATCGACGAGGCGATGTTCATGTGGGGGCTGCACGCCGCCGCGAACCGGCTGCCGTTCCTCCCCGTCCGTGCCGGTATCGGTTCGGACGTGATGCGGGTCAACCCGGGCCTGCGCACGGTCACTTCGCCGTACGAGGACCGTGAGGAGTTCGTCGCGATGCCCGCCCTGCGGATGGACGCGGCACTGGTCCACATGAACCGCGCCGACCGGTTCGGCAACGGCCAGTACCTCGGCCCCGACCCGTACTTCGACGACCTGTTCTGCGAGGCCGCCGACACCGCGTACGTCTCCTGCGAACGTCTCGTGGAAACCGCCGAGTTGACCGGGAGCGCCGCCCCGCAGACCCTCCTCGTCAAGCGGCACTCCGTCACCGGCGTCGTCGAGACCCCGAACGGCGCGCACTTCACCTCCTGCGTCCCCGACCACCCGCGCGACGAGGCGTTCCAGAGGGCGTACGCGGCCGCGGCCGCCGACCCCGGTGCCTGGGCGGCCTTCGGCGACCGCTTCCTGCCCGCGGACGGCAACGAGAAGAGCTACCGGCTGGCCGTCGAGAACTGGCACGAGGAGCAGAAGTGAACAACCGGACCGCCTCCCGCGCCGAGTACTGCGTGATCGCCTGCGCCGATGCCTGGCGCGGCAACGGCGAGGTGCTCGCCAGCCCGATGGGGCTCATCCCGTCCGTCGGCGCCCGGCTCGCCAGACGCACCTTCTCGCCCGATCTGCTGCTCACCGACGGCGAGGCGCTGATCGTCGGCCCCGACGGCACGGCGGAGGGCTGGCTGCCGTACCGCCAGCACCTCACCATGGTCACGGGCGGCAGACGTCACGTGATGATGGGGGCGAGCCAGATCGACCGGTTCGGCAACCAGAACATCTCCTGCATCGGCGACTGGGAACAGCCCGCCCGCCAGCTCCTCGGCGTACGCGGCGCCCCGGTCAACACCCTGAACAACCCGGTCAGTTACTGGATCCCCAAGCACTCCACCCGGGTCTTCGTCGAACGCGTCGACATGATCTGCGGAGTCGGCTACGACAGTGCCGCGGCGGCCGGGCCCTCGGCGACCCGCTACCACCGCATCCCGCGCGTCGTCACCGATCTCGGCGTCCTCGACTTCGCGACCCCGGACCACTCGATGCGCCTCGCCTCGCTGCACCCCGGCGTCACCGCCGACCAGGTCCGCGAGGCCACCGGTTTCGCGCTCACGATCGCCGACGACGTCCCGTGCACCCGGGAGCCGACCGCCGCCGAGCTAGCCCTGATCCGCGAGGTCATCGACCCGAGCGGCACCCGGAACCGCGAGGTCCGGGTCTGATGCGGACCGCGCTCACGGACCTCGTCGGCGTCCGCCACCCCCTCGTCCAGACCGGTATGGGCTGGGTCGCGGGCCCCCGCCTGGTCTCCGCCACGGCCCGGGCCGGCGCGCTCGGAATCCTGGCCTCCGCGACGATGACCACGGAGCAACTGCGGGCAGCGGTACGGGAGGTCAGATCCCGTACGGACGAGCCGTTCGGCGTCAATCTGCGCGCCGACGCCGGTGATGCCCGCGAGCGGGTGCGGATCATCGTCGACGAGGGCGTGAAGGTGGCGTCCTTCGCGCTGGCCCCCTCGAAGGAGCTCATCGCCGAACTGAAGGACGCGGGCGTGGTCGTGATCCCGTCGATCGGTGCCCGGCGCCATGCCGAGAAGGTCGCGGCGTGGGGTGCGGACGCGGTGATCGTGCAGGGCGGCGAGGGCGGCGGGCACACGGGCGAGGTGGCAACCACCGTGCTGCTGCCCCAGGTCGTCGACGCGGTCGGCATCCCGGTGATCGCGGCGGGCGGCTTCCACGACGGCCGGGGCCTGGTCGCGGCGCTGGCGTACGGGGCGGCTGGCATCGCGATGGGGACGCGGTTCCTGCTGACGTCGGACTCGACCGTGCCGGACGCGGTGAAGGCCCGCTATCTGGCGGCGGGCGTCAAGGACGTCACCCTCACCACGGCGGTGGACGGGCTCCCGCACCGGATGCTGCGTACGGAGATGGTCGCCGCGCTGGAGAACGCGGGCCGGGTACGGGCGTTGGCCCAGGCGGTGCGCCGGGCTGCGGGCTTCAGGCGGATCTCGGGAACCGGCTGGTCCCGGATGGTGCGCGACGGTCTCGCGATGAAACACGGCAAGGACCTGTCCTGGAGCCAGGTACTGCTGGCAGCCAACACCCCGATGCTCCTGAAGGCGTCCATGGTCGACGGCCGCACGGATCTTGGCGTGATGGCATCGGGCCAGGTGGCAGGTCTGATCGAGGACCTGCCCAGCTGCGCGGAGCTGGTGGAACGGGTGATGGCGGAGGCCTGCGCGGCGCTGGACGCGGTGGCGGATGCGATGAACCCCCGTCCGGAACACGAGAAGCGGTGACCGGACGAATCCGGTCACCGCTTCTCATACGTACGTACTGCTACGCGACCCTGCGGCCACGCCCTGCCGCAGCGCCACCGCGTCCCGCCCCGGAACCGGAACGCCCGGCACCGGAACGCCCGGCACCAGCACCGGCACCGCGTGCCTCACCGCTGCCCCGGCCGCCGCCCGCAGCGGAACCGGAACCCGCGCCACGGGCGGAACCGCCCGTACCCCGGCCCTCGCCGCCGCCCTGCCCGGCACCACCGCGCCGACCCCGGCCGCGGCTGCCCGAGCGGAAGCCCGTGCCACCCGCCGCGGCCCCGCCCGGCCGCGTGCGCGGCTTCGGCGGGGTCGGCTGCGGGACCTCGATGACGATCGCGACACCGGACGGTTCGCGGGCCCCGGTGATCCGGGTGAGCTCCTCGTCGCTGGACTTGATCCGGGTGGTCCGCGGAGCGATGCCCGCATCGGCCATCAGCCGGGTCATCTCCCGCTTCTCCTCGGGCAGCACCAGGGTGACGACGCTGCCGGACTCCCCGGCACGGGCGGTGCGCCCACCACGGTGGAGGTAGTCCTTGTGGTCGGTCGGCGGGTCCACGTTCACGACCAGGTCGAGGTCGTCGACATGGATGCCGCGCGCCGCCACATTCGTCGCGACGAGCGCGGTGACCTGGCCGTTCTTGAACTGGTCCAGCGTCCGGTTGCGCTGCGGCTGCGAACGTCCGCCGTGCAGGGCGGCAGCCCGTACACCGCTGGCGAGCAGCCGCTTGGCGAAGCGGTCGGCGGCGCGCTTGGTGTCCACGAACATGATCACGCGGCCGTCGCGGGCGGCGATCCTGGTGGCGACGGCCTTCTTGTCGGTCTCGTCGGCCACGTGCAGCACATGGTGCTCCATGGTGGTGACCGCACCCGCGGACGGGTCGACCGAGTGCACGACGGGGTCGGTCAGGAACATCTTGACCAGCCGGTCGATGTTCTTGTCGAGCGTCGCGGAGAAGAGCATCCGCTGACCGTCGGGCTCGACCTGCTTGAGCAGGGCGACGACCTGCGGCATGAAGCCCATGTCGGCCATCTGGTCGGCCTCGTCGAGGACGGTGATGGCGACCTGGTCGAGGCGGCAGTCGCCGCGCTCGATGAGGTCCTTCAGCCGGCCGGGCGTGGCGACGAGCACCTCTGCGCCGCGGCGCAGCGTGCCGGACTGCTTGCTGATCGACATGCCGCCGACGACGGTGGCCAGGCGCAGGTTCACGGATGTCGCGTACGGCGTGAGCGCGTCGGTGACCTGCTGGGCGAGCTCGCGGGTCGGGACGAGAACCAGTGCGAGCGGGGCGCGCGGCTCGGCGCGCCGTCCGCCGGTGCGGGCCAGCAGCGCGAGGCCGAACGCAAGGGTCTTGCCGGAGCCGGTGCGGCCGCGGCCGAGGATGTCCCGGCCTGCGAGCGAGTTCGGCAGGGTGGCGCCCTGGATCGGGAACGGATCGGTGACGCCCTGCGCGGCAAGGGTTTTCAGCAGGGCTGCGGGCATGTCCAGCTCGGCGAACGCCTCGACGGCGGGCAGTGCGGGGGTCATGGTTTCGGGCAGGGCGAATTCACCCTGCGGCGGCGTGGCCCTGCGACGGGGCGACGCCTTGCCGGATCCCTTGCCGGAACCCTTGGCGGTTGCCTGTGCCGGGGCCGTTCCGCGCCCCCTCGACGGGCGGTTGCGGGCGGATCGGTCCTGGCGTTCGGAGCGGGTCATACGGAATTGCCCTCCTGGGGGATTCCTGAGGAGTCCTGGGGATTCCTGGGAACTGCTTGGGGACTGCTGGGGAGCGCTGTGGGACGGCACGCTTCTTCGTCATGCCCCGGGGACAGCACAAGCCGGGACCCGCACCTTCACGGTGCGGGCCCCGGCTGCGAGGTACGCGTCCGGCAATTAGGCCGGGACGATGTTCTCCGCCTGCGGGCCCTTCTGGCCCTGCGTGACGTCGAAGGAGACCTTCTGGCCCTCCTGGAGCTCACGGAAGCCCGAGGTGGCGATGTTGGAGTAGTGGGCGAAGACGTCGGCGCCGCCGCCGTCCTGCTCGATGAAGCCGAAGCCCTTTTCCGAGTTGAACCACTTCACGGTTCCAGTAGCCATGTCATTCTCCTAAAAGAGGTGCAGTGCCGGAAATCCGCACTTTACGAATTCCAAGTCGCCGCATTGAGCCCCACCCGGAGAAAGCCGGAAAACAATAATGCGCCTGAGGAAGCATTCCCGTCAGGCGCACATAAAGTTCATGGGTACCAAAACTGCAACACGGCAACCGTAGCACGATCTGCCGGTCGGGGGTGGGACACGCCGCGCCGCCGGTCGGCGAATTTTCTGCCCGGACCCTTGGGGTAACTGGCCCGGAGCGAGTTGAGAACCGTGCCGAAACTCGTCTCGAAGCCCTGTCGGAGCGCTTGGGCGCCCTGGTCGGGGGCCGGGGCACGGGCCGGGACGGGGCCAGTGCGGGGCCCCGCCGGAGCCGGTCCGGGGTCAGAGCCGTTCGATGATCGTCACGTTCGCCTGGCCGCCGCCCTCGCACATGGTCTGCAGCCCGTAGCGGCCGCCGGTGCGCTCCAGCTCGTGCAGCAGAGTCGTCATCAATTTTGTACCGGTTGCGCCGAGCGGGTGCCCCAGGGCGATCGCGCCGCCGTTGACGTTGACCCTGTCCGGGTCGGCCCCGGTCTCCTTCAGCCAGGCCAGGACGACCGGGGCGAATGCCTCGTTGATCTCGACCAGGTCGATGTCGTCGATGGTCATTCCGGCCTTCTTGAGCGCGTACGCGGTGGCCTGGATCGGCGCCGACAGCATCCGGATCGGGTCCTCGCCGCGCACCGAGAGATGGTGGACGCGGGCGCGCGGGGTGAGGCCGTGCTCGGCGACGGCGCGCTCGGAGGCGATGAGCATGGCGGCGGCGCCGTCGGACACCTGAGAGGAACAGGCGGCGGTGATCGTGCCGCCGTCCAGGACCGGCCCCAGGCCCGCCATCTTCTCCAGGGTGGTGTCGCGGCGCGGTCCCTCGTCGATGGTGACGTCGCCGTAGGGGACGGTCTCGCGGGCGAAGCGGCCCTCGTCGATGGCGCGGATCGCGCGCCGGTGGGAGCGCAGGGCGAACTCCTCCATGTCCGGGCGGCCGATACCCCACTTCTCGGCGATCAGCTGGGCGCCGTGGAACTGGTTGACCGGCGCGTCCGCGTACCGGGCGCGCCAGCCCTCGCTGCCCGCGTACGGGCCGTCCGTCAGGCCGAGGGGTTCGGCGGCCTGACGGGAGGCGAAGGCGATCGGGATCTGCGTCATGTTCTGGGTGCCGCCCGCGACCACGAGGTCCTGGGTGCCGGAGAGGACGCCCTGGGCGGCGAAGTGGACGGCCTGCTGGGAGGAGCCGCACTGGCGGTCGACGGTGACGCCGGGGACCTCCTCGGGCAGTCCGGCCGCCAGCCAGCAGGTGCGGGCGATGTCACCGGCCTGCGGTCCGACGGTGTCGAGGCAGCCGAAGACCACGTCCTCGACGGCCGCCGGGTCGATTCCGGTCCGCTCGACGAGGGCCCTGATGACATGGGCGCCGAGGTCGGCGGGGTGGACCCGGCCGAGCCCTCCGCCCCGCCGGCCGACCGGGGTGCGTACCGCTTCGACTATGTAGGCCTCGGCCATGACTGCTGCTCCTCGGGTGGGCTCAGGTGTCCAGGGCGATGCCGTCCAGGACCATCGAGAGGTACTGACGGGCGATCTCGTCGGGGCTGTGCTGCCCGCCGGGCCGGTACCAGGACGCCGCGACCCAGACGGTGTCGCGGACGAAGCGGTAGGTGAGGCGGATGTCGAGGTCGGCGCGGAAGGTCCGGTCGCGGACGCCGCGCTCCAGCGTGCCGAGCCAGGCCTTCTCGAACTTCTGCTGGGAGTCGAGGAGGTACTGGAAGCGCGGCTGGGTGGCCAGGTGCCTGGATTCCTTCTGGTAGATGGCGACGGCGGCGCGGTGCCGGTCGATCTCCCGGAAGGACTCGGTGACGAGGGCCTCGATGGTCTCCCGGGGTCCGAGTCCGGCGGCGAGCACCGCGTCGTACCCCTCCCAGAGTTCGGTGAGGAAGGTCGAGAGGATCTCGTCGATCATCGATTCCTTGGAATCGAAGTGGTAGTAGAGGCTGCCCGCGAGCATCCGGGCCTCGTCCGCGATCCTGCGGACGGTGGTGGCGTTGTATCCCTGCGCGGCGAACACCTCGGCGGCGGTGGCGAGCAGTTCGCGGCGGCGCTCGGGTGAGGGAGTCGCCTGGGGCTTCTTCTTGGTAGGCACCCGTCCATTCTCCGCCCGGCCGTTCTCCGCCCGGTCCGTTCGCTGCCCGGCCGCCCTCCCGTCAGGCATGCCGGCTGCTGACGGAGACGACTTCACCCGTCATGTACGAGGAGTAGCCGCTGGCGAGGAAGACGATGACGTTGGCGATCTCCCACGGCTCGGCGTAGCGGCCGAAGGCCTCCTTCCCGGTCAGTTCGTCGAGGAGTTCGGCGGAGGTGACCTTCACCAGGTGCGGGTGCATGGCGAGGCTCGGGGCGACGGCGTTGACACGTACGCCGTACTCGGCGGCCTCGATCGCGGCGCACCGGGTGAGCGCCATGACGCCCGCCTTGGCGGCGGCGTAGTGGGCCTGGCCGCTCTGGGCGCGCCAGCCGGCGACGGAGGCGTTGTTGACGACGATCCCGCCGCGGCCCGCCGCCCTGAGCGATCGCAGGGCGGCCCGGGTGCAGCGGAAGGTGCCGTTCAGGGTGACGTCGAGGACCTTGGTCCACTGTTCGTCGGTCATCTCGGTGAGTTCTGCGGTGCCGCCGAGGCCCGCGTTGTTCACGACGATGTCGAGGCAGCCGTGGACCTGTTCGGCATGGGCGAAGAGTGCCTGGACCTGGGTCTCGTCGGTGACGTCGCAGGGCAGGGACGTGACGCGGTCCGCTCCGAACCCCTCGGCGAAGGCCCGTTCCGCCTCCTTCAGCCTGCGGGCGTGTGCGTCGCCGATGACGATGCGGGCGCCCTCTTCGAGGAATCTGCGGGCGGTGGCGCCGCCGATTCCGGTGCCCGCGGCCGCGGTGACCACGGCGCTGCGGCCGGCCAGCAGGCCGTGTCCGGGTACGTACTGCGGTGCGCTCACGCCTGCGCCTCCTCGGTCCGCGGATCCTCGACGGTGCTCTGCCCGTACGTTAACCTACCAAACACTTGTTAGGGAGAGTGTGTGATGGATCTGTCGTACACGGCCGAGCAGGAGTCGTTCCGGGCCGAGGCCCGGCGGTGGCTGCGGACCCATGTGCCCGCCGGGCCGCTGCCGTCCCTGGAGACCGCCGAGGGCTTCGCCGCGCACCGGGAGTGGGAGGCCCATCTGTACGCGGACCGCTGGTCGGTCGTCTCCTGGCCTGTCGAGTACGGCGGCCGGGGCGCCGACATCTTCGGGTGGCTGATGTTCGAGGAGGAGTACTACGCGGCGGGCGGCCCGGGCCGGGTCTCGCAGAACGGCATCAACCTCCTCGCGCCGACGCTCTTCGACCACGGCACGGACGAGCAGCGGGCCCGGGTCCTGCCGTCGATGGCGAGCGGCGAGGTGATCTGGGCGCAGGCCTGGTCCGAGCCGGAATCGGGCTCGGACCTGGCGTCGCTGCGCTCAAGGGCGGTGCGCGCGGATGGCGGCTGGCTGCTGTCGGGGCACAAGACCTGGTCCTCGCGGGCCGCGTTCGCGGACCGGGCGTTCGGCATCTTCCGTACGGATCCCGGGGCCGCGAGGCCCCATCACGGACTGACGTATCTGATGTTCGACCTGTCGGCGCCCGGGGTCTCGGTCCGGCCGATCGGGCGGCTCGACGGCAGGCCCGCCTTCGCCGAGCTGTTCCTGGACGAGGTGTTCGTACCGGACGAGGACGTCATCGGGGAGCCCGGGCGGGGGTGGCGTATCGCCATGTCGGCCACGGGCAACGAGCGCGGCCTCACGCTCCGCTCCCCCGGCCGCTTCCTGGCCGCCGCGGACCGGCTGGCCGCGCTGTGGCGCGGCCACGGCGACCCCTCGGACACGGCGCTGCGGGACCGGGTGGCGGACGCGGTGATCGGGGCGCGCGCGTATCAGCTCTTCACCTGCGCCAATGCGTCGCGCTTCGCGACGGGGGCGGCCATCGGCGCGGAGTCCAGCCTGAACAAGGTGTTCTGGTCCGAGTACGACATCGCACTGCACGAGACGGCACTCGATCTGCTGGGCCCGGACGCGGAGCTGGCCGATTCCGCGTGGGCCGAAGGATACGTCTTCTCCCTCGCGGGCCCCATCTACGCCGGTACGAACGAGATCCAGCGCGACATCATCGCCGAGCGGCTGCTCGGCCTGCCGAAGGGACGGCGCTGATGCGTTTCCTGCTCGCCGACGAGCAGCGGGATTTCGCCCGCTCGCTGGACGCGATGCTGACCGCCTCGGACACTCCTGCGGTGATACGTGACTGGGCCGCCGGGAACCACGGTCCCGGCAGGGCCCTGTGGACGCGGCTGGCCCGGGCGGGGGTGTTCGCCCTCGCGGTACCGGAGGCGTACGAGGGCCTCGGGCCGCTGCCGGTGGAACTCGCGGTCGCCTTCACGGAGTTGGGGCGGCACGCGGTGCCGGGTCCGGTCGTGGAGACGGTCGCGGCCGGGATGCTGCTGGGGGACGTGGGCGGCGCGGCGGCCAAGGAGTGGCTGCCGCGGCTGGCGTCCGGGGCGGCGTCGGTGACGCTCCGGATGGACGGGTACGGGCCTTATGCGCTGGACGCGGATGCCGTGGACGCCGTGTTCGCGGTGAGCGGCGACGAGCTGTGGCTCGCGCCCGGGCCCGGCGCGCTCAGCGTGTCGTGCGACCCGGCCCGGCGGCTGTGGCGCCCCGAGCCGGGCGGGGAACTGCTCGCATCGGGGCCCCGGGTGGCGCGGGCGGCGGAGCGGGCCGGGCGGTGGGCGGCGTTCGCGACGGCCGCGCAGGCGCTCGGCACGGGTGAGGCGCTGCTGCGGGCCACGGTCGCGTACGTGAAGCAGCGCACCCAGTTCGGTGCGGCCATCGGCTCCTTCCAGGCGGTCAAGCACCGCCTCGCGGACGCGCTGACCGGGCTGGAGTTCGCGCGTCCGCTGCTGTACGGGGCGGCGCTCGCGCTCACCGGGGAGGAGGCGCCCGGCGCCGGCGCGCAGGTGGCTGCGGCCAAGGTGACGGCGGGCGAGGCGGGGTACGCGGCGGCGCGGGCGGCACTGCAGCTGCACGGGGCGGTGGGATACACGCAGGAGCTGGACCTGTCGCTGTGGCTGCGGAAGGCACGCCCCCTGCGGGATGCGTGGGGGACGCCGGGGGCCTGCCGGGCGCGGGTGCTCGCCGACGGGCCGGCCGCGCCCGCCGCCCGGCCCCCCGTGTCAGGAGGTTTCGCTCAGTGAGCCGTCGTCGTTGCCCCTTCGCAAGGTGCGCAGCGGGTGACCGGGACGCCATACCTGGATGACCAGGGTGTCGCCGCCTTCGAGACCGGTGCGTACCACCTCGGTCAGCTCCACCCGGAAGAGGTGGAAGGGTTCCGGCGGCTTCGCCTCCTCGATGAAGCGGGCCAGCACGGCGGGGTCGGTCACCTCCACCGCGCGGCCGGAGATCCGGACGTCCCCGTCGGCCATCTCGGCGTCCGGTCCGGGGTTGGCCTGCACCGCGAACCGCGGATCGCGCAGCAGATCCAGCGCCTTGCGCGAGTTCGGCATCATGCCGAGGAACGGCTCACCCAGCCGGAAATCCACTTCGAGGCCGGTCACGCGCGGCGACCCGTCGTTGCGCAGGGTCGCCAGGACGTGGTGCTTGTACTGCTGGAAGCGGGTCCGGACGGTGTCGGCGAAGGCCGGCTCCGCCGAATGGAACTCTTCCCAGGAACTCGATGTCATGAGTCCAGGAAAGCCTGGAAACCCGACATCTTCTGTCCGGATTTCGGGATCTCCGGGTATCCGGTTTCCCGGGTACCCGGCTCAGCCACTCGGGCCCGACAGGGTCACCACCAGTGCCCACCCCTGAGTCCGGAGCACCCTCGGCGATTCTCCCTCCACCAACAGCGCGTCGTAGCGGTCCAGTCCGATGTCCTGGCCGTCGATCACCGCACCGTCCTCCAGCGCGATGGCCAGCACCGCCCCGCCCCGGGGCGCCGAAAGCCGGACCGTGCCGCGTACCACCGCGACCTGCGCGCTCGTACGCTCCCTGCGGTACATCACATTGACGTTCACGACCGGGCCGCCGAGCAGCCGGCCCTCCGTCTCCAGGTCACCGGGGAAGTCGTGCGGCCAGTACTGCTCGTCGACGATGTGGTGCTCGCCGCCCACCACGAGGTCCATCCCGGCGCCCTCGACCACGGTCAGCGTGCGCTCGACCCCGGGGAACGACGAGAAGGGCCCGTCCCGGGACACATCGGCAAGGCTGACCCGCCAGTCGAAGCCGTCCAGCGGCGCGCCCTCGGGGGACGCCGCGATCTCGCGGGTGACTCCCCCGCCGTTCTTCCAGGGCGTGGCCGTGCGGTCGGCCGCCCGCAGGACGACGAGCGCGGGGGCGCTCTCCTCGATCTTGCGGGGGCCGATCGCCGGACCCTCTGCGGCGGCGGACGAGCCGGCCATGCGGATTCTCCGATCCTCGACGTCCCGGAGCCCCGAGCGTAGGCCACCCGGGTCCGCCCCGGGCGGGCGGCGTTCGCTATCTTGATCTGCTGCCGTCCCCACCGGCCGCTCGTGTCCCGCCCACCCGTGAAGGAGCCTGCCGTGGACGCCGCGGTCACCACCTGTTACCGCCATCCGTCGTACGAGACGTATGTGAGCTGCACCCGTTGCGAACGCTTCATCTGCCCCGACTGCATGCGCGAGGCCGCTGTCGGTCACCACTGCGTGGAGTGCGTGAAGGAGGGGCAGCGCTCCATCCGGCAGGCGCGGACGGTGTTCGGCGGTGCGGTGCCGAGGTCCGCGGTGCCGCTCGTCACGTATGTGCTGATGGGCCTCAACATCCTGGCGTACCTGGGCGAGTTGGTCCGTCCCGGGATCGTCGACCGGTTCGAGATGCTCGGCGCCGGGCTGAACGGCCCGGACGGGGCCCGGTACGTCTACGAGCCCGGATCCTTCCCCGGCTTCGATGCGGTCGGTGTGGTGGACGGCGAGTGGTACCGGCTGCTGACCGGGGCCTTCCTGCATCTCCCGCCGGACGAGTCGTCCTTCGGCTCGGTGCCGTTCGGGGTGCTGCACATCCTCGTCAACATGTACGCGCTGTGGAATCTGGGCCGGGTCGTCGAGGAGCAGCTGGGCCGGGCGCGCTATCTCGCGCTGTATCTGCTGTCCGCGCTGGGCGGTTCGGTCCTGGTGTATCTGATCGCGCCGTCCGCCGGCACGGTGGGTGCCTCCGGGGCGGTCTTCGGTCTCGGTGCGGCGTTCTACGTCATCAACCGGCGCCTGGGCCGCGACATGCAGGCGGTGAACCGGTTCATGGCCGGGTTCCTGATCTGGATGCTGGTCTCGGCCGGATTCACCTCGTGGCAGGGGCACCTGGGCGGGCTGCTGACGGGTGGCATCGTCATGGTGGCGTACGCGTACGCCCCGGCGAAGCGCCGTACGGCGGTCCAGGCCGCCGCGTGTGTGGTGCTGCTCGCCGTACTGGTGCTGCTGGTTGTGCTGAAGACGTCCGCGCTGTCGGGCTGAGTCCCGACCGCCCCTTCGACCGGTCCCGGAACGCGCCACGGCGCCTGCCGAGATCGTCCGGTCGGGGACGGGCAGGCGCCGCGTTCAGTTCCGTACGCCTTTGTACGGGACGTCTTGTGTGCCGTTGATCAGACCGTCAGGGAACGGTCCGTCGGACGGATCGGGGCCGGCAGGGCGCTGGCTCCGGTCAGGAAGCGGTCCACACCGCGCGCCGCGGAGCGGCCCTCGGCGATGGCCCACACGATGAGGGACTGGCCGCGGCCCGCGTCACCGGCGACGAAGACTCCGTCGACATTGGTGGCGTAGTCCGCGTCGCGCGCGACATTGCCGCGGC
This sequence comes from Streptomyces sp. NBC_01217, assembly GCF_035994185.1. Lineage (NCBI taxonomy): Bacteria > Bacillati > Actinomycetota > Actinomycetes > Kitasatosporales > Streptomycetaceae > Streptomyces > Streptomyces sp. NBC_01217. Next base: position 2,327,074 of record NZ_CP108538.1, read on the forward strand.
CGTCGAGCTCCAGGCCGAACTGCTGGACGAGGCCGTTGGCCTGGTCGGTGCCCGTGAAGCCCATGGCCAGGGTGACCAGCTGCGCGGGGATCGTCCGCTCGGTGCCGGGCTTCTGCTCCAGCTTGCCGTCCTTGAACTCCACCTCGACGAGGTGCAGCGCCTGGACGTTGCCGTCCTCGTCGCCCTCGAAGTGAGTGGTGGAGACGGAGTAGACCCGCTCGCCGCCCTCCTCGTGCGCGGAGGTGACCTTGTAGAGCATCGGGAAGGTCGGCCAGGGCTGGTTGGCGTTACGGTCCTCGCCCGGCCGCGGCATGATCTCCAGCTGGGTGACGGAGAGCGCGCCCTGGCGGTGGGCGGTGCCGACGCAGTCGGCGCCGGTGTCGCCGCCGCCGATGACGACGACGTGCTTGCCCTCGGCGGTGATCGGGGAGACCGTCAGGTCGCCCTCCTGCACCTTGTTGGCGAGCGGCAGGTACTCCATGGCGAAGTGCACGCCGTTCAGCTCGCGGCCCGGGACGGGCAGGTCGCGCGAGACGGTGGCACCGGCGGCGATGACGACCGCGTCGTACCGGCGGCGGAGCTTGGCGGCGTCGATGTCCTTGCCGATCTCCACCTCCGTACGGAACTTGGTGCCTTCCGCGCGCATCTGCTCGATGCGGCGGTTGATGTGCGACTTCTCCATCTTGAACTCGGGGATGCCGTACCGGAGAAGTCCTCCGATGCGGTCCGCGCGCTCGAAGACGGCGACCGTGTGGCCGGCCCGGGTCAGCTGCTGGGCGGCGGCGAGACCGGCCGGGCCCGAGCCGATGACGGCGACGGTCTTGCCGGAGAGCCGCTCGGGCGGCTGCGGGGTGACGTCGCCGCTGTCCCACGCCTTGTCGATGATGGAGACTTCGACGTTCTTGATGGTGACGGCCGGCTGGTTGATGCCGAGGACGCACGCCGACTCGCACGGAGCGGGGCACAGCCGGCCCGTGAACTCCGGGAAGTTGTTCGTGGCGTGCAGGCGCTCGGACGCGGCCGTCCAGTCCTCGCGGTAGGCGTAGTCGTTCCACTCGGGAATGAGGTTTCCGAGCGGACAGCCGTTGTGGCAGAACGGGATGCCGCAGTCCATGCAGCGGCCGGCCTGCTTGCTGATGATCGGGAGCAGCGAGCCCGGAACGTAGACCTCGTTCCAGTCCTTGACGCGCTCGCCCACGGGGCGGGTCTTGGCGACCTCGCGGCCGGTGGTCAGGAAGCCCTTGGGGTCAGCCATTGGTCGCCGCCTCCATCATCTTCTCGGTGGTCTCCTGTTCGGAGAGACCGGCGAGCTCAGCGGCGTCCTTGGCGGCGAGCACTGCCTTGTACGTGGACGGGATGATCTTGCTGAAGCGGGCCACCGCGGTGTCCCAGTCGGCGAGCAGCTTCTCGGCGACCGTGGACCCGGTCTCCTCCTGGTGGCGGCGCACGACGTCGTGCAGCCACTGCTTGTCGCTGTCGGAGAGTTCCTCGACCGCGCCGAGGTTGCCGACGTTGACGTTGTCGCGGTCCAGGTCGATGACGTAGGCGACACCGCCCGACATGCCCGCGGCGAAGTTGCGTCCGGTCTCGCCGAGGACGACGGCGTGGCCGCCGGTCATGTACTCGCAGCCGTGGTCGCCCACGCCTTCCGAGACGACGGTCGCGCCGGAGTTGCGGACGCAGAACCGCTCACCGGTGCGGCCTCGCAGGAACAGTTCGCCACCGGTGGCGCCGTAGGCGATGGTGTTGCCCGCGATGGTGGAGTACTCGGCGAGGTGGTCGGCGCCGCGGTCCGGGCGGACGATGACGCGGCCGCCGGAGAGACCCTTGCCGACGTAGTCGTTGGCGTCGCCCTCCAGGCGCAGCGTCACACCGCTCGGCACGAAAGCGCCGAAGGACTGGCCTGCGGAGCCGGTGAAGGTGATGTCGATGGTGTTCTGCGGCAGACCGGCGCCGCCGAACTTCTTGGTCACCTCGTGGCCGAGCATGGTGCCGACGGTCCGGTTGATGTTGCGGATCGCGATCTGGGCCCGGACCGGCTGGGCGGCCTCGGCGCTGTCCGCGTTCAGGGCGTCGGCGGCGAGCTTGATCAGCTCGTTGTCGAGGGCCTTGGCGAGACCGTGGTCCTGCTCGGTCCGCTGGTGCCTGACGGCGCCCTCGGGCAGCTCGGGGACGTAGAACAGCGGCTCCAGGTCGAGGCCCTGTGCCTTCCAGTGCGTGATCGCACGGTCGGTGTCGAGCAGCTCGGCGTGGCCGACGGCCTCTTCGATCGTACGGAAGCCCAGCTCGGCGAGGATCTCGCGGACTTCCTGGGCGATGAACTCGAAGAAGTTGACGACGTACTCGGCCTTGCCGGAGAACCGGTCGCGCAGGACCGGGTTCTGGGTGGCGATGCCGACCGGGCACGTGTCCAGGTGGCAGACGCGCATCATGACGCAGCCGGAGACGACGAGCGGCGCGGTCGCGAAACCGAACTCCTCGGCGCCCAGCAGCGCGGCGATGACGACGTCGCGGCCGGTCTTCAGCTGGCCGTCGGTCTGCACGACGATGCGGTCGCGCAGACCGTTGAGCAGCAGGGTCTGCTGGGTCTCGGCGAGGCCGAGCTCCCAGGGGCCGCCCGCGTGCTTGAGCGAGGTGAGCGGGGAGGCGCCCGTTCCGCCGTCGTGGCCGGAGATCAGGACGACGTCCGCGTGGGCCTTGGAGACACCCGCGGCGACGGTACCGACGCCGACCTCGGAGACCAGCTTCACGTGGATACGGGCCGCCGGGTTGGCGTTCTTGAGGTCGTGGATCAGCTGAGCCAGGTCCTCGATGGAGTAGATGTCGTGGTGCGGCGGCGGGGAGATCAGACCGACACCCGGGGTGGAGTGCCGGGTCCTGGCGACCCATGGGTAGACCTTGTGGCCGGGCAGCTGACCGCCCTCGCCGGGCTTGGCGCCCTGCGCCATCTTGATCTGGATGTCGTCCGCGTTGACCAGGTACTCGCTGGTCACACCGAAGCGGCCGGAGGCGACCTGCTTGATGGACGAGCGGCGCGCCGGGTCGTAGAGCCGGTCGGCGTCCTCGCCGCCCTCACCGGTGTTGGACTTGCCGCCCAGCTGGTTCATGGCGATGGCGAGGGTCTCGTGCGCCTCGCGGGAGATCGAGCCGTACGACATGGCGCCGGTGGAGAAGCGCTTGACGATGTCGGAGACGGACTCGACCTCGTCGATCGAGATCGCCGCACGGTCGCTCCTGAAGCCGAACAGGCCGCGGAGCGTCATCAGGCGCTCGGACTGCTCGTTCACCCGGTCCGTGTACTTCTTGAAGATGTCGTAGCGCTTGTTGCGCGTGGCGTGCTGGAGGCGGAAGACCGTCTCCGGGTCGAACAGGTGCGGCTCGCCCTCGCGGCGCCACTGGTACTCGCCGCCGATCTCCAGCGCGCGGTGCGAGGCGGAGATGCCGGAGGCGGGGTAGCCCTTGGCGTGGCGGGCAGCGACCTCCTTGGCGATGACGTCGAGTCCGGCGCCGCCGATCTTGGTGGCGGTGCCGTTGAAGTACTTCGCGACGAAGCCCTCGTCCAGGCCGACTGCCTCGAAGACCTGGGCGCCGCGGTAGGAGGCGACCGTCGAGATGCCCATCTTGGACATGACCTTCAGGACGCCCTTGCCGAGCGCGTAGATCAGGTTGCGGATGGCCTGCTCGGGCTCGATGCCCTCGATGAACGTACCGGCGCGTACCAGGTCCTCGACGGACTCCATCGCCAGGTACGGGTTGACCGCTGCCGCGCCGAAGCCGATCAGCAGCGCGACGTGGTGGACCTCGCGGACGTCCCCCGCCTCGACCAGCAGGCCCACCTGGGTGCGCTGCTTGGTGCGGATGAGGTGGTGGTGGACGGCCGAGGTGAGCAGCAGCGAGGGCATCGGCGCGTGCTCGGCGTCGGAGTGCCGGTCGGACAGGACGATCAGCCGGGCGCCGTCCTCTATGGCGGCGTCGACCTCGGTACAGATCTGCTCGATCCGCGCCGCGAGGGCGTCGCCGCCCCCGCTGACCCGGTAGAGACCGGAGAGCGTGGCGGCCTTCATGCCCGGCATGTCGCCGTCGGCATTGATGTGTATCAGCTTGGCCAGCTCGTCGTTGTCGATCACCGGGAACGGCAGCGTGACGCTGCGGCACGACGCGGCCGTCGGCTCCAGCAGGTTGCCCGCGGGGCCGAGCGAGGAGCGCAGCGAGGTGACGAGCTCCTCGCGGATGGCGTCCAGCGGCGGGTTGGTGACCTGCGCGAACAGCTGGGTGAAGTAGTCGAAGAGCAGCCGGGGGCGCTCGGACAGCGCGGCGATCGGCGAGTCCGTGCCCATGGAGCCGAGCGGCTCGCCGGCGGTGCGGGCCATCGGCGCGAGGATGACGCGGAGCTCTTCCTCGGTGTAGCCGAAGGTCTGCTGGCGGCGGGTGACGGAGGCGTGCGTGTGCACGATGTGCTCGCGCTCGGGGAGGTCGCCGAGCTCGATCTCGCCGGTCTCCAGCCACTCCTGGTACGGCTGCTCGGCGGCGAGGCCCGCCTTGATCTCGTCGTCCTCGATGATGCGGCCCTCGGCCGTGTCGACGAGGAACATCCTGCCGGGCTGGAGGCGGCCCTTGCGGACGACCTTGGCGGGGTCGATGTCCAGGACGCCGACCTCGGAGGAGAGCACGACGAGGCCGTCGTCGGTGACCCAGTAGCGGCCGGGGCGCAGACCGTTGCGGTCCAGGACCGCGCCGACCTGGGTGCCGTCGGTGAAGGTGACGCAGGCCGGGCCGTCCCAGGGCTCCATCATCGTGGCGTGGTACTGGTAGAAGGCGCGCCGGGCCGGGTCCATCGAGTCATGGTTCTCCCACGCCTCGGGGACCATCATCAGCACCGAGTGCGGCAGCGAGCGGCCGCCGAGGTGGAGCAGCTCCAGGACCTCGTCGAAGGAGGCGGAGTCGGAGGCGTCGGGGGTGCAGACGGGGAAGATCCGGTCCAGCTGCTCCGTACCGAAGAGGTCCGAGGCGAGCTGGGACTCGCGGGCCTTCATCCAGTTGCGGTTGCCCTTGACCGTGTTGATCTCGCCGTTGTGTGCGACGAAGCGGTACGGGTGAGCGAGCGGCCAGCTCGGGAAGGTGTTCGTGGAGAAGCGCGAGTGCACGAGCGCGACGGCGGTGGCGAGGCGGCGGTCGGAGAGGTCCGGGAAGAACGGCTCCAGCTGGCCCGTGGTGAGCATGCCCTTGTAGACGATCGTGCGGGCGGAGAGCGAGGGGAAGTACACCCCGGCCTCCCGCTCGGCGCGCTTGCGCAGCACGAAGGCCTTGCGGTCGAGCGCGATGCCGGTGCTCTCGCCGTCCGTGACGAAGAGCTGGCGGAACTCGGGCATGGTGGCGCGGGCGCCGTTGCCGAGGATGTCCGGGGTGACCGGGACATGGCGCCAGCCGAGGACCTTGAGGCCCTCCTCGGCGGAGATCTTCTCCAGCTTCCGGACGGCCTCGGTGGCGTCGTCCGCGGGCAGGAAGGCGATTCCGACGGCGTAGCCACCGGCCTCGGGGAGGTCGAAGGCGGCCTCGTCGCGAAGGAAGGCGTCCGGCACCTGCAGGAGGATTCCGGCGCCGTCGCCGGAGTCGGGCTCGGATCCGGTGGCACCGCGGTGTTCGAGGTTGCGCAGTACGGTCAGCGCCTGCTCGACCAGCTCATGGCTGGCCACACCGGTCAGAGTGGCCACGAACCCGACGCCACAGGCGTCGTGCTCGTTACGGGGGTCGTACATCCCCTGCTGGGCGGGGCGACCGTCCATGGGCGACCAGGCGTCGGAACGCATCGGCTCTCCCGTCGTCGTCGTGGCATATGCAGTGCCGAGGGACGACGTTGGCCCTCTGCGAAATTTCGTGCAGGTTACATGATGGGGCGCTTCTCAAGAAGCGGATAGTTCGTTCCAACATACGGACACCGCGCGAGGCGGCGAGGTGGGTCGCTGTCGGAGGATCGGCGCCCGGGGGACCACAGAGAGCAGGCGTCGTTGCCCGCGGTGTCTACGGCTCATGCCCGGCGGCAAAGGAAACGAAACCGCCAGTTAACGGCTAGTTATGCGCAGCCTTGTATAGAGACTCATTTTACGCCGGGTGAAGCCGTCCGCCCAGAGGCCGGCATCAGGACGTACGTCACACGGATGGCGTACACGTTACGGAAATAAAGCCCGACCGGCAAACAGGGACAAAAGCTCCCAACCGGACGGGCTTGATATCACACCCCTCGGCGGGGGTCAGCCACCGACGGCCACGCCGAACAGCGTGCCCAGGCCGTAGGTGATGGCCGCAGCGGCCCCGCCCAGCGCCAGCTGGCGCAGCCCGCTGTACAGCCAGCTGCGCGCCGTCACCCTGGCCACCACCGCTCCGCAGGCGAACAGCCCCGCCAGCGCGAGCAGCACGGCCGGCCACAGCGCGCTCGCACCGAGCAGATACGGCAGTACGGGCAGCAGGGCCCCCAGCGCGAACGCGCCGAACGACGACACGGCGGCGACGAGCGGCGAGGGCAGATCGCCCGGGTCGATGCCGAGCTCCTCGCGGGCGTGGATCTCCAGGGCCTGCTCCGGATCGCGCGACAGCTGCCGGGCGACCTCGCGGGCGAGCCCGGAATCGACACCACGGGACACATAGAGCGCGGCGAGCTCCCGCTCCTCGTCCTTGGGGTGCTTGCGCAACTCGCGGCGCTCGACGTCGAGTTCCGCCTCGACGAGCTCGCGTTGCGAGGCCACGGAGGTGTATTCGCCGGCCGCCATGGAGAACGCACCGGCGGCCAGGCCCGCCAGACCGGTGATCACAATCGTCTGCTGGGAGACGGCACCACCCGCGACGCCGGTCATCAGCGCGAGGTTGGAGACCAGCCCGTCCATCGCACCGAACACCGCCGGACGCAGCCAGCCACCGTTCACATCGCGATGGGTGTGATTGTCGCGGTGCGCCTCGTGCAGTACGGCGTCGATCTCGATGATGGCCACAGCTCTCCCCTTCTCCGGCAGCGGGTTTCCCGCGCTCCGCCCCCGCTCGACACCATCGAAAGTACGCACGAAAAAGGCCCCCCGCCAGCAAGGCAGGCCGTACTTACCTGGTCACGGGGCAGGTAAGTACGGCCTGCCTTGCCGACTCCGGGGCGTCATCCGACTGGCCCTTTTGTTGCGATTATCGGCCTCTGTCGGTGCTCCGCGTGGCACAGATCGAGCAGGCACGAGAACTGGCTCGGTGTGAGCGAAGGGTCGACGCGATGGAGTTGACTGCAGGAAATCCGGCAGAGCCGCGGACGGGCGGTACGCAGGCGGCGGTGCGGGGCGGCGCCGAGCGGGCCGCGGTGGTGCGGGGGGACCTGGCCGACCGGGCCCGCGGCTCCCTGCTCGGTCTCGCGGTCGGTGACGCGCTGGGCGCACCGGCGGAGAACCTGCGGCCCTCCGAGATCCGTCGTCGCTGGGGCCGGATCGAGGGCTTCGTGAGCGAGGACCCCGCGGGTACGGACGACACGGAGTACGCGATCTTCTCCGGGCTGCTGCTCGCCCGGCACGGTTCGGCGCTGACCGTCACCCATGTGGAGCGGGCCTGGCATCTGTGGATCGCCGACCTGGACGAGGGGCCGTTCCGCGGCGCCGGGTTCAGTGAGCGCGGCACGCTGGAGAATCTGCGCCGGGGCCTCGCCGCCCCGATCTCCGCCCAGCACCGGCACGCCTGGAGCGACGGCCTGGCGATGCGGGCGGCGCCGTTCGGCGTCTTCGCGGCAGGCCGGCCGGACGAGGCGGCGCGGCTGGTCGCGGTGGACGGCCGGGTCAGCCATGACGGGGAGGGCATCTACGGCGGCCAGGCGGTGGCGGCCGGGGTCGCCGCGGCGATGGTGGGTGCGGGGGTCGCGTCGGTGATCGCCGCCGCGCTGTCCGTGGTCCCCATGGACTCCTGGACGGCGCGCTCGCTGCGGCGCGCGGTGGCGGCCGCGCAGCACACCTACCCCGACCGGATCACCAGGGAGCGCGCGGTGCGCTCCGCGGTGGTCATCGGCGGCTACCCGTGGACGGACCTGGCGCCCGAGGCGGTCGGCCTGGCCTTCGGCGCGTTCGCGGCGGCGCGCGGCGATTTCCGTACGGCGGTGCTGACCGCGGTCAACATGGGCCGCGACGCGGACACGACGGCCGCGGTGGCGGGGGCCCTGGCCGGCGCCCAGCACGGGGCGTCCGCGATTCCCCGGCACTGGGGGGACGCGATCGGCCCGGTCCGGGGCAGCTGCCTGCCGTCGATGCGGGGCCACCACGTCCTGGACATCGCGGAGTTGCTCACCCCGGAGGACACGGACGAGGTGTACAGGGGCGCGCGGGAGAGCGAGGGGCTGCGGGACACCGGCGCCGACCCCGCCTCCCCCGCAACGGTGGTGGAGCGATGAGCGCCGCGCGCGGCGCTCAGCACGGCTCCCACCCGGACGCCCCGGCAGCCCGGCTCCGTACCCGTCCCGCCCCCGGGCGCCGGGCCCGGATCGAGGGGCTGCTGCTCGGGCTGGCCTCCGGGGACGCCGCCGGATGGCCGGCCGCGCGGCACCGGGCCGCCAGGATGCCGGAGTGGACCCGGCGCCTGACCCGGGAGCTCGACACCTTCGCCGAGCAGAACGCCACGACCACGCTGCCCGTCCCCATCGCGCTCAACCAGCCGCCCGAACCCCTGCGGCTGGGGCCCTCCGACGATGCCGAATGGGCGGCGTTCGCCGCCGGGACCGTGCTCACCTCGGCGGCCGGTCCGCTGCACGGGCTGTCCCCAGAGCGCCGGGTGCGGGCCGCCATCGACGTCGCCTGGAACGCCCTGGCGGCCGAGGTCGCAGCGGCGGCCGCCCGGGCTCCCGAGGTCGAGTCCGCGGTGCTCCCCCTGCGCGCCCGGATCTCGGTACGGGCCGGGCTCGGCAATCTCGCGGCCGGGCTGCGCCCGCCCGCCACCGGCCACGACAACCCGCACTACTTCGACGACGCGGCCTGTGTACGGGCCGCCGTGCTCGCCGTCGTCCACCCCGCGGACCCCGCCGCGGCCGCCGACCTCGCCGAGTTCGACGCCCGCTACACCCAGGACGGCGACGGGGTGCACGGCGCCCGGGCGATGGCGGCCGCGGTCGCCGAGGCGCTGGGCGGTGCGGACGTGGACACCGCGGTGAACGCCGCGCTCGCCCAGCTCCCCGACGGTACGGAGATCGCCCGCAACGCCGCCCACGCCGTCCGGATCGCCCGTGACTTCGTCGGCGAGACGGCGGGCGCGTTCGCCGTCGTACCGGTGCTGGAGCATCAGATCGTCGACCATGTCTACAGCTACGGGATCGCCGCCGCCGAGACCGTTCCGGTCGCCCTCGCCCTGGCCACCGCGGCCCGCGGTCAGATCGCCCAGGCCGTTCCCGCGGCGGCCTGCCTGTCGCGGGTGGCCGACTCGGCGCCCGCCCTGGCCGGTGCGCTGACCGGCGCGCTCGGCGGAATCTGCACCGTCCCCGACAGCTGGCGCGAGGCCTGCCGCACCCTGGCCGGATGCGCGCTGCCCCGTCTCGCGGGGACCGATCTCATCGAACTCGCCGGGCTGCTGGCAGACACGGAACCGAAGCCCACGGGTGGACAATTCGGGCATGACATCCATGACGCCCATGCGGTCCGAGGCGAGGACCACGGCACTCACACTCGATGAACGGATCACGGGAGCACTCGTCGGCGCCGCGGTCGGCGACGCTCTCGGCGGTCCGGTCGAGGGCAGGCCCCCCGAGCAGATCGTGGCCCGCCACGGCGGGCGGATCAGCGGCATCGTCGGCCCGTGGGACGGCGACGACTGGCGCACCGCCCGCCCCATCGCGCCGTACCACAAGGGCGACGGACACGTCACCGACGACACCCTGATGACCCATGCGCTGGTGCGGGTGTACGGCGCCGTGCGCGACCATCTCGACGCGTACGCGGTCGCCGACCACCTCGTACCCGAGCTGATCTCCACGCCTCGCTGGATCCCGGAGCTGGAGGCGGACGCGCTGCCGCTCCAGCGGATCTTTCTGGCCGAGAAGTGGATCGTCGCGCGGCTGCACTACGGCCACGTCGATCCGCGCGAGGCGGGCTCCGGAAACATCGTCAACTGCGGTGCGGCGATGTACATGGCACCGGTCGGCCTGGTCAACGCCGCCCATCCGCAGGCCGCGTACGCGGAGGCGCTGGATGTCGCCGGTGCCCATCAGTCCTCGTACGGCAGGGAGGCGGCCGGGGTCTTCGCGGCGGCCGTCGCCGCTGCCTGTGCCCCGGACGCGACGCCCGCCACCGTCGTCGACACCTGTCTGTCGCTCGCCAAGGACGGCACTCGGTCCGCCATCGAGGCGGTCTGCGAAGTGGCCGCAGAACACAGCGATTTCGAGTCGGCGCTGGCCCCGCTGCGTACCGCGGTCGCCCCCTTCGACACCGTCGGCCCCGACTACCGCGCCCCCTCCCTCGGCGCCCGCCGGCCGTCCCGGCTGCACTCCATCGAGGAGCTCCCGATCGCGCTCGGGATGCTGCTCGCCGCGAACGGCGACTACCGGCGCGCGGTGCTCGGCTCGGTCAACTACGGCCGGGACTGCGACTCGATCGCCACGATGAGCGGCGCGATCGCGGGCGCGCTCCACGGTGAACGGACGATCCCCGCCGACTGGGTGAAGACGGTCGCCGAGGCCAGCCGGCTCGATCTGCACGCCCCCGCGCACACCCTGGCGGACGTCGCCCGCGAGGTGTTCGTACGGGACACGGCCCGGCGGCGCGCGCACGAGTCGGCGTTCGCCGCGCTGGCGGGCACGCCGTGAACGTACGGGTGACATGGGTGCAGCCCGAGGACCTGGTCGGGCACGAGCTGCGCCAGGCGGCCGAGGACGGGCGGGACGCGCGGACCGTAGCGCGCCGGTGGTACGAGGCGGGCGGCGCCCCCGCCCCGGAGCGCGCGGGTGCGTCGACCGCTCCGGCACCGGAGCTGCGGGCGCTCGCCGAGCGGCTTCTCGACGAACTCGCCCTGCTGGAATCCCCGTTGGCGGCGGACGAGCCGACGGAGCTGCCCGCGATCCGGGCCGCCTGCCCCGACTGGCCCGCCCCGCGCATGGACCCGCCGCCGGTGGGCCGGGACCGGCTGCACGCCGCCTGGCTGGGCCGGGCCGCGGGCTGTCTGCTCGGCAAACCCGTCGAGAAACTTCCCCTCACCGGCATCCGCGCCCTGGCCCGCGCCACCGGGAACTGGCCGCTGACCACCTGGTTCACGGCTAAGGGGCTGCCCGCCGAACTGGCCGCCACCTACCCCTGGAACCGCCGCTCCGCACCCACGTCCCTGGCCGAGAACATCGACGGCATGCCGGAGGACGACGACCTCAACCACCCTTTGCTGACCCTGCTGTTGCTCCGGCGTCACGGCCCCTCCTTCACCACCTGCGACCTCGCCCGGCTCTGGCTCGACGAACTCCCGGCCGGGCGGATGTTCACCGCCGAACGGATCGCGTACCGCAATCTGCTCGACGGGATCGAGCCCCCTCACACCGCCCGGTACCGCAATCCGTTCCGGGAGTGGATCGGTGCGCAGATCCGGGCCGATGTGCATGGCTGGACGCATCCGGGCGATCCGGCGGCCGCGGCGGAACAGGCGCACCGGGACGCGGTCCTCACCCATACCGCCAACGGGGTGTACGGCGCGATGTTCACGGCCGCGGCGCTCGCCGAGGCGGCCGGTGGCGGAAGCGATGTGCACGGATGCCTGGCCGCCGGGCTGCGGGTCGTGCCGCCGCGTTCGCGGTTCGCGCACGCGGTGCGCTCCGGCATCGGGGCGGCCCGCGGCGAGGACGGCTTCGACGCGGTCGTCGACCGGCTGCACGCCGAGTACGGCGGGCACCACTGGGTCCACGTACTGCCCAATGCCGCGCTGCTCGCCGCCGCCCTCACCCATGCCGACGGCGACTTCTCCGCCTCCATCTGCCGTGCGGTCTCCGGTGGCCTGGACACCGATTCGAACGGCGCGACCGCCGGTTCGCTCGCCGGACTGCTGACCGGATCCCCGGAGCGGCTGCCCGACCGCTGGACGACCCCGCTGAAGAACCGCCTCGCCACGTCCGTCCCCGGTTTCGACTCCATCGGCTTCGACGCACTCGCCGAACAGACCCACCGGCTCACCCTCAAGGAGGCACTCCGCCCATGACCGGCATCGCGGTGCTCGGCAGCACCAACATGGACCTTGTCGCATACGTCGCACGGGCTCCGGAGCGCGGGGAGACCGTCACCGGACGGGAGCTGCGCACCATTCCCGGCGGCAAGGGCGCCAACCAGGCCGTCGCCGCCGCACGCGCGGGCGGCGACGTGCTGATGATCGGCGCGGTCGGCGACGACGAGTACGGCACCCTGCTGCGGTCCGGCCTGGAACACGCGGGCGTCGACACGGATCTGCTGCACACCGCGGAAGGCCCCAGCGGCACCGCGCACATCGTCGTCGACGACCTGGGCTCCAACTCCATCGTGGTGATCCCCGGCGCGAACGGCACGGTCACCTCGCTCGGCCCCGGCGAGATGGCCGCCGTGGCCGGAGCCGATCTGCTGCTCCTCCAGCTGGAGCTGCCGCTGCCCGCCGTGCTGGAGGGCGCACGGGTGGCCCACGCCCAGGGCGTACGGACGATCCTCACCCCGTCCCCCGTACAGCCCCTGCCTTCCGAACTCCTCGACTGCGTCGACCTGCTGATCCCCAACGAGCACGAGGCGGCCGCGCTCACCGGCGCCAGCGACCCCCGTGCGGCGGCGCAGATCCTGCTCGGCCAGGTCCCGGCGGTCGTCATCACCCTCGGCTCGAAGGGCTGTCTGTACGCGGCCCGGGGCAGCGAGACCATCCTCTTCCCCGCCCCCGAGGTCACCGCCGTGGACACCACCGGGGCCGGGGACACCTTCGTCGGCACGCTCGCCGTCGCCCTCGGCGAGCGGCGGTCCGTACCGGAGTCACTGGCCTGGGCGTCGTCCGCCGCCGCACTCTGCGTACAGCGGCCGGGCGCCTCGACCTCCATGCCGTACCGAAGCGAGATCGACGCCGCATGAAAACGAACACACAGGCACCCCTGACCGGACTGCGGGTCATCGACCTCGCCACGCTCTTCGCGGGCCCCCTCTCCGCCACCATGCTCGGCGACTTCGGCGCCGAGGTGATCAAGGTCGAGCATCCGCGCAGGCCCGATCCCTCGCGCGGGCACGGGCCCGCCAAGGACGGCATCGGCCTGTGGTGGAAGGTGCTCGGCCGCAACAAGCGCAATCTGACCCTCGATCTGTCCAGCCCCGGTGGCCGCGACATCCTGCTCCGGCTGGCCGCCGAGACCGATGTGATCATCGAGAACTTCCGGCCCGGGACGCTGGAGCGCTGGGGCCTGGGCTGGGCGGAGCTGCACGCCGTCAACCCGCGGCTGGTGCTGACGAGGGTCACCGGCTTCGGCCAGTTCGGCCCGTACGCGCACCGCCCCGGCTTCGGCACCCTGGCCGAGGCGATGAGCGGGTTCGCCGCGATCACCGGGGAGCCGGACGGGCCGCCCACGCTGCCGCCGTTCGGGCTCGCCGACTCGATCGCGGCGCTGGCCACCGCGTACGCCGTGATGGCCGCGCTCGCCGGGCGCGACCGTACCGGGCAGGGACAAATCGTCGACATGGCGATCATCGAGCCGATCCTGACCGTGCTCGGCCCGCAGCCGCTCTGGTACGACCAGCTCGGCTACGTACAGCCGCGCACCGGCAACCGCTCCCGGAACAACGCCCCGCGCAATACGTACCGCACCTCGGACGGGCACTGGGTCGCCGTCTCCACCTCCGCGCAGTCGATCGCCGAGCGGGTCATGCATCTGGTCGGCAGACCCGAACTGATCGACGAACCCTGGTTCGGCTCCGGCACCACCCGCGCCGAGCACACCGACGAACTCGACGAGGCGGTCGGCAACTGGATCGCCCGGCACACCCGGGAGGCCGCGGTCTGCGCGTTCGAGAAGGCGGAGGCGGCGATCGCGCCCATCCACGACATCCGGGACGTGATGGAGGACCCGCAGTACCGGGCCCTGGACTCCATCACCGAGGTCGACGACCCGGAGCTGGGGCCGCTGCGGATGCAGAACGTCCTGTTCCGCCTGTCGGGGACACCGGGCGCGATCCGCTGGGCGGGCCGGCCGCACGGCGCGGACACCGAGGAGATCCTCACCGGGCTGGGCCTGTCGGGCCCGGAGATCGCCGCGCTGCGGGCGGAGAGCGTCCTGTGACGGCGGCGGTCCCCCTCACCCTGCTGTACGTCCCCGGGGACCGCCCGGAGGTGGTGCGCAAGGCGCGTGACGCGGGCGCGGACGTGGTGATCGTCGATCTGGAGGACGCGGTCGCGCCGGACCGCAAGGAGTACGCACGGGCGGCCACCGTCGAGCTTTTGTCCGAGGCGGCCGGGGAGACGACCGTGCCCATCCATGTCCGGGTCCACACCGAGGCGGACGTCCTCGCCCTGGCCGGGCTGCCGGGCCTCGCCGAACTCCGGCTGCCCAAGATCACGCACGCGGCGTCCGTCCACCACATCGCCGCCGTGGCACCGGGGGTCGCACTCTGTCCCCTGCTGGAATCGGCGCTCGGCATCGAGCACGCGTACACGGTCGCCGCCTCCCATCCCCAGGTGCGCTCCATCGCCCTGGGCGAGGCGGACCTCCGGGCCGATCTGGGGGTACGGGAGGACACCGGGCTCGACTGGTCGCGCAGCCGGGTCGTGGTCGCCGCCCGCGCGGCGGGGCTCGCACCCCCCACCCAGTCGGTGTTCACGGACGTACGTGACCTGGACGGCCTGCGGGCGTCCTGCGCGCACGGCCGGGCACTGGGGTTCCTGGGCCGGGCGGCGATCCATCCCCGCCAGCTCCCGGTCATCGAGCGGGCATTCCGCCCGACGTCCGAGGAGGTCGAGGCGGCACGGGAGATCGTGGAGGCGGCCGTGACGGACGAGGGCGCGCTGGCCCTCCCGGACGGCCGTTTCGTCGACGCGGCGGTGGTCGCATCGGCCCGCCGCACGCTGACGCTGGCGCGGGGAGGGGGGTGACGGGGGGATGCTCAAGGCCCGGTGCGGGCCCACCACCTGCCCGCTTGTCCGTTTGAGTGCGGCGCTCGGCCACCGGCCGGGGTCATGCGTGGGGGCCCCGAACCGTCCGGCTCGGGGCCCCCGTACACGCACACACCGCTCAGCCGTTCTTCGCCGCCTCCGCGGTGCCGTTCTTCGTCGGCGCGTCCGCCACGCCGTCCTCCGCGCGCCCGGCCTCACCGTCCGCATCGGGCTCCGCGTCACCGGCGGCGTCACGGCCCTCCGCGTCACCGCCCTCCGCGTCCTCGACGCCTCCGGCTTCCACCGCGCCCGGCTCCACGATCTCCTCGCGCCCCGGCCGTACCTTCGCCGAGATCACGATGTACGTCACCGCCAGCACGAACACGATCAGCGCGGTCCACACATTCAGGCGCAGGCCCAGGATGTGGTGGGCCTCGTCGACCCGCATGTACTCGATCCAGCCGCGACCCGCGCAGTACGCGGCGACGTACAGCGCGAACGCCCGGCCGTGTCCGAGCCTGAAGCGGCGGTCCGCCCAGATCACCAGCAGGGCGACGCCGATGCACCACAGCGACTCGTACAGAAACGTCGGGTGGTACGTACCGGCGACCCGGTTGGGGCCCTCGCTGATCTTCAGCGCCCACGGCAGATCGGTCGGCTTGCCGTACAGCTCCTGGTTGAACCAGTTGCCCCAGCGACCGATCGCCTGGGCGAAGGCGATGCCGGGGGCGAGCGCGTCGGCCCAGGCGGGCAGCGGGATCCCGCGGCGGCGGCAGCCGATCCAGGCGCCGACGGCACCGAGCGCGATCGCGCCCCAGATGCCGAGGCCGCCCTGCCAGATCTTGAAGGCGTCGACCCAGTTCTCACCGTCGCTGAAGTACAGCTGGTAGTCGGTGATGACGTGGTAGAGCCGGCCGCCGACGAGGCCGAAGGGCACGGCCCAGACGGCGACGTCGGCAACGGTGCCGGCTCTGCCGCCCCGGGCGATCCAGCGCTTGTTGCCGAACCAGACGGCGACGAAGACACCGATGATGATGCAGAACGCGTAGCCGCGGAGCGGGATCGGGCCGAGATCGATCACGCCGGTCGACGGGCTGGGAATGTAGGCAAGGTCCATGGCAGGGTCGACGCTACCTTGCCGGGCGGGGCCTACGGCAACCCACCCGACAACGTCTGGGTAACGGGCGGGTCATCTCTTCCCCCCTTGCCGGATGCCGGTCAGGAGGCCGACGGCGCCGGGGTGACCGTGCCCGGCTTCTTGGCCTTGTTGGCCTCGGCGACCCACTTCTTCAGATTCGCCGCGGTAATGGGCTCGTTCCCCTTCTTCGGGAAGATCGACTCGCCGTTGAGCAGCGCGGTCGGCGTGCCCTGGAAGCCGCCGCTCAGGAACGCCTTGTTGGATTTCTGGACCCAGCTGTCGTGCGTGCCGTCTTCCACACAGCTGCGGAAGCCGGGCGTGTCGAGCCCCGGGACCTTCCCGGAGAGCTCGATCAGCTTGGCGTTGTCACCGAAGGCGTCGTCGGACTCCGCCGGCTGGTTGCGGTAGAGGACGTCGTGGTACGCGGCGAACTTGCCGACGCCCTGTGCACAGGCTGCGGCGTTGGCCGCCCGCAGCGAACCGCTGCCGCCGAGATTGCCGTCGATGATCGTGGCGAGGTGGTACTCGACCTTGACCTGTTTCGTGCTTTCCAGCTGGTGGATGGTGTCCCGGAACGCGTTCTCGAACTGGGCGCAGACCGGGCAGCGGAAGTCCTCCCAGACGGTGAGCGTGGACGGGGCACTGTCCGCGCCGACCTGGATGGCCAGACTGTCCTTGCCGGTCGCTCCGGACGGCGCGACGACGGGGCCCGCCGTCTTGCTCTTGCCGCCGTTGTCGCCCGTGTTCGCGGCGATCACGCCGACGACGGCGGCCAGCGCGAGCACCCCCACCAGGCCACCGCCGACGATCAGCGTGCGCCTGCGGTGCTCGCGCGCCTTCTGGCGCTCGCGCTGCTGGACGAGCCGGTCTCGCGCGGCCCTTTTTCCCTGTTCGTTCTTCTCGCTCACACCCGCAGCAACGACCCGGGGAGGCACCTGCGTGCCTCCCCGGGTCCAGGTCCACCCGTTTGGATTACACCCGATTCAGCGCTTTCGAACGCCTTCGGCCAGTTCGCCCGCCAGTGAGCGGATCGCGGCAAGGCCGGCCGCCTCGTCGGGGGCGTCGAGCATGCCCTTGACGAAGGCGGAGCCGACGATCACGCCGTCGGCGAAGCCCGCGACCTCGGCGGCCTGCCGGGCGTTGGAGACGCCGAGGCCGACGCAGACCGGCAGGGACGTGGTGGCGCGTGTGCGCGCGACCAGGTCCTGGGCCTGCTCGCCGACGGACTCGCGGGTGCCGGTGACACCCATCAGGGATGCCGCGTAGACGAATCCCGAGCCGGCCGCGGTGATGGTGGCCAGGCGCTCGTCCTTGCTGCTCGGCGCGACGACGAAGACGGTCGCGAGACCGTGCTTGTCGGCGTGCTCGCGCCACAGGCCGGACTCCTGGACCGGCAGGTCGGGCAGGATGCACCCGGCACCGCCGGCCTCGGCGAGCTCGGCGGTGAAGCGCTCGACGCCGTACCGGTCGATCGGGTTCCAGTACGTCATGACGAGGATCGGGACACCGGTCGCCTCGTACGCCTCGCGGACCGTGCGCATCACGTCGGCGATCTTCACGCCGCCGCGCAGGGCGATGTCGTCGGCGGTCTGGATGACCGGGCCGTCGAGCACCGGGTCGCTGTGCGGCAGCCCCACCTCGACGATGTCCGCACCGCCCGCCACGACCGCCTTCACGGCGGCGATCGCGCCGTCGACGGTCGGGAAGCCGGCCGGGAGGTACGCGATGAGCGCGGACCTGTTCTCCGCCTTCGCCCGTGCGAGGGAGGAACTCAACAACTCCACATTGCCGCTCACTTGGTGACCTCCTCTTCCCCGTCGGCCACATCGGCCTCGACGACCCCGTCGCTCCCGTCGTACAGCCCGAAGTAGCGGGCCGCCGTGTCCATGTCCTTGTCGCCGCGGCCCGACAGATTGACCACGAGCAGTCCGCCCTTGCCGAGCTCCTTCCCGACCTCCAGGGCTCCGGCCAGCGCGTGGGCGCTCTCGATGGCCGGAATGATCCCTTCGGTACGGGAGAGGAGGCGCAGCGACTGCATGGCGGCGTCGTCGGTGACGGCGCGGTACTCGCCGCGGCCGATGTCCTTGAGGTAGGCGTGCTCCGGGCCGATGCCCGGGTAGTCGAGGCCCGCCGAGATGGAGTACGGCTCGGTAATCTGGCCCTCTTCGTCCTGGAGGACGTAGCTGCGCGAGCCGTGCAGGATCCCGGGCTCGCCCGCGGTCAGGGTCGCCGCGTGCTCGCCGGTCTCCACCCCGTGTCCGGCGGGCTCGCAGCCGATCAGCCGGACGTGGGCGTCCGGGATGAAGGCGTGGAAGAGCCCGATGGCGTTGGAGCCGCCGCCGACGCAGGCGATCGCGGCGTCCGGCAGCCGGCCGGTCCGCTCCAGGATCTGGCGGCGGGCCTCGACGCCGATGACACGGTGGAAGTCGCGGACCATGGCGGGGAAGGGGTGCGGTCCCGCGACGGTGCCGAAGAGGTAGTGCGTGTGGTCCACATTGGCGACCCAGTCGCGGAACGCCTCGTTGATGGCGTCCTTCAGGGTCCTTGAGCCGGACTTCACGGAGATGACCTCGGCGCCGAGCATCCGCATCCGCGCCACGTTCAGCGCCTGCCGCTCGGTGTCGATCTCACCCATGTAGATGGTGCATTCGAGGCCGAAGAGCGCGCAGGCGGTCGCGGTGGCGACGCCGTGCTGTCCGGCGCCGGTCTCGGCGATGACCCGGGTCTTGCCCATGCGCCGGGTGAGCAGCGCCTGTCCCAGCACGTTGTTGATCTTGTGCGAGCCGGTGTGGTTCAGGTCCTCGCGCTTGAGGAAGATCCGGGCGCCGCCCGCGTGCTCCGCGAAGCGCGGGACCTCGGTCAGCGCGCTGGGCCGGCCGGTGTAGTTGACCATGAGCTCGTTGAGCTCGGCGGCGAAGGCCGGGTCGGCCTTCGCCTTGTCGTACTCGACGGCGACCTCGTCCACGGCGGCGACGAGCGCCTCCGGGATGAACTTGCCGCCGAACGCACCGAAGTACCCCTCGGCGCTGGGGATCAGACCCTCCGGGTCCGGGATGAAGAAGTCAGATGACATCCGACGTGCTCCTCGACATTGCAATGGGTGGGTTCACCGTATGCGCCGTGAGCGGAGCGCCACCGCGACCGGGGGTGGTCGGGCGGTGCGGTCGTACGTACGACAGAAGTGGTGCGGGGTACGTCGGCCGGGGCTCGCTACAGCGCGGACCCCGTGCGCCATCGCATGCCGTTGACCTGGCCGGGCTCGTCGCCGATCACGTACCGCACGCGCCGACCGCGCACGCGCCGGGCGGGGGCGCGGCAGCCACGAGGGCGGCAGCCGCGCGCCAGCGGGGCGTGCGGTACCCGGGCCGTCGTACCGGCGGGGCGCAGGCCCGGCCGGGTACGGGACGCGGGACGGTCGGCGGACACGGTCTCGGTCAGCCCCGTCCGTGCCGGAGCGCCGGGTGGGCACCGGCGGCGACCAGGTCGGCGACGGCGGCCCGCGGGTCACGGCCGGTGACCAGGGACTCGCCCACGAGCACCGCGTCGGCGCCCGCGTTGGCGTACGCGATCAGGTCGTGCGGACCGCGGACGCCGGATTCGGCGACCTTGACGATGTGGTTGGGGATCTCGGGGGCGACACGCTCGAAGGTGGAGCGGTCGACCTTGAGGTCCTTGAGGTTGCGCGCGTTGACACCGATGATCTTCGCCCCGGCGTCCACGGCACGCTCGGCCTCCTCCTCGTCGTGCGCCTCGACCAGCGGCGTCAGGCCGATGGACTCGGCGCGCTCGATCAGGGAGACCAGGGCCTCCTGGTCAAGGGCGGCGACGATCAGCAGGGCGAGGTCGGCGCCGTAGGCGCGGGCCTCCCAGAGCTGGTACGAGGTGACGATGAAGTCCTTGCGCAGGACCGGGATGTCGACCTTGGCGCGGACGGCCTCCAGGTCGGCGAGGGAACCGCCGAAGCGGCGCTCCTCGGTGAGGACCGAGATGACGGACGCGCCGCCCGCCTCGTAGTCCGCGGCGAGCGCGGCCGGGTCGGCGATCGCGGCAAGCGCCCCCTTGGAGGGGCTTGAGCGCTTGACCTCGCAGATGACGGTCACGCCCTCGCCGCGCAGGGCGGCGACTCCGTCCTTGGCGGCAGGAGCGCGCGCCGCGCGTTCCTTCAGCTCGTCGAGGCTGACACGCGCCTGCCGCTCTGCGAGGTCGGCGCGTACGCCTTCGATGATCTCGTCGAGCACACTCACGCGAGCGGCCCCCTTCCGGGACGGTGATGAGGGAACAGGATCAGCCATGTCAATGCTATCCGCAGGAGGCCGAAGGGCCCGAATCCAGTCGTCGAATGTCCCATTACCTGGGCATTCAAGGCACCAGAGCCGATCCGAACGGCAGATTCCGGACGATCGAGAAGATCAGCAGCACGGCCCCGATCCCCCACCAGACGACGGGCTTCGCGGCGATGCTCATGGGCCTTCCCCGGGCGGCGCGGACCATCCAGACCGCCCAGAGGACGGCGAAGATCCCGTAGCCGACGACGGCGAGCGCATTGGAGCCGAGGGCGGCGGCGATGTCGCCGTGCGCGACGGCATGGGCGCTGCGCAGCCCGCCGCAGCCCGGGCAGTACAGACCGGTGAGGCGGAGCAGGGGGCAGACCGGGTAGTGGCCCGGCTGGTTGGGGTCGACGGCACCGACATAGCCGAAGGCCCCGACGACGACAGCCATGACGCCCACCGGGGTGGCGAGCCGCCGGAGGCGCGAGGCGGGGGCGGGCGCCGGAGGGAGGACCGGTCCGGGCATCGGCGGGTGGCCGGGGGCGGGCCGGGAGCCCGGCGCCGACGGGGCGGCGGCTGGAGTAGGCAATGCGTCCACCCGGTGATTGTCCCCGCTGATACGGAAAGGCGCAGCCCGGTCCGGGCTGCGCCTCGTATGCGTACGGATGGTGCGTGCGTCAGGAGACCTGGGCCTGCGCGGCGCGCGCCCTGGCCCGGGCCATCTCCTCCGACTCCTTCGGCATGCCGAGGCCCGCGGCCTTCATCGCGAGGCCGACGATCCCGCCGAGGAAGATGACGGCGATACCGGCCCAGAAGCCGATCGGGCTGGCCGCGACCATGAAGACGCCTGCGACGCAGAAGCCGATGAAGGAGATGATGACACCGGTCCAGGCGGCCGGGGTGTGTCCGTGGCTGCTGCCCGCCATGAGTTGCTCCTTGTTGGTGATGCGCTGTTGGTATCGCTGTACGCAAAGCCGGTGCCGCTGTCGGTGCCGCTGTGCAGAAAGCTCAGCTTCATTGTCCCGTACGTGCGGGTACGACGTGAGCTGGGGGTCATGCCTCGCGCGTCGGGTCCTCGCCGCGGTCCAGAGCCTTCCAGAGGTCCTCGGGCCGGTCCGGGTCCGGGGCGGTGCGGGCGGCCCTGCGGGGGCGGGGGGTTCCGTCCCGTTCGTACCGTCCCGACATGGTGGGCCAGAGCTTCCCGTAGCGCAGGGCGAGGAGCCCGGCGAGGAGGATCAGCAGGCCGCCGGCCGCGGTGACGTAGGGCCACGCGGTGTGGCTGAGGGCGTCGATGGTCGCCGAGGCGTCGCCGGTGGTCTGTGCGGCCTTCTCGTCGAGCGCCGAGCTGTCGGAGGCGCCGAGGTAGGCGCTCAGTCCGGCACCGAGGCCGCTGAGGGCGAGGAGCCCGGCGACGATCAGCCGCCCGCCGCTGCGGACGGCGAAGACGGCGACGAGGGCGGCCAGGCCGACTATGGCCAGGGCGGCCGGGAGGCCGGTGACGTCCTGGCCGTCGGCGGTCAGCGGCAGGGTGCCACCGCCGACGGCCGCCCGGCCCTCGGCCCAGGTCTGGCCGGAGGCGAGCAGGACGACGGTGGCGCCGACCGCCCCGAGGAGCAGACCGGCGGCCAGACTACGGCGGTTTCCCGTGGCGTCCGGCGCGGTGACGGCGCGGGCACGGGGCTGGGGTACGGGGACAGCACTCACGTACCCCACTATCCCTTACCGCCTCATGCTCCGTGGAGCCGGTTGGCCGTATGCACCGCGCGGAGCACCGCGGCGGCCTTGTTGCGGCACTCGGTGTCCTCGCCGACCGGGTCGGAGTCGGCGACGACACCCGCTCCGGCCTGGACGTACGCCGTGCCGTCGCGGAGCAGGGCGGTACGGATCGCGATGGCGGTGTCGGAGTCCCCGGCGAAGTCGAGGTAGCCGACGCAGCCTCCGTACAGTCCGCGGCGGGTCGGTTCGAGCTCCTCGATGATCTGCATCGCACGGGGCTTGGGGGCGCCGGAGAGGGTGCCCGCGGGGAAGCACGCGGTGAGGACGTCGAAGGCGGTGCGGCCCTCGGCGACGCGGCCGGTGACGGTGGAGACGATGTGCATCACGTGCGAGTACCGCTCGATCGACATGAAGTCGACGACCTCGACGCTGCCGGGTTCGCAGACCCGCCCCAGGTCATTGCGGCCGAGGTCGACGAGCATCAGGTGCTCGGCGCGTTCCTTCGGGTCGGCGAGGAGTTCGTCGGCGAGCGCCTGGTCCTCCTGCGGGGTGGCGCCGCGGTGCCTGGTCCCGGCGATCGGGTGGACCATGGCACGTCCGTCCTCGACCTTGACGAGGGCCTCCGGGCTGGAGCCCGCGACGTCGAAGCCGTCGAAGCGGAAGAGGTACATGTACGGCGACGGATTGGTGGCGCGCAGCACCCGGTAGACGTCCAACGCGCTTGCCGTGCACGGGGTTTCGAAGCGCTGTGAGGGGACGACCTGGAAGGCTTCACCGGCCCTGATGCGCTCCTTCACGTCCTCGACCGCGTCCTGGTACGCCTTGCCGCCCCACAGCGCGGTGTACGGGGGGAGCTCGGACGGCGGGAGGGCGGCGGGGGCGTTCTCGACGGGGCGCGAGAGGTCCCGCTCCATGGCGTCGAGACGGGCGACGGCGTCCGCGTACGCCTCGTCGACGCCGGTCGCCAGGTCGTTGTGGTTGATCGCGTTGGCGATCAGCAGGACGCTGCCGTCCCAGTGGTCGAGCACGGCGAGGTCCGAGGTCAGCAGCATCGTCAGCTCGGGGACGTGGAGGTCGTCCTCGACGCTGTCGCCGATCTTCTCCAGGCGGCGGACGATGTCGTAGCCCAGATAGCCGACCATTCCGCCGGTGAACGGGGGCAGCCCGTCGTCGACGACCAAATCGTGAGGGGTGTGCAGGGTCTCGATGGTGGCGCGCAGGGCCTGCAGGGGGTCGCCGTCGACGGGGACGCCGACGGGCGGGGTGCCCAGCCAGTGGGCCTGTCCGTCGCGTGCGGTGAGGGTGGCGGCGCTGCGTACCCCGATGAAGGAGTAGCGCGACCAGGTGCGGCCGTTCTCCGCGGATTCGAGCAGGAAGGTGCCGGTGCGCTCGCCCGCGAGTTTGCGGTAGAGCCCGACCGGGGTGTCGCCGTCCGCGAGGAGTCTGCGGCTGACGGGGATGACACGCCGGTCGACGGCCAGCTTGCGGAAGGTACCGAGATCCATGGCGGCTGACCCTACTGCGTGAGCGGAAGGACGTCGGCGTCGAAGCAGGTGCGGTCGCCGGTGTGGCAGGCGGCACCCGTCTGGTCGACCTTGACGAGGACGGTGTCGGCGTCGCAGTCCAGGGCGACGGACTTGACCTGCTGGATGTGGCCCGAGGTGTCGCCCTTGACCCAGTACTCCTGGCGGCTGCGGGACCAGTAGGTGCAGCGGCCGGTGGTGAGGGTGCGGTGCAGGGCCTCGTCATCCATCCAGCCGAGCATCAGCACCTCGCCGGTGTCGTACTGCTGGGCGATGGCCGGGACGAGGCCGTCGGCACCGCGCTTGAGGCGGGCCGCGATGGCCGGGTCGAGGTTGCCGGACGGCGGCGGAGTGCTGGGCGTGGGCTCGCTGGTCATGCGCCCATTGTGCCGTGGCCGCGGATGCGGTTCCGTGCGGCGTCCACTGGGCGGACCGCGTACGGCGGCCGTACGCTGGCGAGCATGTCGACCCATGCGAAGCGTGAACGACTTCTGCTCGCCGACCTGTTGGAGGCGGCGGGACCGGAAGCCCCGACCCTGTGCCACGGCTGGACGGCCCGGGACCTGGCCGCCCATGTGGTGGTCCGCGAGCGCCGGCCGGACGCGGCGGGAGGGATTCTGCTGGGCGCGCTCAGGAACCGTCTGGAGCGGGTGCAGGAGGAATTCGCCGCGAAGCCGTACGAGGAGCTGATCCAGCTGATCCGTACGGGACCACCGAGGTTCTCCCCGTACGCTGTGAAGCAGGTCGACGAGGCCGCCAACACCGTCGAGTTCTACATCCACGCGGAGGATGTGCGCCGGGCCCAGCCGGACTGGTCGCGGCGGGAGCTGGACCCGGTCTTCGCCGATGTGCTGTGGTCGCGCGCCGAGAGGACGGCCCGGCTGCTGGGCCGCAAGTCCCCGGTGGGGCTGGTGCTGCGCCGCCCGGACGGCCAGACGGCGGTGGCGCACAAGGGCACCCCGGTGGTGACGGTCACCGGCGAGCCGGGCGAGCTGCTGCTCTTCGTGTTCGGCCGGCAGGACGCGGCGACGGTGGACCTCGACGGCGACAAGGAGGCGGTGGCCCGGCTGCACACGGCGGAGCTGGGGATGTAGTGGCACCCGAACACCTGAGCGATAGGGCCGGAGACGGCCCGCAGAACGCCCATCGCCGGGCGGGGCCGAAAAACGGCTCCGCCCGGCGATGGGGTCGATCCGTGCCGCGGTCAGCGGACCGGGTGTCCGGCCTCCCTGAGCGCGCCCTTGACCTCGGAGATCCGCAGATCCCCGAAGTGGAAGACGGATGCGGCGAGCACCGCGTCGGCGCCCGCCGCGATGGCCGGCGCGAAGTCCGCGAGCCGGCCCGCGCCGCCGGAGGCGATGACGGGGACGGTCACGTGCTCCCGTACCGCGGCGATCATCTCGGTGTCGTAGCCGTCCTTGGTGCCGTCCGCGTCCATCGAGTTGAGCAGGATCTCGCCCGCGCCCAGCTCGGCGGCGCGGTGTGCCCATTCGACGGCGTCGATGCCGGTGCCCTTGCGGCCGCCGTGGGTGGTGACCTCGAAGGTGCCCGCGGGCGTGCGCCGGGCGTCCACGGAGAGCACCAGGACCTGGCGGCCGAAGCGCTCGGCGATCTCCCGGATGAGGTCGGGGCGTGCGATGGCCGCGGTGTTGACGCCGACCTTGTCGGCGCCGGCCCGCAGCAGCTTGTCGACATCGTCGGCGGTACGGACGCCGCCGCCGACCGTGAGCGGGATGAAGACCTGCTCGGCGGTGCGGCGCACCACGTCGTAGGTGGTCTCCCGGTCGCCGCTGGATGCGGTGATGTCCAGGAAGGTCAGCTCGTCGGCGCCCTCGGCGTCGTACAGCTTCGCCATCTCGACGGGGTCGCCCGCATCGCGCAGGTTCTGGAAGTTGACGCCCTTGACGACCCGGCCGTTGTCGACGTCCAGGCACGGAATGACACGTACGGCGAGAGTCATCGCGCACCTGCCCGGTAGGCCTCGACCTCGACCTCGACGACCAGGCTCGGGTCGACGAAGCCGGACACGATGATCATCGACGCGGCGGGGCGTACGTCGTCGAACAGCTCCTTGTGGGCGCGGCCGACCTCGTCCACGTCCCGGGCGTGGGTGATGTACATCCGGGTGCGGACGACGTCCTCGCGGCCGAGACCGACCTGCTTCAGCGCGTCGAAGGACACCTTGAAGGAGGTGACTGCCTGCTCGTACGGGCCGCCCGCGGAGATCTGCCCGCCCACCACCGACGTGCAACCGGCGACCAGGACAAGGCCGTTCGGAAGCTCGACCGCGCGGGAGTAGCCGAACTTGTCCTCCCAGGGAGCCCCGGAGGAGATGCGGTTGACGGAGTCGGTCATCCGGATACCACCTGCAGCGCCTCTTCGAGGGTGAACGCCTTCGCGTACAGCGCCTTGCCGACGATCGCGCCCTCGACGCCGTCCGGGACGAGAGAGGAAATGGCCCGCAGGTCGTCCAGCGAGGAGACACCGCCGGAGGCGACGACGGGCTTGTCGGTGGCGGCGCAGACGTTCTTCAGGAGCTCCAGGTTGGGGCCCTGGAGCGTGCCGTCCTTGGCGATGTCGGTGACGACGTAGCGGGCGCAGCCCTCGGAGTCGAGGCGGGCGAGCGTCTCGTAGAGGTCGCCGCCGTCACGGGTCCAGCCGCGGCCGCGCAGCGTCGTGCCGCGGACGTCGAGGCCGACGGCGATCTTGTCGCCGTGCTCGGCGATGACCTTGGCGACCCACTCCGGCGTCTCCAGGGCGGCGGTTCCGAGGTTGACCCGGGTGCAGCCGGTGGCGAGGGCGGCGGCGAGCGAGGCGTCGTCGCGGATGCCGCCGGAGAGCTCGACCTTGATGTCCATGGAGCGGGCGACCTCGGCGATCCGCTCCCGGTTGTCACCGGTGCCGAACGCGGCGTCCAGGTCGACGAGATGCAGCCATTCGGCGCCCGACTGCTGCCAGGCGAGGGCGGCCTGCAGGGGGTCACCGTAGGAGGTCTCGGAGCCGGACTCGCCGTGGACGAGACGGACGGCCTGGCCGTCGCGGACGTCGACGGCGGGAAGGAGTTCAAGCTTCGGCATTACAGCGTCTCGATCCAGTTGGTCAGCAGCTGGGCGCCGGCATCGCCGGACTTCTCGGGGTGGAACTGGGTGGCCCACAGGGCGCCGTTCTCCACGGCCGCGACGAACGGCTCGCCGTGGGTGGCCCAGGTGACCCGGGGCGCCCGGATCCTGTCGTTGGTGACCTCCAGGCTCCAGTCGTGCACGGCGTAGGAGTGCACGAAGTAGAACCGGGCCTCGGGGTCGAGCCCCGCGAAGAGCTGGGAGTTTTCGGGGGACCGCACGGTGTTCCAGCCCATGTGCGGGACGATCGGGGCCTTCAGCGGGGCGACGGTACCGGGCCATTCGTCCAGCCCCTCCGTCTCGACGCCGTGCTCGATGCCGCGCTCGAAGAGGATCTGCATACCGACGCAGATGCCCATGACGGGTCGGCCGCCGGAGAGCCTGCGGCCGATGATCCATTCGCCGCGGGCCCGCTTCAGCCCCTCCATGCAGGCGGAGAACGCGCCGACACCGGGCACCAGCAGCCCGTCGGCGTTCATCGCCCTGTCGTAGTCGCGGGTGATCTCGACGTCCGCGCCGACATGGGCGAGGGCGCGCTCGGCGGACCGGACGTTGCCGAAGCCGTAGTCGAAGACGACGACCTTCTTCTGGTCACTCACAAGTCCTACCTCAGTCCCAGAGTCCCTGGATCCGCATGACGCCTGCGACCAGGCACATCACGGACGCGATCCCGAGCAGGACGATGACGCCCTTGGGCATCTTCTGCTTCGAGAAGGAGTAGACCCCGCCGGCCAGGAACAGGCCGGCCAGGATCAGGATGGTGTTGAGGCCGGTCACAGTGCGCCCTTCGTGGAGGGGAGGATCCCGGCGGCGCGCGGGTCGTGCTCGCTGGCGTAGCGCAGAGCGCGGGCGAGCGCCTTGAACTGGCACTCCACGATGTGGTGGGCGTTGCGCCCGTACGGCACGTGGACGTGCAGGGCGATCTGCGCCTGGGCGACGAAGGACTCCAGGATGTGCCGGGTCATCGTCGTGTCGTACGCGCCGATCATGGGCGCCATGTTCTCCGGCTCGGTGTGCACCAGGTACGGGCGGCCGGACAGGTCGACGGTGACCTGGGCGAGCGACTCGTCCAGCGGGACGGTGCAGTTGCCGAAGCGGTAGACGCCGACCTTGTCGCCGAGTGCCTGCTTGAACGCGCCGCCGAGTGCGAGGGCGGTGTCCTCGATGGTGTGGTGCGAGTCGATGTGCAGGTCGCCGTCGGTCTTGACCGTGAGGTCGAAGAGCCCGTGCCGGCCGAGCTGGTCGAGCATGTGGTCGTAGAAGCCGACCCCGGTCGACACGTCGACCTTGCCGGTGCCGTCGAGGTTGATCTCGACGAGAACCGAGGTCTCCTTGGTGGTGCGTTCGACTCTTCCTACGCGGGCCGCGCGAGTCATGCGTCGTGCTCCTTCTTGGCGTTCTCAGTTACAAGCGTGCGTGCCGCGTCGAGGAACGCGTCGTTCTCTGCCGGGGTTCCTGCGGAGACCCGCAGCCATCCCGGTACGCCGTTGTCCCGGACCAGGACGCCCCGGTCGAGGATCTGCTGCCAGGCGGTGTGACTGTCGGCGAAGCGGCCGAACTGGACGAAGTTGGCGTCCGAGTCCGTCACGTCGAAGCCGAGGGCGCGCAGTTCGGTGACGATCCGGTCGCGCTCGCTCTTGAGCTGCGCGACGTATCCGAGCAGCGTATCCGTGTGCTCCAGGGCGGCGAGCGCGGTGGCCTGGGTGACGGAGGACAGGTGGTACGGCAGCCGCACCAGCTGGACGGCGTCGACGACGGCCGGATCGGCGGCGAGGTAGCCCAGGCGCAGTCCGGCGGCGCCGAACGCCTTCGACATGGTGCGCGAGAGCACCATGTTCGGCCGGCCCTCGATCAGCGGGAGCAGTGAGGGGTGGTGGCTGAACTCGCCGTACGCCTCGTCGACGACAACCATCGACGGCCTGGCCGCCTGGGCCGCTTCGTACAGCGCGAGAACGGTATCGGCGTCGACGGCGGTGCCGGTGGGGTTGTTGGGCGAGGTGATGAAGACGACATCGGGCCGGTGCTCGGCGATGGCCTTCTCGGCGGCCTCGACGTCGATGGTGAAGTCCTCGTTGCGCGGTCCGGAGATCCAGCCGGTGCCGGTGCCTCGGGCGATGAGGGCGTGCATGGAGTACGAGGGCTCGAAGCCGATCGCGGTGCGCCCCGGGCCGCCGAAGGTCTGCAGCAGCTGCTGGAGCACCTCGTTGGAGCCGTTGGCCGCCCAGACGTTGGCGAGGGCGACCTCGTGCCCGGCGGTGCGGCTGAGGTAGCGGGCCAGCTCCGTACGGAGTTCGACGGCGTCCCGGTCGGGGTAGCGGTTGAGGTCGCGGGCGGCCTCGCGGACACGCTCGGCGATCCGGTCGACGAGCTCCTCGGGCAGCGGGTACGGGTTCTCGTTGGTGTTCAGCCGCACGGGTACGTCGAGCTGCGGCGCCCCGTACGGGGACTTGCCGCGGAGCTCCTCCCGGACCGGAAGGTCGTCGATCCGGACGGTCCTGCGAGGGGTGTCGCTGTTCGTCACTGCTGCGGGACCTCTCCGCCGAACCTGGCCTTGAGCGCGGCGCCGTGGGCGGGTAGGTCCTCCGCCTCGGCGAGCGTCACGACGTGGTGGGTGACCTCGGCGAGCGCGTCGCGCGTGTAGTCGACGATGTGGATGCCCCGCAGGAAGGACTGCACCGACAGGCCCGAGGAGTGGCAGGCGCAGCCGCCGGTCGGCAGGACGTGGTTGGAGCCGGCGCAGTAGTCGCCG
The DNA here is from genome assembly GCF_035994185.1 of Streptomyces sp. NBC_01217. Taxonomy (NCBI): domain Bacteria; kingdom Bacillati; phylum Actinomycetota; class Actinomycetes; order Kitasatosporales; family Streptomycetaceae; genus Streptomyces; species Streptomyces sp. NBC_01217. The sequence goes on from NZ_CP108538.1 coordinate 2,356,641, forward strand.
AGCGAGACCGGGGCCCACGGGCCGACGAAGACCGCTCCGGCGTTGCGGACCCGGTCGGCGAGCGCGGCGGCGTCGGCGGTCTGGATCTCCAGGTGCTCGGCGGCGTACGCGTCGACGACCCTGAGGCCGTCCTCCAGGTCGTTGACCAGGACGATCGCGGACTGGCGGCCGGCCAGTGCGGGCTCGATCCGGTCGGTGATGTGCTTGGTCGCGGCGACCTGCGGCTTCAGCTCGGCCTCGGTGGCGGCGGCCAGCTCCTCGGAGTCGGTGACGAGGACGGCGGCGGCCATCGGGTCGTGCTCGGCCTGGCTGATCAGGTCGGCGGCGACGTGCACCGGGTCGGCGGTGGAGTCGGCGAGGATCGCGATCTCGGTGGGGCCGGCCTCGGCGTCGATGCCGATGCGTCCCTTGAGGAGGCGCTTGGCGGCGGCGACGTAGATGTTGCCGGGGCCGGTGACGAGGTTCACCGGGGGACATTCGGCCGTTCCGTACGCGAACATCGCGATGGCCTGGGCGCCCCCGGCCGCGTACACCTCGTCGACGCCGAGCAGGGCACAGGCTGCCAGGATCGCCGGGTGCGGCAGACCGTAGAAGTCCTTCTGCGGCGGGGACGCGACGGCGATGCCCTCGACGCCCGCCTCCTGGGCCGGTACGACGTTCATGACGACGGACGACGGGTAGACGGAGCGCCCGCCCGGTACGTACAGCCCGACGCGCTCGACCGGCACCCACTTCTCGGTGACGGTGCCGCCGGGGACGACCTGGGTGGTGTGCGTGGTGCGGCGCTGCTCGCGGTGGACGAGGCGGGCGCGGCGGATCGACTCCTCAAGGGCGGCCCGTACGGCGGGGTCGAGATTCTCCAGCGCCTCGGCGATCGCCGCCGCCGGGACCCGGATCGAGTCGAGCCGTACGCCGTCGAATTTCTCCCCCCACTCGATCACTGCCGCCGAGCCACGATGGCGTACGTCCTCGCAGATGGGCCGCACCGTCTCCAGGGCGGCTTCCACGTCGAACTCGGCTCGGGGCAGCAGGTCGCGCAGGTCGCCGCCCTCGGGGAGGGCACCGCCGCGCAGATCGATTCGAGAGATCACACCGCAATTCTCGCAGACCGCCTCCGGCGTCCGGACGCCCGTATCACTGGCTGATACATGTCCCGGCTGTCACTGCTGACCAATCGCGTTCACGTCGTCACTCAGGGGGAAGAACAGCTCCGAGCGGAAGGGGCACCCGTGACCGAACCGCACGACGGCGATTTTCCGGACGGTCTCAGCGCGGCCGAGCTGGGCATGTGGCAGGCCTTCCGGAACGGCAGCACCTACGATCTGCGCGCCCGTGACCCGGCGCGGGACGATCCGTTCGCGCCGTGCGCCTGGGGACCGGAGCGCAGTGTGGACGGGCGCGTCGTTGCCCGGCTGCTGCTGTCGGGGCCGCCGCCGAGGCCCGGCCGGGTCGCGGCGCTGAAGCTCCGGGGCGTACGGATCACCGGGACACTCGATCTCGCGGGCGGGCGCGTCGCGCCGTACGTCGAGCTGACCGGCTGCCGCTTCGAGAGCGAGGTGGTGCTGCCCGAATGCCATTTCACGACGTTGCGGATGGTCGGCTGCGCGATGCCGCGGCTGGAGGCGGCCCGGCTGCGCACGGAGGGCGATCTGCATCTGCCGCGTTGTCGCATCAAGCGCGGGATCCGGCTCACCGACGCGCAGATCGGCACCGATCTGCTGATCAACCAGATCGAGGTCGGTCCCGACCGGGGCGGCCGCGCCCTGGCCGCCGACGGGCTGGCGGTCGGCCAGGACCTGCAGGCGGAGATGGTCGAGGCGCGCGGCGAGCTGAGCCTGCGCGGGGCGAAGGTAGGCGGTTCGCTGAGTCTGCGCGGCAGCCGGCTGCGGGGCAGGGAGGGGCGGCGCGCGCTGAACGCCCCTCAGCTGACCGTGGAGCGGACGCTGTACATGAGCGAGGCGTGGGTGAGCATCGACACCGGGAACCAGGGCACCACTCCCCCGTACGGCATCGTCATGGCCCCGACCCCGGCGCGCGGCACGCGTTCGCAGATCTTCGAGTGCCGTGGCGGGGTGCGGCTGGACGACGGGCGGTTCGGCGACGCGGTCGACCTGCACAAGGCGCGGTTCGTGCTGGCCCGGCACGAGGAGCTGTCGCTGCGCCGGATCGTCACCCCCGAGCTGCGGTTCAACGCGGAGCGGCCGGAGGAGGGCCGGGTCGTGCTGAACGGCGCGAAGGTCGTCACGCTGATCGATGTGTCGACCAGCTGGCCGGGGCCAGGCGGTCTGGCGATGGGCGGTTTCGTGTACGAGAACCTCGTCCCGTACGGGCACTTCCCGCTCTCCCGGCGCCTGGAGTGGGTGGCCGCGGCGACCCCGGAGTACGTGCCGGAGCCGTACGAACGCCTCGCGGCGGTGCTGCGCAACTGCGGGGAGGACGCGGACGCCCGTGAGGTGCTGCTGGCCAAGCAGCGGCGGCGGCGCGAGACGCTGCCGCCCGCCGCGAAGCTCTGGGGCTTCCTGCAGGACTGGACGGTGGCGTACGGCTACCGGCCGGGGCGGGCCGCGGTGTGGATGGCGGTGCTGTGGGCGGCGGGTGCGCTGGCCTTCTCCCGGCACGTCCCCACCGCGATCAAACAGGACGAGCATCCGCAGTGGAACGCGGCGCTGTACGCGCTCGATCTGCTGGTGCCGGTGATCAATCTCGGCCAGGACGGCTACTGGCGGATGGAGGGCGGCTGGCAGTGGGTGGCTGCCGTGCTCGTCCTGCTGGGTTGGATACTGGCCACGACGGTCGCCGCGGGCGCCTCACGGCTGCTGCGCCGTGGCTGACCGAAATCTGGCCGCGGATGGTCGCGGGACCGGCCGTCCGACCGCCCGGAGCCCTTCCACGCAGCGGCCGCCGAGGCCGCGGAGGTCGCGGCCGAACGTCCGGACGGGCCACGGCCGAAGTGGCGGAAATGATGGCCACAGCGGTGGGAACAAGCCAGATTCCACACTTTCCTTTGCCCTTTATTGACCAAGCCCGGTACAACCCATTCACTCGGCACCAAAGCTTCACAGTGCCCCCCTGGCACCGTCCCGACCAGCGCATTTCAATGGTCTGCACCATGCCATTCCTTCGCGCTCTGCTCCGTACCGCGCGCAGGATCCGGCACTCCCCCCTGGGGGCGGCCGGACTGCCTGCGGACGACGCGGTGCTGCTCGACGCCCCCGACGAGCGGCTCTCCCCGGCGCTCGTCGCCGCCGCCCTCGGGGAGTACGAACCGGCCGCGAAACTCCTCGCCACCACCCGCGACGCCGCGGAGTGGGAGGACCGGGACCGCTACCTCGGCCGGCTCGTCACCTTCGCCCGCAACCGCGACGGCTGGCTGACCGACTGGCTCGCCGCCGCCCCGCACGACCCGGACGCGCTGCTCGTCAAGGCCGAGCTGGCGGTCCGCCGGGCCTGGGAGTCGCCCGTGCGGGCCGAGCAGCTGCGCGAGGTGGGGCCGCTGATCACCGCGGCGGCCGAGAGCGATCCGCGCGACCCCGTGCCCTGGCGCCTCGCGCTCGACCACGCGCGCGGCACGCACGCCACACACACCATGTTCGAGGCGCTGTGGGAGCAGGCGATCCAGCGCTCCTCGCACCACTACGGCTGCCACGTCGCGGCGCTGCGGTATCTCTCCGCCGCCTGGTACGGCTCGCACCGTGAGTGCTTCGACTTCGCGGAGCGCGCGGCCGAGGACTCGCTGCCCAGCTCGCTGGTGCAGGCCCTGCCGCTGCGGGCCGCCTTCGCCCTGCTGATCGAGGAGCCGGGTGTACGGACCACCTCGGTGCAGGAGGAGCGGATCGACGCGGCGGCGGATCTGGCGATCACGCTGTCCGCCTCGTTCGCGCCCGGCGATCCCTGGCCCGCCGAGGTCCGCAACCTGCTGGCGTTCGTGCTGGTCGCCCGGGGCCGCTGGGCCGAGGCACTGGAACAGTTCCGGCAGATCGGACCCCATGCGTCGTCGTTCCCGTGGTCGTCGGTCTCCGAGGATCCGCTCGGCCGGTTCCTCGACGCGAGGGACGACGCGCGGCTCCGGGTGGCCTGTGTGACGCCCATGCCGGGCAGGGCCGACCGGGGCAGGCCCCGCGGCCATTACGCTTGACCGTTGTGACCACCGCTCGCCTGCCTCTGTTCCCGCTGAACGCGGTGCTGTTCCCCGGCCTCGTGCTGCCGCTGAACGTCTTCGAAGAGCGTTATCGCGCCATGATGCGCGAGTTGCTGAAGACCGATGACGACGAGCCCCGCCGTTTCGCCGTGGTCGCGATCCGCGACGGCCGCGAGATCGCACCGACGGCCACGGGAATGCCCGACCCGACGCGTACCCCCGCCGAGCGCGGCCCCTCGGACGGCTTCGGCCCCGACCCGATCCAGACCTTCCACCGGGTCGGCTGCATCGCCGACGCGGCGAAGATCCGGGAACGGCCGGACGGCAGCTTCGAGGTCCTCGCGACCGGCACCACCCGGGTCAAGCTGCTCTCCGTCGATGCGAGCGGCCCCTATCTGACGGCCGAACTCGAAGAGCTGGACGAGGAGCCCGGCGAGGAGGCCGGTGCGCTCGCCGAGGGCGTCCTGCGGGCCTTCCGCAGCTACCAGAAGCGACTGGCCGGGGCGAGCGAACGGTCCCTGACGACGGGCGCGGACCTGCCCGACGACCCTTCCGTCGTCTCCTACCTGGTCGCGGCGGCGGCCGTGTTCGACATCCCGTGCAAGCAGCGGCTGCTCCAGGCGCCCGACACCGCGACCCGGCTGCGCGAGGAACTGACGCTGCTGCGCTCGGAGACCGCCGTGATCCGGCATCTGCCGTCCCTGCCCGCGGTGGACCTGACGCGCGCCCCGACCCACCCCAACTGACCGACCCGAGGACCCTTCCCCGTGGCGAAGAAGCCGAAGAAGCAGCAACAGTCCGGCGGCACCCCGGCAACGGTCGCGCTGACCGCGGCCGGCACGGCGTTCACCGTCCACTCCTACGACCACGACCCGGCATCCGCCTCCTACGGCGAGGAGGCGGCCGAGGCCTTGGGCGTCTCCCCCGACCGCGTCTTCAAGACCCTCGTCGCGGACGTCGACGGCACCCTCACCGTGGCCGTCGTCCCGGTGGCCGGCTCCCTCGACCTCAAGGCCCTGGCCTCCGCGGTGGGCGGCAAACGAGCCGCCATGGCCGACCCGGCAGCAGCAGAACGCACCACCGGCTACGTACGCGGCGGCATCTCCCCCCTGGGCCAGCGCAAGCGCCTGCGTACGGTGCTGGACGAATCGGCCCGGTCCCACGAAACAATCTGCGTCTCGGCAGGCCGCCGGGGCCTGGAGGTAGAACTCTCCCCCACGGACCTGGCGTCGCTGACGGGGGCGGTGTTCGCGGAGATCGGCCGGGGGTAGACACCACAGCCGAATTTTCAGCCCGTCCGGCGTTTGAGGACCGGGGTCCGGGGCAGAGCCCCGGTTTCGGGAAGGGGCGGGTAGGGGACAAGCCCCGCGCAGCGGCCCACCCCCGCCCCACCCGCACCCGCCTTTACGACTCCCCCGGCGGCACCGGCGCCCCCGCCCCCGGAAACACCCCCCACTCCGGCTCCGGATCCCGCGGCCCGAACAACGCCGTCAGCCCGAGATGAACCGCCATCGCCGCCAGCGGCCACGCCAGCAGCGCCGCCCACTTCGCCCGCAGCCGAAGCGGCGCGTCGAAGACCACGCCCTTGCCGACCTCGCGCGCGTGCGCGACCACGTCCTGGGTCGGTCCCAGCCACACCCCCAGCCGCCAGGCCAGCAGCGAACCGAGCACCCCGCCCACCGCGAGCCCCACCACCAGGGCGATCCCGCCGCGCCGCTGGAAGAGGAAGGCCAGCACCGCGGAGACCGCGCCGAACGCCAGCGCCAGCAGCACGAACGTACCGTCGGCGCCGATCGCCTCCTCACCCTCGCTGTCGCTGAGGAAGACGGCCGTGCCGTCGGAGATCAGCGGAATCCGCGGGGCCAGCCACAGCCAGAGAAACGCGAGCCCGATCCCCGCGACGGTCACGAAAAGGGCGACGGTCACGGCCCGCCACAGATCCGACCGGCGATCGCTCGACCCGTCGGACTCCAGCAGGGCCCCGGCGTGAGGCCCACCGGGGCCTCCGGGGCCACCGGTCCCGACCGGCCCACCCCATTTCGGCGGGGTCTGCCAGGGGTCATTGGACGAGGGCTGGTGAGGCGGCGTCAGAGGTGCGGTCACCGTGCCATCGTGCCAGGCGTCCCTGTGCCGCGCCTCACCGGACCGCTGCCCTGCGGTACGCCCACGTGGCCGCGGCCAGCGAGAGGACGCCGACGACGGCGCAGACCGCGAGGTCCAGGGCGACGACCGCCCAGTCGGGGTGGGCGTCGAAGGACCGGGAGAGCGCCTCGACGCCGTACGTCGACGGCAGCAGATCGCGGGCCCAGCCGATCGGCCCGGGCAACCGGTCGGCCGGCAGGACGCCGAGCAGCAGCGCCGCCGACATGCCCAGCTGCCCGAGCAGCGTGGCCAGCTCCTGCCGGGGCGCGAGCAGCCCCATAGCGGCACCGAGCCCGGAGAGCGCCGCCCCGGAGAGCGGGATGACGGCGACGAGCACCCACAGATGTGTCAGCGGCAGCCCGAACAGCACGCTGCCCGCCACGGCCGTGACGATCGTGCCGGGCACGGTGAAGGAGGCGTACGCCCCGGCCGCGCCGAGCACCACAGCGGCGGGCGGCACCGGCAGGGTGGCGTAGTGGTCGAGCCCGCCCCCGGCCCGCAGCTGCCCGAAGTACTGGGCGAGCAGGTTGAGCGCGACGAAGGCCACCACGAGGACGCTGGATCCGGCGACGACGGCCCGCGCCTCGGAGCCGCCTTCGACGACCCCGCGCATCAGCACCATGATCCCGACGGACTGGAAGGTCGCGACGAACAGCAGCGGGATGCGGGCGACCCTGGCCCTGGACAGCTGGGCACGGTAGACGGCCGCGAGCGACGGGAGCAGCCGGGCCCGCGGCGCGAGCGGCGCGGGAGCAGCCCCGCCGAAGCCCTCGCCGTCGAAGACCTCCCCGTCCAAGCCCTCGCTGTCGCGTCCGGCACGGCCGTCACCGGCGGTCCGGACAGGTCCGGTCACCGCCTGCGCGGGAACGATGCTCGTCACCTGGCGCTGCTCCTGTTCGCTCCCTGCCCGGCCACGCACGCGCACCCGGCCGCCCCGCTCGCCACGTCAGTCCCGCCGGTCCCGGTCATGACTTCACCAGCCCCTTGGTCGCGTCCCCGCCGAGCGCGAGATAGACGTCCTCCAGGCTGGGCGTCGCCAGCGTGAAGTCGTCGAGTGCGGCGAAGGCCGCGCCTCCGGTCACCGCGGCGACCGCCGCCCGTGCCTCGTCGGGGCCCAGCCGCAGCACCCAGCGCCGCCCTGACTCCTGGGCCGAGCCGCGCAGTGCGGCCACTTCGGGCACCTCCAGGGGCGCCCGCTCGCGCCACACCAGCTCGACGCGGACCTCGCCCGCGACCCGTTCCTTGAGCCCGGTCGGCGTGTCGCAGGCGATGACCTTGCCCCGTTCGATCACGGCGACCCGGTCGAGGACCGTCTCGGCCTCGATGACGTTGTGGGTGACGAGCAGCACCGTCGTGCCGCGCTCGGCCCGGCGCCGGTCGACAGCGGCCCAGACGGCACGCCGTGCGACGGGGTCCATCCCGGTGGTCGGCTCGTCCAGCACCAGCACCGGCCGCTCGCCGACCAGCGTGGCCGCGAAGCAGGCGAGCCGCCGCTGGCCGCCGGAGAGCTTCCTCAGCGGGCGTCCCGCGATCTCGGTGAGGCCGAGTTCGTCGAGTACGGCGTCGCGCTCGGCGCGGGCGTCCCGTACCGCGAGGCCGCGAAGCCGTCCGGTGGTCTCGGCGGCCAGCGACACGGTCAGCTCGTCGAGGGCGGTGGACTCCTGGCCGAGGTATCCGATCAGCCGGGAGGCCCGCTCGGGATGGCGTACGAGATCGTGGCCCAGCACGTCGACGCTGCCGGAGTCGGGCCGCATCAGCCCGGTGAGCTGGCGTACCAGGGTGGACTTCCCGGCGCCGTTGGGGCCGAGGAGTCCGAAGATCTCGCCGCGCCGCACGTCCAGGCTGATCCCGTCGGTGGCGCGCACCTCGGGGGTGGCCGGTGCACCGCGGCGGCCGCGGGCGGCGGGATAGGTCTTGACCAGATCACGCACCGCGCACACGGTCCCGGTCGCCGTCTGCGCCTGTGCTGTGCCCGTACTCACGAGGTACGAGAGTACGGGGTCGGATGCCCCGTATTGCCTCCGGGGCCATGCCGGTCGGGCGCCAGCGCCGCGATCGGCGGCCTTCTCGCCCGCCCTCGGGGCCGCCGCACCGTCAGTCGGCGGACGGGCTCGTCCGCTCCACCACCGGGGCGTGTTCCGCCGCGGCCCGCACGTCGATCTCCCGCCAGAATCCTGCCCGGATCGCATAACGGTCGTGTTCGTCGATCTGGTCGTCCTTGTGGGCGAGCAGGCCGAACCGTGCCGCGTACCGCAGCAGCTCGCCGTCGATGCGGTGTGGGATGCGCGGATACATGGTCGACAGCTTCTGCAGATGCGTGGTCTCCGGCAGCCGCTCCATCCAGCGGCGGGCGAAGACCTGGCCCACCTCGAAGGGGTCGCCGCCGACGGTGGTGATGTCCTCCTCGCGGTCCGCCCAGCGCTGCTCGGCGCTGGTGAGCTGGGCCAGCGTCGGCAGGGAGGCGGTCTCGGCGGGCTCGCCGAGCGGTCCGCCGCGCTCCAGCCAGCCCTTGTCGGAGGACCAGCGCAGGGTCGCGTTGGCGGGCGAGGACGGCTGGGCGGTCTGAATGCCGGGGCCGCGCAGAGTGCCCGCCAGGTCCTTGGGAGTGGGGACGCCCCTTCCGCCGTGGCCGGGCCGGTCGGCGGTGGTGGTCTCCTCGGGCGGTGCCGCGCTGCCGTTGGCGGCGGCCGCCTGGGCCTCCGATGCCCGCTCGGCGGAGGCGGCGAGGGCCGCCTCGGGCAGCGGTGCGGAGAGGATCGCGGCGATCTCCGGGCGGGGCGCGGGCGGCGGGGCGCAGACGCCCGTCTCCTTGGCCCGTACGGACTGGGTGATCCAGGCGCGGTCGAGCACCCTGCGTTCGTCGGCCTCGGCGACCAGGTCCTCGGACTGGTTGTAGTCGCCGTCGGCGGCCTGGACGGCCCACAGATGGACGGCGACGCCGTGTTCCTTGGCGGACATCAGGCCGGGCAGCAGATCGCCGTCGCCGGTCACCAGCACCACGTCGGAGCAGGCCCGGTTCCTGGCCAGTTCGGTGAGTTCGGCGTGCATCGCGGCGTCGACGCCCTTCTGTGCCCAGCGCCCGTCACTGCGGGTGAGAGCGCCGAGCCGGACGGTCACCCTGGGCATCACGCGCAGTCTGCGGTGCTCGGGCTGCGGTACGCGGTCGGGGGCGCCGTCGAACCAGTAGATCCGCAGCAGCGGCTGCTGCGTATCGGCCTCTGCCAGCTCGCGCAGGCCCCGGATGAGGGCCGCGTGGTCGACGGTGATGCGGGATCGGGCGGGCTCCCCGGCCAGCAGACTCGCGGCTGCTCCCAGCAGGTAGCCGGCGTCCACCAGGACGACGCAACGGTCCACGCGTTCCACCCTCTTCCAGAAGTTCGGGTGTGGTCTTTGCCAAGGGTTTCCTTCGAGTCTGCCCGACCGCGCAGGGGTTGACGGCCGGAACTCGATCATCGGCGTGGCGGATCGGGAAAACGGCGCATGATACCCCCTCACTACGCACGGTAATGATCCAACATGCACGCTTTGATGCGCTATGTGAATCTGAACGCGGTCCTGGCCCCGAGAGTCCCCACAGGAGGAACACCATGGCCAAGAACAAGAACCGCAAGCAGAGCAGCCAGCAGAACCGTGCGTCCGGCCCGGAGCGCGGCGCGGAAGAGTCCAAGAACGCGTACGAGACGCAGATACAGCCTCAGTCGCAGGCCCAGGGCAGCCCTGCCGATGTTGCCCGTAAGCACCAGCGGCGCTTCGGCCACAACTGACCGGGTGGATCTCCGGTCCGGCCCCCGTGCCGGATGACCGAGAGGGGCGCTCCCGCTTTCGCGGGGCGCCCCTCTCGTACGTCTGTCGCCGACCGGCTCAGCCGGCCAGGCAGGACGGGCCGAGCAGCACCTTCAGGTCGCCGAAGAGCGCCGGATCGGGCTTCACCCGGTGCCGGTCGAGCCGGAGCACCGTGGTCTTGCGGGGGCCCTGGAGCCTGATCCGTACCTCGGTGTCGCCGCGGTGGCTGCTGAGGACCTCGCCGAGGCGGCTGACCATCGGCGGGGTGATCTTGACCGTGGGGATGGTCAGGACCACGGGGGCGTTGGTGCCGGCCGACGAGATGTCGGGGACCTGCATCTCCATGGCGACGAGCCGGGGCACGTCCTCGCGCTTGTCCAGGCGTCCCTTGACGAAGACGACGGTGTCCTCGACGAGCTGGGTGGAGACCAGCTGATAGGTGGCGGGGAAGAACATGCACTCGATGGAACCGGCCAGGTCCTCGACGGTGGCGATGGCCCAGGCGTTGCCCTGTTTGGTCATCTTGCGCTGGAGGCCGGAGATGATGCCGCCGACGGTGACGATCGCCCCGTCGGCGTGTTCGCCGCCGGTCAGCTGGGAGATCGAGGAGTCGGCTTTGTCGGACAGCACGTGTTCCAGGCCGAAGAGCGGGTGGTCGGAGACGTACAGGCCGAGCATCTCGCGCTCCTGCGCGAGCAGGTAGGACTTCTCCCACTCGATGTCGGAGAACTCCACGTCGAGCCCGAAGCCCGGCTCGTCGCTCTCCTCCTCGCCCATGCCGCCGAAGAGGTCGAACTGTCCCTCGGCCTCCTTGCGCTTGACCTGCACCACGTTGTCGATCATCGGCTCGTGGTGGGCGACCAGGCCCTTGCGGGTGTGGCCCATCTCGTCGAAGGCGCCGGCCTTGATCAGCGACTCGACGGTGCGCTTGTTGCAGACGACCGCCTCGACCTTGTCCAGGAAGTCGGGGAAGGAGCCGTACTTCCCCTTCGCCTTGCGGCACCGGATGATCGAGTCGACGACGTTCTGACCGACGTTGCGGACGGCGGTCAGGCCGAAGAGGATCACGTCGTCGCCCTGCGCGGCGAAGTTCGACAGGGATTCGTTCACATTGGGCGGCAGCACCTTGATGCCCATGCGACGGCACTCGTTGAGATAGACCGCCGACTTGTCCTTGTCGTCCTTGACCGAGGTCAGCAGCGCCGCCATGTACTCGGCGGGGTAGTTCGCCTTGAGGTAGGCGGTCCAGTAGGTGACCAGGCCGTACGCGGAGGAGTGCGCCTTGTTGAAGGCGTATCCGGCGAAGGGGACCAGCACGTCCCACAGGGCCTGGATCGCCGCGTCGGAGTAGCCGTTCTTCTTGGCGCCCGCCTGGAAGAGCACGAAGTTCTTCGCCAGTTCGTCGGCCTTCTTCTTGCCCATCACGCGGCGCAGGATGTCGGCCTCGCCGAGCGAGTATCCGGCGACGATCTGGGCGGCCTTCTGTACCTGCTCCTGGTAGACGATCAGGCCGTAGGTCAGGCCGAGCGTCTCCTTGAGCGGCTCCTCCAGCTCCGGGTGGATCGGGGTGATCTCCTGGCGGCCGTTCTTTCGCTCGGCGTAGTTCGTGTGCGAGTTCATGCCCATCGGGCCCGGCCGGTACAGGGCCGAGACGGCGGAAATGTCCTCGAAGTTGTCGGGCTGCATCTGGCGCAGCAGGGAGCGCATCGGGCCGCCGTCGAACTGGAACACGCCGAGCGTGTCACCGCGGCAGAGCATTTCGTATGTCTTCGGGTCGTCCAGCGGGAGGCCGAGCAGGTCCAGCTTGACGCCCTTGTTGGTCTCCACCATCTTGACGGCGTCGTCCATGATGGTCAGGTTCCTGAGGCCCAGGAAGTCCATCTTCAGCAGGCCGAGCGACTCGCACTGGGGGTAGTCCCACTGTGTGATGGTGACGCCATCGGTGTGCCGCACCCAGATCGGGGCGTGGTCGACGATCGGCTCGCTCGACATGATGACGCCCGCGGCGTGCACGCCCATCTGCCGGACCAGGCCCTCGACGCCCTTCGCGGTGTCGATGACCTTCTTCACGTCCGGCTCGTTCTCGTACATCCCCCGGATCTCGCCCGCCTCGCTGTAGCGCGGGTGCTTGGGGTCGGTGATGCCGTTGAGGTCGATGCCCTTGCCGAGGACGTCGGCGGGCATGGCCTTGGTGAGCCGGTCGCCCATCGCGTAGGGGTAGCCGAGGACGCGGGCGGAGTCCTTGATGGCGTTCTTGGCCTTGATCTTGCCGTACGTGCCGATCATGGCGACCTTGTCGGCGCCGTACTTCTCCGTCACGTACCTGATCACTTCGACGCGCCGGCGCTCGTCGAAGTCGATGTCGACATCGGGCATGGAGACGCGCTCGGGGTTGAGGAACCGCTCGAAGATCAGTCCGTGCTCGATCGGGTCGAGGTCGGTGATGCCCATCGCGTACGCCACGATCGAACCGGCCGCGGAGCCTCGGCCGGGGCCGACCGCGATGCCGTTGTTCTTCGCCCACATGATGAAGTCGGCGACGACGAGGAAGTATCCCGGGAACCCCATCTGGATGATGACGTCCATCTCGTACTCGGCCTGCTTCTGCCGGTCCTCGGGGACGCCGCCGGGGTAGCGGCGGTTCATCCCGACCCGGACCTCTTCCTGGAACCAGGTGATCTCGGTGAAACCCTCCGGGATGTCGAACTTCGGCATCAGGTCGCGCTTCTCGAACATCCCGGTGGTGTCGATCTGCTCGGCGACCAGCAGGGTGTTGGCGCACCCCTGCTGCCAGGCGTCGGAGGAGTCGACGGCGTACATCTCGTCCGTCGTCTTGAGGTAGTAGCCCGTGCCGTCGAAGCGGAAGCGGTCCGGGTCGGAGAGGTTCTTGCCGGTCTGGATGCACAGCAGCGCGTCGTGCGCGGTGGCCTCGTGCGCGTAGGTGTAGTGCGAGTCGTTGGTGACCAGCGGCGGGATGTTCAGCTTCTTGCCGATTTCGAGGAGCCCGTCACGGACCCGGCGCTCGATCTCGATGCCGTGGTCCATCAGCTCCAGGAAGTACTTGCCCTCGCCGAAGATGTCCTTGTAGTCGGAGGCCGCCTGGACCGCCTCGTCGAACTGGCCGAGCCGCAGTCGGGTCTGCACCTCGCCGGAGGGGCAACCGGTGGACGCGATCAGGCCCTCGGACCACTGGGCGATGGTCTCCTTGTCCATGCGCGGCCACTTCTGCAGCCAGCCCTCGGCGTACGCGTCCGAGGAGAGCCGGAAGAGGTTGTGCAGCCCCTTCGCGTTCGACGCCCAGATCGTCTTGTGGGTGTAACCGCCCGAACCGGAGACGTCGTCGCGCTTCTGGTGCGGCTGGCCCCACTGGATCTTCCGCTTGTGCTTGCGCGACTCCGGGGCGACGTACGCCTCGATCCCGATGACCGGCGTCACACCCGCCTTCTTCGCCGAGTGGAAGAAGTCGTACGCCCCGTGCAGGTTGCCGTGGTCCGTCATCGCGATGTGCGACATGCCCATCTCGTTACAGGCGGCGAACATGTCCTTGAGCCGCGCGGCACCGTCCAGCAGCGAGTACTGGGTGTGGACGTGGAGGTGCGTAAAAGGCGGCTTGGTCACGGCGTCGGGCCTCCGGGGAAACAGGCAATGACTGGCTGGGGGGACAGCGTGGAAGTCTACGTCTTGGAGGTGACAACCGAGGGGCACTCCCGGGTACGGTCGCGCGTTGAAGGGCTGAGAAGTCCGTCCCATTTGTCATGCACGTCAGGTACCAGGAGGCACCCAGAGATGTCGGAAGCGCAGACCGGCGCAGCGCAGCGCGGGGAGCAGATTCTTGAGGTCTTCGACACCGCGTTCGGGGAGCTGCTGGCCGCCGATCCGGCTGCCTTCCGGGTCAAGTTCCGCAAGATGGCGGGCTCGGCGTTCGCCTTCTACCGGGGCACGGCGTGCCTGTTCTACAACGACCTGGAGCGGGAGCGGCACGGCGGCCCGTATCTGGACGAGCGGACCGGCCGGGTGTGGATCCACGGCGATCTGCACGCGGAGAACTTCGGCACGTACATGGACGCCAACGGCCGGCTGATCTTCAATGTGAACGACTTCGACGAGGCGTATGTCGGCCCGTTCACCTGGGACCTCAAGCGCTTCGCCGCCTCCGTCGCCCTGATCGGGTACGCGAAGGCGCTGGGCGACGACCAGATCAGCGAGCTCGTCCGGATCTACGCGGCGGCCTACCGCGAGCGGATCCACGCCCTGGCGGCGGGCGCGAAGAACGACGAGGTGCCGCCGTTCACGCTGGACACGGCGGACGGCCCGCTGCTGGACGCGCTGCGCGACGCCCGGTCGCTGACCCGGTTCTCGCTGCTGGACTCGATGACGGAGATCCGTGACTTCGAGCGCCGGTTCGCGGCGGGCGGCGGCTCGATCGATCTGGACGCGGCCACGCGCTACAAGGTGCTTGCCGCCTTCGACGGCTATCTGGAGACCCTGCCGGAGTCGAGCCTGACCCGCCCCGACTCCTACCGGGTGAAGGATGTCGTCGGCCGTCGCGGCATCGGCATCGGCTCGGCCGGGCTGCCCTCGTACAACATCCTTCTGGAGGGCAACAGCGACGCCCTGGAGAACGATGTGGTGATCTATCTCAAGCAGGCGCAGACCCCCGCGGTCTCCCGGCACATCACCGACGCGGCCGTGCGTGACTACTTCCAGCACGAGGGCCACCGCACGGTCATCTCGCAGCGCGCCCTGCAGGCGCACGCCGACCCGTGGCTCGGCTGGACCGAGCTGGACGGGGCCGGGCAGCTGGTCGCCGAGGTGTCTCCGTACGCGGTCGATCTCGACTGGTCCGACATCGACGAGCCGGAGGAGATCGCCGCGGTCGTCGCGGACCTCGGCCGGGCGACGGCGACGATGCACTCCGCGGCGGACGACGAGAGCGGTCACTCGCTGGTGCCGTTCTCCACCGAGCGGGCGATCGACGCGGCGATCGCGGCGGACGAGGAGGGCTTCACCGGCCTGCTGGTGGACTTCGCCCACAGCTACGGCGCCCGGGCCCGCGCGGACCACCAGATCTTCGTGGACCTCTTCCGCAACGGCCGCATCCCGGGGCTGTAGGGCTCCGCAAGCGGCCGGGCATTCCAAGGCCCCAAAAATCGCCTACAGGTTCGCATGCGACACTCCTCGACGATGGACATATCCGGGACGCAGCTCAGAGTCGTTCGCGCGGCGCTTTTCACAGCGCTCGTCGTGACGCTCTCCGCTGCGTCCCATGTGCTGCTCTCCCGGGTCCCGCTGCCGCTGACCGTCGTCGCCCTGCTGGCCGGCGTGGTCTTCGCGGTGGCGTACGCGCTGGCCGGCCGGGAGCGCGGTTTCGGGGCGATCGCCGGGCTGCTGGTCCCGCTGGAGCTGGCGGCCGACACCGTCTTCACCACCGGCCAGCACCTCTGTTACGGCGCGGCGGGCGGCCCGGTCACGGGTCCGCTGCGCTGGGTCGGCGTCGATGTGCTGTGCGGCGGCGGTGACCTCGGCGACGGTGCGTCGAAGATCGGCGGCGTCGGTGACGTCGGCACCCCGATCGCCTCGGTGACCGGCACCGGACACACGGCGGCCGCGCTGCTGGCCTCGCCCGGCCCCGCGGTGCCGTGGCTGCTGCTCGCCGCCCATGTGACGGTCGGGCTGCTCGCCGCGGCCTGGCTGCGGCACGGCGAGTCCGCGCTCGCCGGTCTGCTGGGGGCGGCCGCGGTCCTGGCGTTCCGGCCGCTGCTGATCGCGGTCGCCGTGGTGGGTACGGCCCGCCGCTCCGTACGCCGCGGAGTGCGCCCCGCCGGACGCGGCCCGCATCTGCCCGTACACGCCCGTCTGCTCGTGCACTCCGTGGGACGAAGGGGACCGCCGCGCTCGGCCTGCGTCTTCGCCTGAACACGTACACCCCGACGCCGTACCACCCACACCATGGAGAGACGAACATGAGCAAGCGCAACAGCCAGGCCAACAAGGCGGCGGCCCGCGAGCGTCTGCGCGCCGAGCGCGAGCGCCAGGCCAAGAGGGACAAGACCCGCAGGCAGCTCGTCGTCGGCGGCTCGATCGTCGCCGTCCTGGCGATCGTGGGCGCCGCCAGCTGGGGTGTCATGCAGCTGAACAAGCCGTCCCACTGGGAGGCGGCCGCGGACGCGAAGAACGTGACCGCGCCCAAGAACACCTCGGGCGACGACGGCACCACCGTCGTCATCGGCAAGTCGACCGCCAAGAAGACCCTGGAGCTGTACGAGGACTCGCGCTGCCCGGTCTGCGCCTCGTTCGAGCAGACCGTCGGCGAGACGGTGCACAAGGACGTCGACGCCGGGAAGTACAAGATCAAGTACATCGGTGCCACGTTCATCGACAACGGTGCGGGCGGCGAGGGCTCGAAGAACGCGCTGAGCGCGCTGGGTGCCGCGCTCGACGTCAGCCCGGAGGCGTTCCTCGACTACAAGTACGCGCTCTACTCCGCGAAGTACCACCCGGAGGAGACCGACGACAAGTTCAAGGACGACGCGTACCTGATCAAGGTCGCCGACACGGTCGACGCCCTGAAGGGCAACAAGGCGTTCCAGAAGAACGTCGAGGACGGTACGTACGACAACTGGGCGATGAAGATGTCCGCGACGTTCGACAAGAGCGGCGTGCAGGGCACCCCGACGCTGAAGATGGACGGCAAGACGCTCACCGGCGAGGGCACCGAGAACGCCCCCATGACCGTCGCCGAATTCAACACCGCGGTCACCAACGCCCTGAAGGGCTAATTCCGGGCGGCGGTTTCCCGACGGGCGGGCGAACATCCTTTGTTCGCCCGCCCGTTCGCTTTACCGGTCAGTAGGGTTCTCGTCCGTGACCAGCCGACACCTTCCCTCGCCACTGTCCGCTCCCAGCCGCCGCACGCTCGTCAAGGCCGCTGCCGCCACCGCCGTCGCCGTCCCCGTGCTGGGCGCCGCCACCCCCGCGCGTGCCGCGGACGGTCCGGCCTTCCTCCACGGCGTCGCCTCCGGCGACCCCCTGCCCGACGGCATACTCCTGTGGACCCGTGTCACCCCGACCCCCGACGCCGTGCCCGGCTCCGGCCGCGGCGCCGATACGGCGGTGCGCTGGGAGGTCGCCGAGGACAAGGGCTTCACCCGGATCGCCGCCCGGGGCACGACCGTCGCGAAGGCCGCTTCCGACCACACCGTCAAGGCCGATGTACGCGGGCTGAGCCCGGCCACCGCGTACTGGTTCCGCTTCTCGGCGGGCGACGGTACGCAGACGTTCTCGCCGACGGGCCGCACCCGGACCGCACCCGCGGCCGGTGCCACCACGCCCGGTGTGCGTTTCGGGGTGGTGTCGTGCGCCAACTGGGAGGCCGGGTTCTTCTCCCCGTACCGGCATCTCGCCGCCCGCGCCGACCTCGACGCGGTGCTGCATCTCGGCGACTACATCTACGAGTACGCGTCGGGCGCCTACCCGGCCGCGAAGTACGTCGTACGGCCGCACGAGCCGAGGCACGAGATCCTCACCCTCGCCGACTACCGCACCCGGCACGGCAATTACAAGACGGACACCGACCTCCAGACCCTGCACGCCACCCACCCGGTGATCGCGATCTGGGACGACCACGAGTTCGCCAACGACGCCTGGTCGGGCGGGGCCGAGAACCACACCCCGGGCACGGAGGGCGCCTGGGCCGACCGGGCGGCGGGCGCCAAGCAGGCGTACTTCGAGTGGATGCCGGTCCGCGCCTCCACCGAGGGCACGGTCTACCGGCGGCTGCGCTTCGGCAACCTGGCCGATCTCCACCTCCTCGATCTGCGCACCTTCCGCTCCCAGCAGTCGACGATCGGCAACGGCTCGGTCGACGACCCGGACCGCACGATCACCGGCCGGGCACAGCTGGACTGGCTGAAGTCGGGCCTGGCCGGCTCGGACGCCACCTGGAAGCTGGTCGGTACGTCCGTGATGATCTCGCCGGTCGCGTTCGGCTCCGTACCCGCGCATCTGCTGGAGCCGCTGGCCGGGTTGCTGGGGCTGCCCACGGAGGGTCTCGCCGTCAACGTCGACCAGTGGGACGGCTACACGGACGACCGCAAGGAGCTGATCGCGCATCTGCGGGACCGGTCGATCACCAACACGGTCTTCCTGACCGGCGACATCCACATGGCGTGGGCCAATAACGTGCCGGTGAAGGCCGCGACGTACCCGCTCTCGGCGTCGGCCGCCACCGAGTTCGTGGTGACGTCGGTGACCTCGGACAATCTCGACGACATCCTCCATGTGGCGCCGCAGACCGTCTCGGTGGTCGCCGCCGCCGCGGTCAAGGCCGCCAACCGCCATGTGAAGTGGGTGGACATGGACTCGCACGGCTACGGCGTCCTGGATGTGACTGCCGAGCGTTCGCAGATGGACTACTACGTGGTCTCCGACAGGACGAAGCAGGACGCGACCTCCGCCTGGACGCGTTCGTACCGGACGCTCAGCGGAACGCAGAAGGTCGAGCGGGTGGACCGCCCGGTGCGTTGAGGGTCTGTTTTCAGCCACCGAGGCTCATGTTGACGGCGCATTACATCGCTACGGCGGGTGGTGTGTCCTCCGGCTCCAATGGGGACACACCACCGCCGGGGTAACGCCGGACGTTACGTCCGCATCTCAAACTCTGGAACGCACAGAATTATTTCTCCCCCTTCCCCCGGTTTGCCCCATGAATCATTGGGCCTGATCGATTCTCCTCAAGATCTGACATGCGCACGTAATCTCCCGGCGGCAGGTGAGGAAATCCCTCCCCCACACATCCGCGAGGAGTCCCTGTGCGCGCTCTTGCCCGTATATCGCCACGTCTGCGTCACCGTGCGATCGGCACCGCCGTCCTGGCCGGAACGCTGGCCCTGGCACCGCTTTCCGCCACCACCGGCTCCGCCGCCGCGAAGGCGACGGTCTCCTCCGCGTCCGCCGCGTCGAACGCCGAGAAGTGCGCGAGCGAGGCAAGCACCAGCGCCACCGCACGCGAGGCCCGCCCCTCGGGCACCGAGCACGCCGCCGACCCCAATGAGCTCACGACGTCCCAGGCCAAGGCCATGGATGCCCAGCTCAAGGAGAGACTCGCCGACCGCCGGGTCAGCGGCTCCACGCTCGCCGCCGGAGCGACCGTCCCGGTCTACTTCCACGTCATCCACTCCGGCACCACGGGCAAGCTCACCTCGGGCGACATCAGCAGCCAGATGAACGTGCTGAACGCGGCCTACAGCGGCCAGGGAACGGGCAACACCGACTCCGGCTTCCAGTTCTCGCTGGCCGGCACCGACTACACCGACAACGCCTCCTGGTACAACCTCTCCTCGGGCTCGTCCGCCGAGAGGGCGATGAAGACGGCGCTGCGCAAGGGCGGTGCGAACGCGCTCAACGTCTACACCGCCAACCTCGGCGGCGGGCTGCTCGGCTGGGCCACCTTCCCCAGCTCGTACAACTCCAGCCCGAGCATGGACGGCGTCGTCGTCCTGGACGCCTCGCTGCCCGGCGGTTCGGCCACCAACTACGACGAGGGCGACACCGCGACCCACGAGGTCGGCCACTGGATGGGGCTCTACCACACCTTCCAGGGCGGCTGTAACGGCAACGGCGACTACGTCTCCGACACACCCGCCGAGAAGAGCGCCGCGTTCGAGTGCCCGACCGGGCGCGACACCTGCGCCAACAAGACGGGGGTCGACCCGATCCACAACTTCATGGACTACACCTACGACTCCTGCATGTACCAGTTCACCGCGGGCCAGGTGCAGCGGATGAGCGACAGCTGGACCGCCTACCGCGGATGATCCGTCCTGTCCGTCCGAAGGGCCCCGCACCGCGCGGGGCCCTTCGCTCGCTCACAGCGTGGCGAGGAAGCCGAGCGCGACCTTCCAGGCCAGCTCGGCCGCGGCCGCGTCGTGGTCCGGCAGTTCGGCGTCCGTGAAGAGATGGCCCGCGCCCGGGTAGCGGTAGATCTCCACATCGGCGCCGGTCCGCTGCATCTGCAGATACCAGGAGTTCAGCCAGTCGTGCGTCTCGAACGGGTCCGGGTCCGCGACATGCAGCTGTACGGGCAGCTCGTCCACCGAGGCGTTCTCGGCGATGTCCGAGGTGCCGTGGAACAGCAGCAGACCGCGCGCCTTCTCGTCACCGAGCGCCAGCGTCTGGGCGGTGGACGCCCCGAAGGAGAAACCCGCGTACACCAGGCCCCGGTCGGAGTAGGGCGCGGCGGCCAGCACGGCCCTCCTGAGCAGTTCGTCCTTGCCGACCTCTTCCTTGAAGGCCAGGCCTTCCTCGACGGTCTCGAAGATGCGCCCCTCGAAGAGATCCGGCATCTGCACCTCGTGCCCGGCGGCGCGCAGCCGGGCGGCGGCCGCGTGCACGGCGGGGCGCAGTCCGTACGTCGAGTGGAAAAGCATGATGTTCATGGGGCCCATGGTGCCAGTCGCACAGGACACCGGCGCCGCACGGCACCGCGTCACCGCAGGCTGCGTACGTCCAGCTGCCGCAGCACCCGGTCGACGACCTCCGGGTCCGCACCCGCCTCGCTGCGGGCCGAGAGCACCGCGTGGCGGGCGGCCGACATCATTTCGCGCTGGACGCGGCTGACCGCCCTGAAGCGTTCGGCGCGCTGCGCATAGGCCTCACGGCGCTCCTCGTCGACCATGTCGGGGCTGATCCGCGCCCCCATGTCGTACGCGAGGCGCTGTAGCCGCTCCGCGACCTCGTCCGGGAACTGCTCGACCTCGCGGATCTCCTTGAGCCGTTGCTTCGCGGCCTTCGCCGCACGGATCGCGAGGTCCCGCTCCAGCGCCGCCTCGGCGTCCGTGTCCGCCCGGACGCGGAGTCTGCGCACCAGCCACGGCAGGGTGAGTCCCTGGACGACGAGCGTGGCCATGATCACGGCGAAGGCGATGAAGACGATCTCGTCCCGGCCCGGGAACGGATTCCCGTCGTCCGTCTTCAGCGGAATCGCGAGCGCCAGCGCGACCGAGGCCACTCCGCGCATCCCGGACCACCACATCACGACGGTCTCCCGCCAGCTGGTGGGGATCTCCTCGCTGACGTCGCGCCGGGTGTGCAGCCGCTTGGCGAGCCAGGTCGCGGGCAGCAGATACAGCAGCCGTACGCCGACGACGACCGCGACGACGGCCAGCCCCCAGCCGAGCATCCGTAGCTCGCGCCCGTCGGCCGTCCCGAAGACGTTGTGCAGTTCGAGGCCGATAAGTCCGAAGGCGACCCCGGTGACGAGGGTGTCGACGATCTCCCAGAAGGTTCGGCCGGTGAGCCGCCCGAGGACGTCGTCGGCGTCGGCGGTGTGCTCGGCGAGGAAGAGCGCGGTGGTGAGGACGGCCAGCACACCGGAACCCATCAGCTCCTCCGCGAGCACATAGCTCACGAACGGCACCAGCAGGGTGAGACCGACCTGGAGCGTGGCATCACCGAGCAGGCCCATGAGCTTGATGGTGACCCAGCCGAGCACGAGACCCACGGCCACGGCGACGACGGCGGAGAGGATCAGCAGCCCGAATGCCTCCGGCAGGGAGAACGTGCCGCTCACCGCGGCGGCGATCGCCACGTGGTACAGCACGATCGCGGTCACGTCGTTGAACAGCCCCTCGCCCTCCAGGATGGAGACGAGCCTGCGCGGCAGTCCGACCGAGCCCGCGACGGCCGTCGCCGCGATCGGGTCCGGCGGGGCGACGAGCGCGCCGAGCGCCACGGCGGCGGCGATGGGCAGCCCGGGCACGATCGCGTTGGCGACCGCGGCGACGGCGGCCGTCGTGATGAAGACCAGCGCCACGGCCAGCAGAAAGATCGGTCGTCTGTTGGCGGCGAACTGCCGCCAGGAGGTGCGCTGCACGGAGGCGTAGAGCAGCGGCGGCAGCAGCGCGGGAAGAATGATCTCGGGCGGGATGTCCACGTTCGGTACGAAGCTGAGGAACGCCATGCCGACCCCGGCGAGCGTCATCAGCACCGGCGCGGGCAGTCCGAGACGCTCCCCCAGGGGCACCGTGACCACGGCTCCGAGCAACAGCAGGAGGAGCAGTGCCATCTGGTCCACGAGGTGCCTTCCGGAGCACGGAGAGCCGAACTCTGTGATCGGCGGATCTGGACGTCACGCCCGCCCTGCCGGACCGGCCCGGACACGGTCGCGGCTGTGCGGGGCGTGGCGGCTACAGGTCGCGGCGCATCGCCCGGTGGGCGATCCCGGCGTCCGGGAACTCCGGGCCGTACGCCACGTAGCCGAGCCGCTCGTAGAAGCCGAGCGCATGGGTCTGGGCGTGCAGATCGACGGCGGTCAGACCGAGCTCACGGGCCGCGTCCTCGATGGCCCGGACGAGCGCCACACCGACACCGAGACCGCGCGCCTCCTTGGCCACCGCCAGCCGGCCGAGCGAGCCGACGGTGAGGTCGCCGCCGGTCCTGTCGAGGGCGGCCGGGCCGTGCAGCAGCCGCCCGGTGCCGAGCGCGGAGCCGTCCGGCGCGACGGCGATCACATGCACCGCGACCGCGTCGAGGGCGTCGTACTCGATCTCCTCGGGCACGTTCTGCTCACCGACGAAGACGTCCTTGCGGATCTGGAAACAGGCGGCGCGATCCTGCTCGTCGACGACGGTACGCGTGGTGTACGGGGCGGGCGTGCCGGTCATTCGCTCTCCGCCGCGATCTTGTCCAGGGCCTGCTGGAGGTCGTCCGGGTAGTTGCTGGAGAACTCCACCCAGACGCCGTCGGACGGGTGCTCGAAGCCGAGCCGGACGGCGTGCAGCCACTGCCGCGTCAGGCCGAGGCGCTTGGCCATCGTCGGGTCGGCGCCATAGGTGAGGTCACCGACGCAGGGGTGGCGGTGGGCGGACATGTGCACCCGGATCTGGTGCGTACGGCCCGTCTCCAGCTTGATGTCCAGGAGGCTGGCGGCGCGGTAGGCCTCGATGAGGTCGTAGTGCGTCACGGAGGGCTTGCCCTCGGCCGTCACGGCCCACTTGTAGTCGTGGTTGGGATGGCGCCCGATGGGGGCGTCGATCGTGCCGCTCATCGGGTCCGGGTGGCCCTGGACCAGCGCGTGGTACTTCTTCTCGACGACCCGGTCGCGGAACTGCGCCTTCAGCAGGGTGTAGGCGCGCTCGGACTTGGCGACGACCATCAGGCCGGAGGTGCCGACGTCGAGGCGGTGGACGATGCCCTGGCGCTCGGCGGCGCCGGAGGTCGAGATCCGGTACCCGGCGGCGGCGAGACCGCCGATGACGGTCGTTCCGGTCCAGCCGGGGCTCGGGTGGGCGGCGACCCCGACCGGCTTCACGATCACGACGATGTCGTCGTCGTCGTGCACGATCTCCATGCCCTCGACGGGCTCGGCGACGATCTGCACCGGAGCGGGTGCCTGCGGCATCTCCACTTCCAGCCAGGCACCGCCCCGTACCCGCTCGGACTTCCCGACCACCGCGCCGTCCACCTGCACCTTTCCGGCAGCGGCCAGGTCGGCGGCCTTGGTGCGGGAGAAACCGAACATCCGGGAAATGGCGGCGTCGACACGCTCGCCCTCCAGACCGTCGGGTACGGGCAGGGTGCGGACCTCGGGATACGTACTCACCTGTCGAGTATGCCTTGCGCCCGCTAGTCCTTGTGCACGGTGCCGTCGGGGTCCAGGCCCTTGAAGGAAAGGATCACGATCAGGATGCCGCCGCAGACGATCGCGGAGTCGGCGAGGTTGAAGACGGCGAAGTGCGCGGGCGCGATGAAGTCCACCACCGCGCCCTGGAAGGTGCCGGGAGCGCGGAAGATGCGGTCGGTGAGGTTGCCGAGCGCCCCGCCGAGCAGCAGGCCGAGCGCGATGGCCCACGGCAGGCTGTAGAGCTTGCGGGCGAGGCGGGCGATCACCACGATGACGGTCGCCGCGATGAAGGTGAAGATGATCGTGAAGGCCTCACCGAAGCCGAACGCGGCGCCCGCGTTACGGATCGCGTCGAACTTCAGCCAGTCGCCGAGGATCTCGACCGGCGGGTGGTGCTCCAGCTTCGCGACCACGATCATCTTGCTGATCAGGTCGAGCAGATAGGCGAAGACGGCCACGGCGAAGAGCACCACGACCTTCCGCTTGCCCCTGCCCGGGGCCGTCTCCTCGACCCGGTCCGCGGCCTCGTCCCCTTCGGTCCCCTCAGCTTCGGGGATGTCCGGCGTACCGATGATGCGCTCCGCCTCTGCCACGTGAGTCCCTCAACCTAGGTTCCTGACTGAGGACGAGGGTACGACACACGGCCGCGGATCAGCCGCGACGCTCCTGCTTCTGTTTGTCCTCGACACAGAGCGTGGCGCGGGGGAACGCCTGCATCCGCGCCTTGCCGATCGGATTGCCGCAGACCTCGCACAGTCCGTACGTCCCGGCGTCGAGCCGGGCCAGGGCACGCTCGGTCTGCTCCAGCATCTCCTGGGCGTTGGCGGCGAGCGACATCTCGTGTTCGCGGGTGATGTTCTTGGTGCCGGTGTCCGCCTCGTCGTCACCCGCCCCGTCGCCGGAGTCGCGCATCAGCCCGGCGAGAGCGGCGCCCGCGGCCTCCAGCTCACTTCGCAGCCGCATGATCTCGCTGCTCAGCACGGCCCGCGCCTCTTCGACCTCTTCCGGCGTCCAGGGGTCCTCACCGGGCCGGACCGCCAGCTCGCCGGGGGCTGTCGTGGCGGTTCCACGGGCCGGGGGCACGGGCGCCGCGCCCTTGCCGGCCGTGCGGGTCCGGGCCGCGCTCTTCTTGGCTACCACCGTGTGGGCTCCCGTCTGCTCGGCGGCCTCGGCCGCCATCGTGGCCGCCGCAGCGGCCTTCTTCGAAGCCTTCTTGGCCGCGCTCTTCTTCGCAGGTGCTTTTCCGGCGGGCGCCGCGTGCTCCGCGGAAGCCGCCGCCTTCTTGCCAGCGGACTTCTTCGCCGCGGACTTCTTCGCCGCGGTTTTCTTCGCCGCGGTTTTCTTCAGCGCGGTCTTCTTCGCCGCGCCCTCCTGCGAACCGCTCTGTGTACCCGCCTCTCCGCTCGTCGTTCCGGCCGCCGCACCCGTGGATCTCGATGACGCCGACTTCTTCGCGGCGGTCTTCTTCACCACCATGGCCGCGGCCCCTTCACATATTGTGATCTTGCACGCGAATCGTGCTGGGACGATAAATCGACCCCAGTCCCGCGGCAACGGGGCACGCCGCCGAATCGCCCCTCCCCGTGTCCGGATACCGACGCGCTTGAATCCGTTGTTCCCAGCTCCCCGCCGGGTAATCCGCCTCCCGGCTCCCCGGCCGGACTCCGTACGGCCGCGTCTGGCCATTCGGGTCACGCCCCGCTCCACGGGTTAAACCGGTCGGCCGTCGCCCGTACGGGCCCGTACACTGGCCTCAGCGAGAGGCGTGGATGGGACGAGTAGCGTCGTACGCAGCCAGGAGCGACCCGGGGACGGTGGAAGCCCGGGGGCGAGCGCGTCGTGAAGATCACCCGGAGCCGTCGGAAGAAAGCCGCAGGGCGAGTAGAACCGGCATCGCGACCCCAATGAGGGGGCCACGGGCGCACACCCGGGGCCAAGGAGGGTGGTACCGCGGGAGTCGATGAGGCTCTCGTCCCTCCGACGGAAGTGGAAAACGTCCGCCGGAGGAAGTTCGCCCATGACATCGCCGCAGTACCGCCAGGTACCCGCCCAGGTCGACCTGCCCGCGCTGGAGCACGCCGTGCTCGATTTCTGGCGCGAGAGCAAGGTCTTCGCCAAGAGCCTCGAACAGTCCGAGGGCCGCCCCGAGTGGGTCTTCTACGAGGGCCCGCCCACCGCCAACGGCATGCCCGGCGCCCACCACATCGAGGCCCGCGTCTTCAAGGACGTCTTCCCCCGCTTCCGCACCATGCAGGGCTACCACGTGGGCCGCAAGGCCGGCTGGGACTGCCACGGACTGCCGGTCGAGCTCGCGGTCGAGAAGGAGCTGGGCTTCAACGGCAAGAAGGACATCGAGGCGTACGGCATCGCCGAGTTCAACGCCAAGTGCCGCGAGTCCGTGACCCGTCACACCGACGCGTTCACCGAGCTCACGACCCGGATGGGCTACTGGGTCGACCTCGACGACGCGTACCGCACGATGGACCCCGAGTACGTCGAGTCGGTGTGGTGGTCGCTGAAGGAGATCTTCAACAAGGGCCTGCTGGTCCAGGACCACCGCGTCGCCCCCTGGTGCCCCCGCTGCGGGACCGGCCTCTCGGACCACGAGCTGGCGCAGGGTTACGAGACGGTCGTCGACCCGTCGGTCTTCGTGCGCTTCCCGCTCACCTCGGGCCCGCTGGCCGGCGAGGCGTCCCTTCTCGTCTGGACGACCACCCCCTGGACCCTGGTCTCCAACACCGCCGTCGCCGCGCACCCCGACGTCACCTACGTCGTCGCGACCGACGGCGAGAAGAAGCTCGTCGTCGCCCAGCCCCTCGTCGAGAAGGCACTCGGCGAGGGCTGGGAGCTCACCGGTCAGACCTTCACCGGCCGTGAGATGGAGCGCTGGACGTACGAGCGCCCGTTCACCCTGGTCGACTTCCCGGCGGAGGCCCACTACGTGGTCAACGCCGAGTACGTGACGACCGAGGACGGTACGGGTCTGGTCCACCAGTCCCCCGCCTTCGGCGCCGACGACCTCGTCGTCTGCCGTGCCTACGGCCTCCCGGTCGTGAACCCCGTCCGCCCCGACGGCACCTTCGAGGAGGACCTGCCGCTGGTCGGCGGCGTCTTCTTCAAGAAGGCCGACGAGGCGCTCACCGAGGACCTGGCCGCCCGCGGCAAGCTCTTCCGGCACGTCCCGTACGAGCACAGCTACCCGCACTGCTGGCGCTGCCACACCGCGCTGCTCTACTACGCGCAGCCGTCCTGGTACATCCGTACGACCGCCATCAAGGACCGGCTCCTCGAAGAGAACGAGAAGACCAACTGGTTCCCGGACTCGGTCAAGAACGGCCGCTTTGGTGACTGGCTGAACAACAACGTCGACTGGGCACTGTCCCGCAACCGCTACTGGGGCACCCCGCTGCCGATCTGGCGCTGCGAGGACAGCCACCTCACCTGCGTCGGCTCGCGCGCCGAGCTGAGCGAGCTCACCGGCACCGATCTCTCCGGTCTCGACCCGCACCGCCCGTTCATCGACGAGATCACATTCACCTGCTCGCACGAGAACTGCCAGCTGGAGGCGTACCGCGTCCCGGAGGTCATCGACGCCTGGTACGACTCGGGCTCGATGCCGTTCGCGCAGTGGGGCTACCCGTACAAGAACAAGGAGATCTTCGAGAGCCGCTATCCGGCGCAGTTCATCTCCGAGGCCATCGACCAGACCCGCGGCTGGTTCTACACGCTGATGGCGGTCGGCACGCTGGTCTTCGACAAGTCGTCCTACGAGAACGTGGTCTGCCTGGGCCACATCCTCGCCGAGGACGGCCGCAAGATGTCCAAGCACCTCGGGAACATCCTGCAGCCGATCCCCCTCATGGATCAGCACGGCGCGGACGCGGTGCGCTGGTTCATGGCGGCGGGCGGCTCCCCGTGGGCGGCGCGCCGCGTCGGCCACAACACGATCCAGGAGGTCGTCCGCAAGACCCTCCTGACGTACTGGAACACGGTCGCCTTCCAGGCCCTGTACGCCCGTACGTCGAACTGGGCGCCCTCCGCGGCCGACCCGGCCCCGGCTGACCGCACGGTCCTGGACCGCTGGCTGCTGAGCGAGCTGAACGCGCTGGTGGACCAGGTCACGCAGGCCCTGGAGGGTTACGACACCCAGCGCGCCGGCAAGCTGCTGTCGTCGTTCGTCGATGATCTGTCCAACTGGTACGTACGCCGCTCGCGCCGCCGCTTCTGGCAGGGCGACAAGGCGGCGCTGCGCACCCTGCACGAGGTCATCGAGACGGTGACCCGGCTGATGGCCCCGCTCACCCCGTTCATCACCGAGCGGGTCTGGCAGGACCTGGTGGCCCCGGTCACCCCGGAAGCCCCCGAGTCGGTCCACCTCTCCACCTGGCCGAAGGCGGACCTCGCGGTCATCGATCCGGCGCTCTCCACCCAGATGGCGCTGGTGCGCCGTCTGGTCGAGCTCGGCCGGGCCACGCGCGCCGAATCGGGCGTCAAGACCCGTCAGCCGCTGTCGCGTGCCCTGGTCGCGGCGGCGGGCTTCGACGCGCTCTCCCCCGACCTGCACTCCCAGATCACCGAGGAGCTGAACATCTCCTCGCTGGCCTCCCTCTCGGATGTCGGCGGCTCGCTGGTCGACACCACGGCGAAGGCGAACTTCCGGGCGCTCGGCAAGCGGTTCGGCAAGGGCGTCCAGGCGGTGGCCAAGGCCGTCGCGAACGCCGACGCTGCGGCCCTCTCCCTGGCCCTGCGCGAGGGCACGGCATCGGTCGAGGTGGACGGCGAGACGGTCGCCCTCTCCCCCGACGAGGTGATCATCACCGAGACGCCGCGCGAGGGCTGGTCGGTGGCGTCCGACTCGGGCGCGACAGTCGCCCTGGACCTGGAGATCACCCCGGAGCTGCGGCGCGCGGGCCTCGCCCGTGACGCGATCCGCCTCATCCAGGAGGCCCGCAAGAACAGCGGCCTGGACGTCGCGGACCGCATCGCCGTCCGCTGGACGTCGGCCTCCCCTGCCACGGTGGAGGCCCTGACCGAGCACGCGGCCCTGATCGCGGACGAGGTCCTGGCCCTGGACTACGCACAGGGCGAGGCGGACGAGGCCTACGGCGCCCCGTTCGAGGACGAGGGCCTGTCCCTGACATTCCGCCTCCGCAAGACGGAGCAGTAAACCCGAGCTCCCCCAGGAGGCCCGCCCGGAATCCCGTTCCGGGCGGGCCTCCGGCGTTTTCCGCGGGTTCGGGGGCAGAGGCCCCCGGGGAACGCCCGTCCGCGCCCACGGCAAAAGGGCCGGGCCCCGGGGAAAACCCCGGGGCCCGGCCCTCAGCCTGCCGACGGCTACGCGCTCATCGCGCGC
Source organism: Streptomyces sp. NBC_01217 (assembly GCF_035994185.1). Taxonomy (NCBI): domain Bacteria; kingdom Bacillati; phylum Actinomycetota; class Actinomycetes; order Kitasatosporales; family Streptomycetaceae; genus Streptomyces; species Streptomyces sp. NBC_01217. The sequence continues at coordinate 2,385,678 of NZ_CP108538.1, forward strand.
ACCCGGCTCAGTTGTCGTCCTCGTCGATCAGGAACCCACGCATCGGCGAAGGAGCCTGCTGCATCGGCTGCGGCGCCTGCGGCCGCACCGGCGCCATCGGCTGGGTCATCGCCGGCGACATCTGCTGCTGGCCGCCGTACGAGGGCCCACCGCCCATGGACGGGTTGCCGCCCATCTGCTGGCCGCCGTGACCGCCGTGGTTTCCGCCCATGGTGTGACCCATCGCACCCGCACCGGCCGGAGCCAGCGAGGGCGACGGCGGCAGCGAAGCGGCCGCCGGGGTCCGCGGCGGGGCCAGCGAGTCGTCGGCCTGGGTCTCCAGCTGACGCAGCTGGCTCTCCAGGTAGGACTTCAGCCTGGTCCGGTACTCGCGCTCGAAGCCGCGCAGGTCCTCGACCTTGCGCTCCAGCGTCGCGCGGGCCGACTCCAGCGAGCCCATCGCCACGCGGTGCTTCTCCTGCGCGTCCCGCTCCAGCGCATCCGCCTTGGCGCGCGCGTCCCGCTCCAGGCCCTCGGCACGGCTACGCGCCTCGCCGACGATCTTGTTGGCCTCGGAACGGGCCTCCGCGATCGCCTGGTCGGCGGTCTGCTGCGCGAGCGAGAGGACACGGGCGGCGCTGTCGCCACCGGGGCCCTGACCGGGCTGCTGCATCTGCTGCATCTGCGGCGGCTGCTGCATCTGCTGCATCTGCTGCGGGGCGTGACCGCCCATGGGGCCGCCCATCGGGCCACCCATGGGACCGCCCTGCATCGGACCGGGGCCGTGCGGGCCCTGGGGACCGTGACCGCTGGGACCGGCGGGCAGCTGCGGAGCACCACCGGGCAGCTGGGGGGGACCCATCTGCGGGGGCTGCTGCTGGACCGGCGGACCCGATATGGCGGCGGGCACAGGTGCCCCGGGCCGGTCCTGCGGCTCCGGCTTGCGCATCCCCTGCTGCTGGTTCTGCGCGGCGGCACGCGTGGCGGCGGCCAGCTTGGCGCGCAGGTCCTCGTTCTCACGGAGCAGGCGGGTCAGCTCGGACTCGACCTCGTCGAGGAAAGCATCGACCTCGTCCTCGTCATAGCCTTCTCGGAGGCGGACGGTCGTGAACTGCTTGTTCCGCACGTCCTCGGGGGTCAGCGGCATCTCTTCTTCACCTCTACGTAGTCGTCGGCAGTCGGCAAGACCGTATCGCTCACAGCCTGATCACAATGCTGATCAGGATGTAGACGATGATCATCAGAACGAAGAAGGACAGGTCGAGTGCCACGCCCCCGAGACGCAGCGGCGGGATGAACCGCCGCAGAAGCTTGAGCGGTGGATCCGTGACAGTGTAGGTGGCCTCAAGTATGACCACCATCGGCTTGCCGGGCTGCCATGAACGTGCGAACTGGAAGACGTAGTCCATGACCAGCCGGAAGATCAGCACGATGAGGAAACACATCAACGCGATATAGACAACCTGCAGTGCGACGCCCATTTCGCGCTTCCCTCTCCCCTGACTCTCGTAGCTCCGGCCCTGCGGCCGGGTCGTTCCCGGTGTCGTGTTCTCAGCTCTGGTTGAAGAATCCGCCCTCAGCGATGCGGGCCTTGTCCTCCGCCGTGACATCGACGTTAGCAGGCGACAACAGGAACACCTTCTGCGTCACGCGCTCAATGCTGCCATGGAGACCGAAGACGAGCCCTGCGGCAAAGTCGACAAGTCGCTTCGCGTCGGTATCGTCCATCTCCGTGAGATTCATGATCACCGGAGTGCCCTCACGGAAGTGTTCCCCGATGGTACGGGCCTCGTTGTAGGTCCTGGGGTGCAGCGTGGTGATGCGGTAGGGCTCCCGCTCGGACACAACCTTGGGCATGATCACCGGTGCGTTCTTCTCCATGCTCGGACGTTCAGGTGTGATGGATGCCACGGGTGCGATTCGGGCGGGTCGCTCCCTTTCCGCCGGGATCTGAACCGGTTCCCGCTGCGCGGGGGGCTGCACCACTCGCACCGGTTCGTCCCGATCCCGGTCCCGGTCCACCTGATGCACGGGCTGGTGCCGCCGCCGGTCGCGCTCGGGCTCCGGCTCGGGTTCGAATTCGTCGTCGGGGTCGAACCCCGGACCGTCGTACCCATCGTCCTCCACGAGGCCGAGGTAGACCGCCATCTTGCGCATCGCGCCGGCCATGCTCTGAGTCCTCCGCTCTGTGGTGGATCGGCATCTGTCACCAAGTGCCCCGCGATCCACTGAGGCCTGCCCGCCATAGGCGGGAATGACCATATTTTCTGCTGTGGTCCGACCTGCTTGGCGACGTTACCCGAGCCTCGGTCGGACTCCGAGTACCGCCGTACCGACGCGCACATGTGTCGCTCCGGCTGCAACCGCGTCCTCGAGGTCCGCACTCATCCCTGCAGAGACCATGTTCGCAGCCGGATGGTTCCCGCGCAGGCGGGATGAGAATTCCATCAGTCGGTCGAAGGCGGCGCGTTGCCGCCCCGCGTACGGCCCGGCGAGTGGTGCGACGGTCATCAGACCGCCGAGCCGCAGCCCGGGCGCGGATTCGACCGCGGCGGCCAACTCCTCGATCCCGTCCGGAGCGACGCCGCCCCGGTCACCGCGCTCGCCGCTCTCCGCGTCGAGTGCGACCTGGATGAGACAGCCGAGTTCGCGCCCCTCACGCACGGCCGCCGCCGAGAGAGCCGTGACCAGTCTGGTCCGGTCCACCGACTGCACGACATCGGCATAACTCGCCACAGAACGAACCTTATTCGTCTGCAACTGGCCGACAAAGTGCCAGGTGAGCGACAGATCCGCACATTCGGCTGCCTTGGGCGCCGCGTCCTGGTCACGATTCTCGGCGACATGGCGCACACCGAGTTCATGCAGGATCCGCACATCGCTCGCGGGGTAGGTCTTGCTGACCACGATGAGGGTCACTTCTTCCCTCTTGCGACCGGCGGCGGTACAGGCGGAAGCAATGCGTTCCTCCACCTGTGCCAGATTTTCGGCGAGTTGAGTCCTACGGTCCGTCATGCCCTATCAGTCCAACCAGACATATCCGGCGAGCCGCCCGGTCGTGCGGTCGCGGCGGTACGAGAAATGGTCGCCGGATTCGAGGGTGCAGACCGACGACGCGCGCCGGTCCTCGACCCCGAGGGCTTCGAGCTGGGCGTGGACCCCGGCGGTGACATCCACGGCCGGGGTGCCCCAACTGGTCTCGGACCATGAGGCCGGGACGCTCTCGGCGACCTCGTCGCGCATCCGGGACGGGACTTCGTAGCACCGTCCACAGACCGCCGGTCCGGTGCGGGCGATGATCCGGGAGGGCTCGGCGCCGAGTCCGGTCATGGCCTCGATCACGGCGGGGACCACTCCGGCGACCAGACCGGGACGGCCCGCGTGTGCGGCCGCCGCGATCCCGGCGACCGGGTCGGCGAGCAGTACGGGGGTGCAGTCGGCGGTGAGCACGGCCAGCGGGAGCCCGCGCCGTGCGGTCACCACCGCGTCCACCGCGGGGATCTCGCAAGCGTCTCCCCACGGCCCTTCGACGACCGCGACGTCCCGCCCGTGCACCTGGTTCATCCAGACGACCCGCGCCGGGTCCAGTCCGAGGGCCCGCGCGGCGCGCCCCCGGTTCGCCAGAACGGCGGCGGGGTCGTCGCCGACCGCGCCGCCGAGGTTGAGTTCCTCGTACGGAGCGGCGCTCACCCCGCCCCACCTGTCGGTGAAGGCGAAGTGCGCGCGCCCCTCCAAGGACACTGCGGACACAGAGGACACTTCGGATTCTGTGTGATGCGGACCTATCACTTCAAGAAGTCCGGAACATCCAGCTCTTCGGCCTGGGAGTCCTGGTAGGGACGGGCCGGCGGGATGTGCGGCGGAGCGACCGGCGGCAGGTGGCTCTCATTGGCCGCCGGTACGGGCTCGGCCTGGACCGGGGGCTCCTCGCGCGGGGGCAGGGAGCCCAGTCCGCCACTCTGGCGCACGGGCTCGGCGGACCGGACCGGCGGGACCGGCTCCTCGCGCTTGGCGGAGTTCGCGCCCAGGACGTTCTCGCGACGGGTGGGCGGCTGTCCGCCGTCGAAGCCCGCGGCGATCACGGTGACGCGTACCTCGTCGCCCAGTGCGTCGTCGATGACCGCACCGAAGATGATGTTCGCCTCGGGGTGCGCCGCCTCGCTCACCAGCTGGGCGGCCTCGTTGATCTCGAAGAGACCGAGGTCGCTGCCGCCGGAGATGGAGAGCAGTACACCGCGGGCGCCGTCGATGGACGCCTCCAGGAGCGGCGAGGAGATCGCCATCTCCGCGGCGGCCACCGCGCGGTCGTCGCCACGGGCGGAACCGATCCCCATGAGTGCCGATCCGGCCTCGGACATGACCGACTTGACGTCGGCGAAGTCGAGGTTGATCAGACCCGGGGTCGTGATGAGGTCGGTGATGCCCTGGACGCCCGAGAGCAGCACCTGGTCGGCCGACTTGAAGGCGTCGAGCACGCTGACCTGGCGGTCCGAGATGGACAGCAGCCGGTCGTTGGGGATGACGATGAGGGTGTCGACCTCCTCGCGGAGCTCGGCGATGCCGTCCTCCGCCTGGTTCGCGCGTCGCCGGCCCTCGAAGGTGAACGGGCGGGTGACCACACCGATCGTCAGGGCGCCGAGCGAGCGCGCGATGTTGGCGACGACGGGTGCGCCGCCGGTGCCGGTGCCGCCGCCCTCTCCGGCGGTGACGAAGACCATGTCGGCCCCCTTGAGGACCTCCTCGATCTCCTCACGGTGGTCCTCTGCCGCCTTGCGACCGACGGCCGGGTTCGCCCCGGCGCCGAGGCCGCGGGTGAGTTCGCGGCCGACGTCGAGCTTGACGTCGGCGTCGCTCATCAACAGGGCTTGCGCATCAGTGTTGATCGCGATGAACTCGACGCCCTTGAGACCGACCTCGATCATTCGGTTGATGGCATTGACACCACCGCCGCCGACACCGATGACCTTGATGACTGCGAGGTAGTTCTGCGGTGCTGCCACGTCGAAGGCCTCTCGCCTCGAGTTACGTGTCGTCGCTCTGCGGTAGTACCGCCGCGACGACGGATGCCGATTGGGGCGGTCCGAAACGCCGACCCAAACCCTAACGTTGAAGTTTAGGGTTACCAGTGTGTCTGCTTCATGGACTCTTCCGAACAGGACACTAAGTCGACAAGTGGCGCACGTTCAACGAACACGCCGAACCTCCCGTTTTTCTTTTCACCCTATGTGATCACCCGTAGCGCTGACCAACCAGGGTGCTGGCCAGGCCAAATGCGCGTCAACTGCCGGACACCGCAGGTGCGGTGGGTGCACTCACGTCGAAGTGTCCCGCTTTGGGAGAGGCTTTCATGAGAGCGGTGAGGACTCTTGCCTTCACCGGACCTTCTTCGCCGCTGCCCCAGACCACCGTGCGGCCCCGGGTGAGTTCCAGGGAGATCGAGTCGTACGAGGTGACCCGTACGACCTTGGTGTCCTTGGCGACCGCACCCGGAAGTTCGCCCGCGACCCGGACCGCTTCCTGCACCAGCCGGGCACTGCCGAAGCGGCGCAGGCTCGCGGACCGACCAGGTGTCAGTTCCAGCAGAGGTACGCGCCCGGGCGCTTTGTCCACCGCTGCAAAGCGCACGCCTTTCGCGTCCACTTCGATGAACTTTGCGCCCTTTTTCACCAACAGGACCGGCTGTCGTTCGGTCACTTTAAGTCCGATTCCGTGCGGCCATGACCGTACGACATCCACCGAGTCGATACGAGGCAACTTCTGGCGCAACCGGTCGGCGATGGCGTCGGTGTCCACGGAGATCAGCGGGGCCCCGATCGGCACCGCCGCGGCGGCCTCGACCTCGGCCGGTGTCAGTACGTCGACACCGGTGGTCCTGACGTGTTCGGCCCGGAGCCAGGAGGAGCCGTAGAGCGCCCAGACGGCGCCTGAGCCGAGCAGCAGCACGAGCACGCCGGTCACGATCAGCTGTCTGCGGCTGGGCCGTCGGCGCCCTTCGGGGCGTGGGCTCGGCGGGTGGGCCGGGGAGTCCTCCTGCTGTGCTGCACCGCGCTGGGCGGTCGTCGGTCCGGCCACGCTCGCTCCTTATGCCGGGTCCGGGGGCCGCGCCCCCGGACCCGTCCGCCTCACGCCCCTCGGCGTGCGGCAATCGCCTCGTACACCATGCCGACGAGCAGGTCGTCGGCGTCCCGGCGGCCGAACTCGGCGGCGGCGCGGGACATCTCGTACAGCCGGTGCGGATCCGCCAGCACCGGAAGGACGTTGCCATGCACCCACTCGGGGGTGAGCGCCGCGTCGTCCACCAGCAGACCGCCGCCGGCGTTGACCACCGGCTGGGCGTTGAGCCGCTGTTCGCCGTTGCCGATGGGCAGCGGTACGTAGGCGGCGGGGAGCCCGACGGCGGAGAGTTCGGCGACGGTCATCGCGCCCGCACGGCAGAGCATCATGTCGGCCGCCGCGTACGCGAGATCCATCCGGTCCACGTACGGTACCGGGATGTAGGGCGGCATCCCGGGCATGTTGTCGACGCGCGGCAATTCGTTCTTCGGGCCGACCACGTGGAGGATCTGGATCCCGGAGCGCTGCAGCAGCGGGGCGACCCGCTGGACCACCTCGTTGAGGTGCCGGGCGCCCTGCGAGCCGCCGGAGACGAGCAGCGTCGGCAGGTTGGGGTCGAGGCCGAAGGCGGCACGCGCCTCGGGGCGGACCCGGGCCCGGTCCAGGGTGGCGATGGTGCGGCGCAGCGGGATGCCGATGTAGCGGGCGCCGCGCAGCTTGCTGTCGGGGGTGGAGACGGCGACGCCGTGGGCGTACCGGGAGCCGATCTTGTTGGCCAGGCCCGGCCGGGCGTTGGCCTCATGGACGACGATCGGCACTCCGACCCGCTTGGCCGCCAGGTAGCCGGGCAGGGCGACATAGCCGCCGAAGCCGACGACGCAGTCCGCCTTGGTGCGCTCCAGGATCTGCTCGGCGGCCTTGATGGTGCCGCGCAGCCGTCCCGGGACGGTGATCAGTTCCGGGGTGGGCTTGCGCGGCAGCGGCACGGCCGGGATCAGCGCGAGATCGTACCCCCGCTCGGGTACGAGCCTGGTCTCGAGTCCGCGCTCCGTGCCGAGGGCAGTGATTCCCACGGTCGGGTCCTGCCTGCGCAGGGCGTCCGCGAGGGCAAGCGCGGGCTCGATGTGGCCGGCGGTCCCCCCACCGGCGAGTACGACATGCACCGAAATTCACCGCTCTCCGGACGGACGCTTCTTGACGCGCCGTCTCATCGTCTTCCATCTCACCCCGGGCCTCCGCATGGCCAGGGCCGCCTTCGCGGCGGGATCCTCTCGCGCGAACGCGATCAGCAGCCCGACAGCGAACATGGTCGGCAGCAGGGCCGACCCTCCGTAGGAGAACAGCGGGAGCGGGACACCGGCGATCGGCAGCAGGCCGAGCACCGCACCAATGTTGATCACGGCCTGCACCGTGATCCAGGTGGTCACACCTCCCGCGGCGTACCTCACGAAGGGGTCCTCCGTGCGTCCGGCCACGCGGATACCCGCATAGCCTAGAGCCGCGAAGAGGGCGAGTACCGACAGCGTCCCCGCCAACCCCAGTTCCTCCCCGGTGATGGCGAAGATGAAGTCGGTGTGCGGTTCAGGTAGTTGACCCCATTTTTCCACACTCGCACCGAGCCCGGAACCGAACAGCCCGCCGGACGCCAGAGCATAGATGCCGTGCACGGCCTGCCAGCAGGAGTCCCCCGGACCGGGTTCGCTGGCGCCGATGCAGGCGAGCCTGGACATCCGGTTCGGACTGGTCTTGATCAGCACGAAGGCGATCACTCCGGCGAAGGCGAGCACCCCGGCGAAGAGCCGGGTGGGTGCCCCGGCCAGCCAGAGCAGCCCGAACAGGATCGCCGTGAGAATGATCGCGGTGCCCATGTCACCGCCGAGCATGATCAGCCCGAGGAGCATGAAGGTGACCGGGACGAGCGGCACGAGCATGTGCTTCCACTGCGTCAGCAGCCGTTTGTCCTGTTTACGGGCGAGCAGGTCCGCGCCCCACAGGACCAGGGCGAGCTTTCCGAACTCGCTGGGCTGGAGCTGGAAGGGGCCGCCCAGATAGAGCCAGTTCTGGTTGCCGTTGACCGACATCCCTATCCCCGGCACCTGGACCAGCACCATCAGGAAGACGGTTCCCATGAGCAGCGGGTAGGCGAACGCCCGGTGCAGTCTGGCGGGCATCCGGGCCGCGAGCGCCATCAGTCCGGCGCCGATCACTGCGGCGAGGAACTGTTTGCGGAAGAAGTAGGTGCCGGGTTTGTCCAGCTCCAGGGCCTTGATCATCGAGGCGGAGTAGACCATCACGAGGCCGAGCACGGTGATCAGCAGGCCGGCGCCCAGGATCAGGTAGTACGCGGTCAGGGGGCGGTCCCAGGCCCGGCGTGCCTGCTCGTAGATCCGCCGCACTCCGCCACCGCGGGGAGAGCGGGGGTCGCCGGTGGAGCGCCCCTTGGAGCGTGGCACCGGGGGGCGCCGGGAGCCGCTGACCGACCGGACCCGCAGGGCGGGGCCGAGGGGCGCCCAGGCTCCCGCGCCCGCACCGGCGAGCAGGGGCACCGGGAGCGCCCGGCTGATCGCCGCGGTGGCCCGTGAGCGGTCCCCACGGGGCGCGGCGGAGCTCTCTTCGGCCGGCATTGTCGCTGTCCCCTCCACTGCTCGTGCCCGGGGCGGCCGCCGAGGGCCGGAGCCTGTGGCGCGGCCGCCCGCGCCCCCTGGTCCGGGACGGTACGGCGCGGGGGCCGGGCCTGTCAGGCGCTCTCGGCGGCGAGTGCGCGGACCGCGTCCGCGAACGCCTCGCCCCGCTTGTTGTAATTGACGAACATGTCCATCGAGGCGCAGGCCGGGGCCATCAGTACGGTGTCTCCCGGCCGGGCGAGCCGTGCCGCTTCGCGGACCGCCTCGGACATCGCCCCAGTGTCGGTCCGGTCGAGGTCGACCACCGGGACCTCGGGGGCGTGTCGCGCGAGGGCTTCGCGGATCAGCGCCCGGTCCCGGCCGATCAGTACGACGCCCCGCAGCCGCCCGGCCGCCCCGGTCACCAGTTCGTCGAAAGTGGCGCCCTTGGCGAGGCCCCCGGCGATCCAGACGATCGGGTCGTAGGCCGCGAGGGAGGCTTCGGCGGCATGGGTGTTGGTGGCCTTGGAGTCGTCGATGTACGTGACCCCGGCGACGTCCGCGACATGCTCGATGCGGTGCGGGTCGGGGCGGAAGGCCCGCAACCCGTCCCGTACGGCCGCGGGTTCGACACCGAAGGCACGGGCCAGGGCCGCAGCCGCCAGGGCGTTGGCGATGTTGTGCGGGGCCGGCGGGTCGATGTCGCCGACCTCGGCGAGCTCCTGGGCCTGCTTCTGCCGGTTCGTCACGAAGGCACGGTCGACGAGGATGCCGTCGACGACGCCCAGTTGGGACGGGCCCGGTGTGGCCAGGGTGAAGCCGATGGCGCGGCAGCCCTCCTCGACGTCGGCCTCGCGGACCAGGTCCTCGGTCGCCTTCTCGGCGACGTTGTAGACGCAGGCGACGCGATTGCCCTCGTAGATCCGGCCCTTGTCCGCGACGTACGCCTCCATGGAGCCGTGCCAGTCGAGGTGGTCCGGGGCCAGGTTGAGGACGGCCGCGGAGTGGGCGCGCAGCGAGGGCGCCCAGTGGAGCTGGTAGCTGGACAGCTCGACGGCGAGCACGTCGTACTCCTCGCCGCCGAGGACGGCGTCGAGGAGGGAGACGCCGATGTTGCCGACGGCGGCGGTGCGCAGCCCGGACGCCTCCAGGATCGAGGCGAGCATCCGTACGGTCGTGGTCTTGCCGTTGGTGCCGGTGACCGCGAGCCAGGGGGCTGGTTCCCTGCCGTCATGACCGCGCAGCCGCCAGGCGAGTTCGACGTCGCCCCAGACCGGGACGCCCGCCTCGGCGGCCGCGGTGAACAGCGGCTTGTCGGGCTTCCAGCCCGGGGTGGTGACGATGAGCTCGGTGGACTCGGGCAGGGTCGCCCCGTCGCCGAGGCGCACGGTGATGCCCTGCGCCTCCAGCTCCGCGGCCTGCGTGCGGGAGCGCTCGTCGTCCCCGTCGTTGACCACCGTGACGACGGCCCCGAGGCCGTGCAGCACCTTGGCCGCCGGAATGCCGGAGACTCCGAGTCCCGCGACGGTGACGCGCTTGCCCTGCCAGTCCTGGTTGCTCACTTCTCGGCTGCCCATCCTGCGTAGAAGAGACCGAGTCCGACGATCACGCACATGCCCTGGATGATCCAGAAGCGGACCACGACAAGGACTTCGGACCACCCCTTGAGTTCGAAGTGGTGCTGGAGCGGTGCCATCCGGAAGACCCGCTTGCCGGTCATCTTGAAGGAGCCGACCTGGATGACCACGGACATGGTGATCATCACGAAGAGGCCGCCGAGGACCGCCATCAGGAACTCGGTGCGGGAGCAGATCGCGAGACCGGCGAGGGCGCCGCCGAGGGCGAGCGAGCCGGTGTCACCCATGAAGATCTTGGCGGGTGAGGTGTTCCACCACAGGAAGCCGAAGCAGGCGCCCATCAGCGCGGAGGCGACGACCGCGAGATCGAGTGGATCGCGTACCTCGAAACAGGCGTTGGGGTTGGTCAGGGTCGTCGCGTTGGCGCAGGACTCCTGGAACTGCCACAGCCCGATGAAGGTGTACGCGCCGAAGACCATCACCGACGCGCCGGTCGCCAGGCCGTCCAGACCGTCCGTCAGGTTCACGCCGTTGGACATGGCCAGGATCATGAACAGCGCCCAGACCACGAACAGCACGGGGCCGATCGACCAGCCGAAGTCGGCGACGAACGAAAGCTTCGTGGAGGCCGGGGTGTTGCCGCGGGCGTCGGCGAACTGGAGCGAGAGCACCGCGAAGGCGATACCGACGATCAGCTGGCCCGCCATCTTCGCCTTGGCCCGCAGACCCAGCGAACGCTGCTTGACGATCTTGATGTAGTCGTCGAGGAAGCCGACCAGACCCATGCCGGTCATCAGGAAGAGCACCAGCACACCGGAGAAGCGCATCTCCTCGCCGGTGATCACCTTCGCCAGGACGTACGCGATGATCGTCGCCAGGATGAAGGCAATACCGCCCATGGTGGGCGTGCCCTTCTTGGACCCGTGGGTGCGTGGGCCGTCGTCCCGGATGAACTGCCCGTATCCCTTGCGGGCCAGGAGCTTGATCAGCAGCGGAGTTCCGACCAGGGTCAGGAAGAGCCCGATGGCCCCCGCGAAGAGGATCTGCCTCATCGGCCGGCGACCTCGCCCTCGGACGCGTTCTCCAGCAGTGCCATGGCGACCTGCTCCAGGCCGACCGACCGGGACGCCTTCACCAGCACGACGTCTCCCGGGCGCAGTTCACTGCGCAACAGGTCGACGGCAGCCTGTGCGTCGGACACGTGCACCGACTCCTCACCCCACGAACCCTCGTTGTATGCGCCCAGTTGCAGCCAGGAGGCTTCTCTGCCCCCCACTGCGACGAGCTTGCTGACGTTGAGCCGGACGGCGAGCCGCCCGACCGCGTCGTGCTCGGCGAGCGAGGCGTCGCCGAGCTCGGCCATGGGGCCGAGCACCGCCCACGTACGCCGGCCCTTCCCCATGGCGACCAGCGCGCGCAGCGCTGCTCTCATGGATTCGGGGTTCGCGTTGTAGGCGTCATTGACGAACGTCACGCCGTCCGGACGCTCGGTGACCTCCATGCGCCAGCGGGAGAGGGTGCCCGCCTCGGAGAGCCCTTCGGCGATCTCGTCTGCGGACAGGCCCAACTCATGGGCGACGGCGGCCGCGGCGAGCGCGTTCGACACGTGGTGCTCACCGTACAGGCGCATGGTCACGTCGCTGCACCCGGTGGGTGTGTGGAGCTTGAAAGCGGGGCGTCCGTCGTCGGTGAGACGCACGTTCTCTCCCCGTACGTCCGCTTCCGCGGCTTCGCCGAAGAGCAGCACCCGGGCCTTCGTACGGGAGGACATCGCGCGCACGAGCGGATCGTCGGCGTTGAGCACGGCGAGACCGTCCTCGGGCAGCGCCTCGACCATCTCGCCCTTGGCCGTGGCGATCTGCTCGCGGCCGCCGAACTCGCCGATGTGGGCGGTGCCGACGTTGAGTACCAGGCCGATCCGGGGCGGGACCAGGCCGGTGAGGTAACGGATGTCGCCGATGTAGCGTGCACCCATTTCGAGGACGAGGTGCCGGGTGTCCTCGGTGGCGCGCAGCGCCGTGAGCGGCAGGCCGATCTCGTTGTTGAGGTTGCCCGCCGGGTAGACGGTGGGCCCCTTGCGTTCGAGGAGCTGGGCGATGAGGTCCTTGGTGGAGGTCTTGCCCGCGGAGCCGGTGAGGGCGACGACGGTGGTGCCGAGGCGGCCGACGACGGTGCGGGCGAGCGCGCCGAGTGCGGCCACGACGTCGTCTACGACGATCGCCGGAACACCGACGGGGCGGGCGGCCAGCACGGCTGCCGCGCCCGCCTCGACGGCGCGCTGCGCATAGTCGTGGCCGTCGACCCGCTCGCCGGTGAAGGCGACGAACAGGCTGCCTTGCTCCACCTCTCGGGAGTCGATGACGACGGGCCCGCTGACGGTTGCTGCCGGATCGGGTATGTCGTACGACTGCCCGCCGACGATTTCGGCGATCTCGGCGAGTGAAAGGGCGATCACTTGGTCATCCCTGACTGTTGTTCTCGTGGGTGTGGGCGCGGTGGGCGGCGCTCTCGGTGCCGCCGGGCCCCAGGGACCGCTCGATGGCCGCGCGCAGGACCACACGGTCGTCGAAGGGGCGTACCACGCCATGGATGTCCTGGCCCTGCTCGTGGCCCTTGCCGGCGATCAGCACCGTGTCACCGGGCTCGGCACGGGCGACCACGGTGGCGATGGCGGCCGCCCGGTCGGCGTCGACCAGGACGTCGCCCCGCTCGTGGACGGGCACCTCGGCGGCGCCCGCGAGCATTGCGGCGAGGATTGCGAGGGGGTCCTCGGAACGGGGGTTGTCGGAGGTCAGTACGGCGGTGTCGGCGAGACGGGCGGCGGCGGCGCCCATCGGGCCGCGTTTGGTGGTGTCGCGGTCGCCGCCGCAGCCGAGGACGATGTGCAGCCTGCCCTCGGTGACCTTGCGCAGGGAGCGCAGCACGGATTCGACGGCGTCGGTCTTGTGCGCGTAGTCGACGACCGCGAGGTACGGCTGTCCGGCGTCGACGCGTTCCAGCCGGCCGGGGACGCCCGGCACGGCGGCGACACCGTCGGCCGCGGTCTGCGGGTCGAGGCCCGCGACGGCGAGCGTGACGATCGCGGCGAGGGTGTTGGCGACGTTGAACGGGCCGGGCAGCGGGGCCCTGGCGGCGATCCGCTCGTCCTTGGGGCCGACGACGGTGAAGGTGGAGCCCAACGGCCCGATCTCGACGTCCTCGGCGCGCCAGTCGGCGTCCGGGTGGCCCTCGGCGGAGAAGGTGACGACCGGGACGGACGCCTCGGTGACCAGCCTGCGGCCGTACGCGTCGTCGAAGTTGACGACGCCCTGCCGGCTGCGCCGGGGGGTGAAGAGCTGCGCCTTGGCCTGGAAGTAGTCCTCCATCCCGGAGTGGAACTCCATGTGCTCCGGGCTGAGGTTGTTGAAGACCGCGACGTCGAAGACGCAGCCGTCGACGCGGCCGAGCACCAATGCGTGGCTGGAGACCTCCATGGTCACCGAGTCGACGCCGCGTTCGCGCATGACGGCGAACAGGGCCTGCAGGTCGGTGGCTTCGGGGGTGGTGCGCTCGGACTTGATGCGCTCGTCGCCGATCCGTGTCTCCACGGTGCCGATCAGCCCGGTGGAACGCCCGGCGCCCCGGAAGCCGCCCTCGATGAGATACGCGGTGGTGGTCTTGCCGGAGGTTCCGGTGATGCCGATCTGGAGAAGGCCGGCGCCGGGCCGTCCGTAGATCTCGGCGGCGAGTTCGCCCATCCGGCCGCGCGGGTCCTCGGTGACCAGCACCGGCAGTCCCGTGGCGGCGGCGCGCTCGGCACCTGCCGGGTCGGTGAGGATCGCCGCAGCGCCGAGACCGGCCGCCTGGGCGGCGAAGTCGGCGCCGTGGAAGCGGGCGCCCGGCAGGGCCGCGTACACGTCCCCGGGGCGTACCGCCCGCGAGTCGTGGGTGATGCCGGTGACCTCCGCGGTGGCGGGCGGTTCGACTCCCAGCGCGGCTGCCAGCTCGCCGAGGGGCGTCGGCCCGAGCCGATCCGGGCGGGGCGCTCCCGGGTAGTTCACAGGGGCGTCCTTCAGGGTGGTTTGGAACTGATCAGCGTGGGGCACGGCGGTGAGCGTACCGGGCGCACCCGGCCTCTCGCGAAGTGAGGGGGCGGGGTTCTGGTGGTTCCCGTTCCGGTTCCCGGGATCGGGGGTGATGGTTGTCACTGGCTGGTTTCCCCGTGTTCACTCGCCGGGATTGAAGGACACCGGCAGCCTGGCTGACTCGCTGCCGGACGGTGGGGTCTGGAGGGTCTTCAGTGCGAACTCCATGACCTGTTTGTAGATGGGTCCGCAGATCTGTCCGCCGAAGTAGCTGCCCTTGGTCGGGTTCTGAATCGCGCAGTAGACGGTGATCTGCGGGTTGTCGGCGGGCGCGAAGCCCGCGAAGGACGCGGTGTAGCCGTGGTAGCCACCGCGTACCGGATCGACGCGGTTGGCCGTGCCGGTCTTGCCCGCCACCCGGTAGCCGGGGATCTTGGCCTTCGTTCCGGTACCCTCCTCGTCGCCGACCACCGACTCCAGCATGGTGGCGAGCGTCTTGGCGGTCTTCTCGCTGACCACCCGCCCCTGCTCGGGGGCCGGGGCGGCCTCGAAGCGGCCGTCGGGGCCCTTGGTGCCGCGTACCAGTGTGGGCGCGACGCGGACCCCGCCGTTGGCGATCGTGGAGTAGATGGACGCGGCCTGCATGGCGTTGAGCGAGAGGCCCTGGCCGAAAGGGATCGTGTACTGCTGCGAGGTGGACCAGTCCCCGGGCTTGGCGAGGATGCCGGGGGTCTCGCCCGGGTAGTCGAGGCCGGTGGGCGAGCCGATCCCGAATTTGCGCAGGTAGGAGTAGAGGACCTTGTTGGCCGCCGGCTGGGTCTTGCCGAGTTGTCCGGTGGCCAGGATGGTGCCGATGTTGCTCGACTTGGCGAGTACGCCGTTGAGCGTCAGGTACCAGGTGGCGTGGTCGATGTCGTCCTTGAAGAGCCGGTCGCCGCGGTGCAGCCGGTTCGGGACGGTGACATGGGTGCCGGGGGTGGCGACCCCCTCCTCCAGCACGGCGGCCATGGACATGACCTTGCTGGTGGAGCCGGGCTCGTACACGTCCTGGAGTGCCGCGTTGCCCAGCGATGCCGCGTCGGCCTGCGAGAGGTCGTTGGGGTCGAAGCCGGGTGCGTTGGCCATGGCGAGGACCTCGCCGGTCCTGGTGTTCTGCACGATCACATAGCCGCGGTCCGCCTTGGACTTCTTCACCTGGTCGGTGATGGCCTGCTGGGCGGCCCACTGGATGTCGCGGTCGATGGTCAGCTCGATGTCGGACCCAGGGACGGCCGGGACCTCCTTGGTGCCCGCGGTGGGCACCCGCCGGCCGCCGGACTGGGCGTACTTGATCTTGCCGTCCTCGCCCGCGAGTTCCTTGTCCAGCTGCGATTCGAGGCCGCCCGCGCCCTTGCCTTCGCCGTTGACGTAACCAAGTATCCCGGCGGCGAGCCCTCCGTTGGGGTAGACCCGCTTGGTGGTCGACTCCTGGAAGACCCCGGCCAGCACATTGGCTCCGGGCCCCCCGGCCGCCTTGTCCTTGGCGGCCTTCTCGGCGAAGACGGACTTGAGGTCCTTGATCTGGTTCCAGACCTGCGGGGTCCGGCGGCGGGCCAGGACCGCGTACCGGCTCTTCGGCTTCGACAGCTTCTTCGTCAGCTCCTCGGCGTCGACGCCGAGGATGGGGGCGAGGAGGGCCGCGGCCTGCTGCGGTGCGTCCGGGGCCTTGCTGTCCTCGGGCGTGAACATCTTGGGGTCGGCCGTGATGTCGTACGCGTCGACGCTGGTGGCCAGCGCGATGCCGCTGCGGTCGGTGATCTCGCCCCGCTCGGCGGAGATCGTGTAGCTGAGGTAGCGGTTCTCCTTGGCCTTGGCCGCGTACGCGTTGGCGTCGACGGCCTGGACCTGGAGGAGCCGGACGACGAACGTCAGCATGACGAGCGTCAGGGCGAGGCTGACGAGGCGGAGCCGGGGGCGCGGGCTGCCGAGTCTGAGGGGGCGCGGGGGTCCGTTGCGGGGCGCGCGTCGGCGCGGTGCCGGGGCGGACGAGCGGCGGGCGGCGGGCCGGGGGCGCCCCTGGCCGCCCGCGGCGCTGCGGGGGCGCGCGGGGCCGGGGACCCGGCGGCGCGGTGGTTCCTTGGAAGGCACTGCGTCACCTGCCGGGGCTCGTCGAGGGCTGAGGTGCAGGGGTACGCGGCCCGGTGGGCGGGGCCGCGGAGGTGCTGGGCTTCACGGCGGCGCCCGAAGGGGTGGCCGGTGCCGAAGGGGAGGACGAGCGGGGGGCCGGGGACGAGGCGGCGGTGGACGGTGCGGTCGCGGGGGGTGGCTGGGGGGTGCTGGGCTTTTGCGGCGGCGGTGCGGGGACCGGCTCGGCGCTGGTCTCGGCGGGTACACCGCGGACCTTGCCGCCCGGGTCGAGGAAGGCGGGGCTGCCGCCGGGCACCATGCCCAGTTCGCGGGCTCGCCGGGCCAGGGCGTCCGGCTCGGAGTAGCTGTCGACGTCGTGCTGGAGGGCCTGCTGCTCGTCCGTGAGCTCGGTGGTCCGCTTCTTCAGCTCGCTCAGTCTGAACGATCCTTCGTTGAGGGCCGAGTTGAGCACCAGGAGCGTGATCAGGCCACCGCCGAGAAGCAGCACGACCAGCAGGACGAAAGGGGTACGGGCCGCGTTGCTGGGCCCGGACGGCATCAGCCGGGCGAGCCGCGCGGCCCGCCCTTTCAACTGCCCGGCCGGTTTGCTCACCGCGCCGCCCCGGGCGTCGCCGGTGTCCGGGTTCCCGGATGCCGGACGCTCATCGTTCCTCCTCGCGGATCCGCTGGGCGCCGCGCAGCCGAGCGGGGGCGGCGCGCCGGTTCTCGGCGACCTCCTCCTCTGTGGGGAGCTCCGCGCCGCGGGTCAGCAGCTTCAGCCGGGGCTGATAGCGCTCGGGCACGACCGGCAGTCCGGGCGGCGCCGTGGTGGCGGCGCCAGCCGCGAAGACCTGCTTGACCAGCCGGTCCTCCAGCGAGTGGTACGAGAGGACGGCGATGCGGCCGCCGACCGCGAGGCTCTGCACGGCTGCCGGAATGGCCCGCTCCAGGACGGTGAGCTCGCCGTTGACCTCGATGCGCAGCGCCTGGAAGGTGCGCTTGGCGGGGTTGCCGCCGGTGCGCTTGGCGGCCTGCGGCAGCGAGTCACGGATCAGCTCGACGAGCCGGGCGCTGTTGGTGAACGGCTCCTTCTCGCGCTCGCGCACGATCGCGGAGACGATCCGCTTGGCCTGCTTCTCCTCGCCGTAGGCCCGCAGGATCCGTACCAGTTCGCCCGGCGGATAGGTGTTGAGCACCTCGGCGGCGCCGATGCCGGTCGTCTGGTCCATGCGCATGTCGAGCGGGGCGTCCTGGGCGTACGCGAATCCGCGGTCGGCCTCGTCCAGCTGCATGGAGGAGACGCCGAGGTCGAACAGGACGCCCTGGACCTTGGGGATGCCGAGCCTGGCGAGCACCTCGGGCAGTTCGTCGTAGACGGCATGCACCAGGGTGGCCCGGTCCCCGTACGGGGCGAGCCGCTCGCCGGACAGGCGCAGCGCCTCCTTGTCCCGGTCCAGCGCGATCAGCCGCGCGGAGGGGAAGGCGGAGAGCAGGGCCTCGCTGTGCCCGCCGAGGCCGAGGGTGCAGTCGACGACCACGGGCTGCGGCGGACCCGGCGCCTCCAGAGCCGGGGCCAACAGGTCCAGGCACCGCTGGAGCATCACCGGGACGTGTCGGGTCTGGCTCATGCGCCCTCTCAGGCTCAGGTCCCGTGTGGCTGCACGTACGGCCTGGTCCCCGCCCGCTCAGAAGGGGAGGTCGGCCGGCGCCGGGGAAGGGGCGTCGGTCGACCGGCGAGCGGGAGAGGGCCGGACCGTACGTACGCCGCACACACAGGGGAAATCTACGGAATGTGCAGGGTGTCGGTAACTTCCCGTCACTTTAGTCCACCCTGCCATTCGATCGATTCCCGATCAATCAACCGGGCAGCGCGTCGCCGTGCCCGCTGTTCACCCGGTCGAATGAATGACTGTGAGGCTTGTGGGTTACCTCACAACAAGTCTCGTTGACGTTCTTTGTCCCTTCTCACAGCACGACGGGAGCAGGGCCGACAGCTAACGTCGTAGCCATGTCGACTTCCGCGCACTCCCCCGGCGAGCCTTCCGCGCCCACTGCCGACCAGGCCCGCACCGGGGGAACGGTCACCGACCGCCTCGTCGCGGCGAACATCCGGTACGCCGCCGAATTCGACGACCCGGGCATGGACGCCAAGCCGGTGCTGCGCGTCGCCGTGGTCGCGTGCATGGACGCCCGGCTCGACCTGCACGACGCACTCGGTCTGTCGCTCGGCGACTGCCACACCATCCGTAACGCGGGCGGGGTGGTCACCGATGACGTGATCCGTTCGCTGACGATCAGCCAGCGCGCCCTCGGCACCCGCAGCGTCATACTCATCCATCACACGAACTGCGGCCTGGAGTCGATCACCGAGGAATTCCGCCATGAGCTCGAGGTGGAGGTCGGTCAGCGTCCGGTCTGGGCGGTCGAGGCGTACAAGGACGCCGACCAGGACGTACGGCAGTCGATGCAGCGCGTGCGCACCTCACCGTTCCTGCTGCACACCGACGACGTCCGCGGCTTCGTCTTCGATGTGACCAATGGCCTGCTGCGCGAGATCCTTCCCGTGTCCTGACCGCCCGACGGTGTTCTTCGGGAACCGAAAACCCCACCGAACCCGGCATATCGCCCCCACTTATCCACAGGCGAGTGACACGAAGCGGTAACGGCAACAAGAATGCGCATGTGACATCCCGACGGACGCTCCGCAGGGGTGTCCGTGTTTCGGGGTGGGCCGGGCCGCTGCATGGGCGTCGGTCCGTGAATGGGGTATCCCCTGCTCCTGGTGAGCGTGGGGCAGGGCCGAGGAGGGCCGGGTGACGACCTATGACGATCGAGCGAGCCTCACAGATCTGACCACGACTGCGGAGCGGGTGCGCAGGTCGGTGGAGAGCGTGATCGAGGGCAAGCCTGAGGTCGTACGGCTTTCGCTGACCGTGCTGCTGGCGGAGGGACATCTCCTCATCGAGGATGTCCCCGGAGTCGGCAAGACGATGCTGGCCAAGACGCTGGCGCGGTCCATCGACTGCTCGGTGCGGCGCATTCAGTTCACACCGGACCTGCTGCCTTCGGACATCACCGGTGTGTCCATCTTCGACCAGCAGCGGCGCGAGTTCGAGTTCAAGCCGGGCGCGATCTTCGCCCAGATCGTGATCGGCGACGAGATCAACCGGGCCTCGCCGAAGACCCAGTCGGCGCTGCTGGAGTCGATGGAGGAGCGCCAGGTCACCATCGACGGACACACCTATGAGCTGCCCGACCCGTTCATGGTGGTGGCCACCCAGAACCCGGTGGAGATGGAGGGCACCTATCCGCTGCCCGAAGCCCAGCGCGACCGGTTCATGGCGCGGGTGTCGATCGGCTATCCGAGCGCGGACGCCGAGCTGCAGATGCTCGATGTGCACGGCGGGATCTCGCCGCTCGACGATCTGCAGCCGGTGGCGCACGCCCACGACATCGTGAAGCTGATCGAGGCGGTGCGGACGGTCCATGTGGCCGAGGCCGTGCGGCGGTACGCGGTGGAGCTCGTCGGGGCCACCCGCAGCCATCCCGATCTCCGGCTCGGTGCCTCGCCGCGGGCCACCCTGCATCTGCTGCGCGCGGCGAAGGCCTCCGCGGCGCTGAGCGGCCGGGACTACTGTCTGCCGGACGATGTGCAGGCGCTGGCGGTCGCGGTGCTCGCACACCGGCTGCTGCCGACGGCGCAGGCCCAGCTGAACCGCCGTACGGCCGAGCAGGTCGTGCTGGAGATCCTCCAGAAGACACCGGTACCGACCGCCGCCGGCGGCGTCACCCAGGTGCAGCCCCAGCACCAGCCGGGCCATCCGGTGTACGGCCGGCAGCAGCCCGGCGTACGGCGGGTGTGATGACCGCCGGGGGGCCGCCCACGATGGACGACGGCGACGACAAGGGCGGTCTGCGGGCCGCGCTGAGCGGGCTGACCACGCGTGGGCGGTCCTTCCTCGCGGCCGGTGTCGCGGCGGCGATCTGCGCGTATGTGCTGGGGCAGGCGGATCTGCTGCGGGTCGGGTTGCTGCTCGCCGCGCTGCCGCTGGTCTGTGTCGTGATGCTCGTCCGCACCCGTTACCGGGTCACGGGCACCCGGCGGCTCTCGCCGTCCCGGGTGCCCGCGGGCACGGAGGCGCGGGTCCATCTGCGGATGGAGAACGTCTCGCGGCTGCCGACCGGGCTGCTGATGCTCCAGGACCGGGTGCCCTATGTGCTCGGGCCGCGGCCCCGGTTCGTACTGGACCGGGTGGAGGCGGGCGGCCGTCGCGAGGTCTCCTACCGGGTGCGTTCGGATCTGCGCGGGCGCTATCCGCTGGGGCCACTGCAGCTGCGGCTGAGCGATCCGTTCGGGATGTGCGAGCTGACCCGTTCGTTCAGCGCGTACGACACCCTCGTCGTCATTCCGCGGACCGAGCCGCTGCCGCCGGTGCGGCTCGCGGGCGAGGCCTCGGGGTACGGCGAGGGACGGCAGCGTTCGCTGGCGCTGGCCGGTGATGACGACGTGATTCCGCGCGGCTACCGGCACGGCGACGATCTGCGCCGGGTCCACTGGCGCTCCACGGCGCGCTACGGCGAGCTGATGGTGCGCCGCGAGGAGCAGCCGCAGCGGGCCAGATGCACGGTGCTGCTGGACACCCGGCGGATCGCCTATCAGGGGACGGGGCCCGACTCCGCCTTCGAGTGGGCGGTGTCCGGGGCGGCGTCCACGCTGGTGCACATGCTGGAGCGCGGCTTCGCGGTCCGGCTGCTGACCGACGACGGGAATGCGGTCCCGGGCGAGGGCGAGGGCGGCTTCGCCGGATCGACGCAGGAGTCCGCCGACTCCGCGGGACTGATGATGGACACCCTGGCGGTCGTCGACCACTCCGACGGGGGCGGTCTCTCACGCGCGTACGACGTGCTGCGCGGCGGCAACGAAGGGCTGCTGATCGCGTTCTTCGGCGATCTCGACGAGGAGCAGGCGGCGGTCGCGGCCCGGATGCGACAGCGCAGTGGCGGCGCCGTCGCGTTCGTACTGGACAGCACGGCCTGGGTGCAGGGAGCCGCCCCGCCCGCGGGGCCGGACACGGCGTTCGATCGGCGGCTTCGGCTGCTGCGCGAATCGGGCTGGACGGCGGTGACGGTGACGCCGGGCACCGGTCTCGCCCAGTACTGGCAGCAGGCGGGGCACCAGGGCCTCACGGCGCACTCCGCCGTCGGCGGCACCACGGGTGGCACGACAGGTTTCTCCGGGGGATGGTCATGAGCGGTCGTGGTCGGCTGGCGCTGTGCGCCTTTGCGGCGACGCTGATGGCGGCGGGCTCGATGCTGCCGCTGGTCGAGCCGGCCGGTTGGATTCTGCAGGCCGCGTTCCTGCTGGCGATCCAGGGCGGGTTGGGTGCGCTGGCCCGCCGGGCGCCCATGCCCCGGATGCTGATCGTCGCGGTGCAGATGTTGGTCACGCTGGTTCTGCTGACGGTGGTGTTCGCCAGGACTCAGGCACTGGCCGGTGTCCTGCCCGGTCCGGAGGCCGTCCAGCGGCTCGCGAACCTGCTGACCTCGGGCGCCGATGATGTCGGGAGGTACGCCGCCCCGGCCCCGGTGACGGACGGCATCCGGCTGATGCTGATCGGCGGTGTGCTGCTGGTCGGCCTGATCGTGGACGCCCTCGCAGTGACGTTCCGCAGCGCCGCCCCGGCCGGTCTGCCGCTCCTCGCGCTGTACTCGGTCGCCGCCGGGCTGACCGAGGGCGGAGCGGACTGGCTCTGGTTCCTGCTCGCGGCCGGTGGCTATCTGCTGCTTCTGCTGGCGGAGGGCCGCGACCGGCTCTCCCAGTGGGGACGGGTCTTCAGCGGCGCGGCCGGATCCCCGGGCGGTCCGGCGGTCGGCGCGGCGTTCTCCGACGGCCGGCCGACGGCCCCGGTCCGCACCGGCCGGCGCATCGGTGCGCTGGCGCTGGGGATCTCACTGATCGTGCCGGCGGCACTGCCCGCGCTCGACAGCGGTCTGCTGGCCGGTACGGGCGGCACGAACGGCAAGGGGAGCGGCGGTGGCACCATCTCCGCGGTCAACCCCCTGGTCTCGCTGCAGAACAATCTGAACCAGCCGGAGAACCGGGAGGTGATGTCCTACCGCACCAATTCCGGTGACCCACAGGGCTTCTATCTGCGGATCCTGGCCCTGGACCAGTTCAACGGCAACGAGTGGCGGCCCTCCACGCGCCGTCTGGAGGACGTGCCGAAGCGGCTCCCGACCCCGCAGGGTCTCGGCCCGGACGTCACGGTCACGGAGATCAGGACGAACATCTCCGCGTCCCGCTCCTACCAGCAGACCTATCTGCCGCTCCCCTACCCCGCGACCGAGGTCAAGATCGGCGGACGCTGGCGGTACGAGCCGATGGGGCGGACCCTCGTCGGTGACCGCGGGGAGACGACCGGTGGCGCGCAGTACCAGGTATCCAGTCTGATGGTGCAGCCGACCGCCGATCAGCTCGCCGCGGCGGGCTCCCCGCCGGCCGCCCTGCAGCGCGAGTACACCCATGTTCCCGGCTCCCTGCCGGAGGTGGTCGCCCGGACCGCGGACAGAGTGACGGAGGGTGCCGCCACCAACTACGAGCGCGCTGTGAAGCTGCAGAACTTCTTCGCCTCGGACGGCGGCTTCACCTACGACACCTCCGTGAGCTCGGGCACCGGGAGCGCGGCGATCGGCCGGTTCCTGAAGGACAAGCGGGGTTTCTGCGTCCACTTCTCGTTCACGATGGCCGCGATGGCGCGGACGCTGGGCATTCCGGCCCGGGTCGCGGTGGGCTTCACTCCCGGCACCGGGCAGTCGAACGGCTCGGTGTCGGTGGGGCTGCGCGATGCGCATGCCTGGCCCGAGCTGTATTTCGAGGGCATCGGGTGGACCCGCTTCGAGCCGACCCCGACGCGGGGCTCCACTCCCTCCTACACCCGGCCGGATGCCCCAGCCGGTGGCGCCGCCGACCCGGCCCGGCCGGAGACGAACGCTTCGGCCGCTCCGACGGTCGCGCCGTCCGTCTCGGACAGCTGCCCGGCCCAGCTGCGCAGGCAGGGCGAATGCGGCAGCTCGGTGGCGCCGGGGGTAGTGGCTCCGACGGATTCCGGGACGCCGACGGGCACCGTCCTCGGTCTGGTCCTGGCCGCCGTGGTGATCCTGGCGCTGCCGTTCCTGCCGCTGCTCTGGCGGCTGCGGGTGCGCAGGCGCCGGCTGAGCTTCTCCGCCGGGCGTACGCCGGCGGACGCGACGGCCAGGACGCTGGCGGCCTGGCAGGAGATCACCGACACGGCGTGGGACCACGGCATCGAGCCGGACGACTCCCTGACCCCGCGCAAGGCGGCGGCCCGGGTGGTACGGCTGGGGCAGCTCGAACCCGACGGGGCCGCCGCGGTGCACCGGGTGGCGGGGGCGGTGGAGCAGGTGCTCTACGCCCCGGAGCCCCGGTGGGGTACCGGGCTCGCCGAGGACGTGGAGGTGGTACGGGCCGGTCTGCGGGCATCGGCCGATCGGTTCGCCCGGATCCGCGCGGTCGCTGCACCGCGCTCCGCCATTCGGGTGATATGGGCGGCGTCCGACCGCTGGGCGGCGTTCACCGGTGGGTGGGCGGCGCGGTGGGAACGGGGCCCGGGCCGGCTGACGGACCGGCTACGACGGCCGTCCCGGCAGCAGGCGGGGTGACGGATGGGGCGTGGCCTGCGGGCCCGCCTCTGTCCTCAGCCGCCGGACGGGCCGGTCGGGTGTGCAGCCTTTCGCCTCCGGCAGCGGGCGGACCTGATGCTCCCTGGGGCCCGCCCGGCAGTCCCCTGTCCCTGCCCCTGGACAGCCGCCGGGCTGGCAGCCTTCCTCGGGCCTACTCGGACTCAGGCAAGGGTCCGCCCTCAGGCGCCGGGCAGGCCTGATTTTCGAGTCCGCCCGGACCCGGGTACACGTGAGGGGCGGCCGCATGTCTGCGGCCGCCCCTCATCCAAGATTGTCCGAGGCCTACTGGCCCTGCTCGTCACGGCGGCGCTGCCACCGCTGCTCGATCCGATTCATCACGGTCCGGCGTTGCCTGGGCTGGCGGCGCTCGCCACCGCCTCCGGCTGCCTGTCGCTCGCCCGGCTTGGGCGCTTTGCGCCAACCAGTGACCGCAAGAACCGCACAGCCGAGCATGACGAGGAACCCCACCACGCTGATCCAGATCTGCTGCGCGACCATTCCGGCCATGAGGAGCGCGATACCCACCAGGAAGCCTGCGACCGCCTGGTAGACCCGTCGCCGGGTGTACGTACGCAGCCCGCTTCCCTCGAGCGCTGTCGCGAACTTGGGATCTTCGGCGTACAGCGCTCGCTCCATTTGCTCGAGCATTCGCTGCTCGTGCTCCGAGAGCGGCACGGAGTCCTCCTCGTCGTCGGCCGCGGGGGGCGGCCGGTATGCGGCCCTTCCAGGATAGGCAGGGATTCGCCCCCGTGAAACCCGCCCTCTTTGCCAATCAGCCAGTCCGGGCCGCCACGACGGCTCAGCTGCTGAGGCGTTGATTCCCCAACCTCCGATCCGTCATGCCGGATGGTGTCCCCCGATCATACGGGGCGAAGCCCTCGATCGGGGGTCCTGTGGCGTACTCCATCTGCGGCTGCGTCCCTGATCAGCCACGCTACGGCTGAGCTACCACCGGTCCGCGGCCGCGCTCAGGCGCGCTTGGTGCCCAGAACGTGCAGCTGCGTCGCCACCGAGTGGAAGGCGGGCAGTTCGGCCACGGCCGCCTCCAGCTTGAGGAGGGCCTCCATGGCACCGGGCTCGGTGTCCACCAGAACGCCCGGTACGAGGTCGGCGAAGACCCGTACGCCGTGCACCGCGCCGACCTCGACGTCCGCCGCGGAGACCAGCTCGGTGAGCTGCTCAGCGGTGTAGCGCCGGGGTACCGGGTCCCCGGCGCCCCAGCGGCCCGCCGGGTCTCCGAGCGCCTGCCGGGCCTCGGTGAAGTGACCGGCGAGCGCGCGGGCCAGGACGGCGCCGCCGAGCCCGGCGGCGAGCAGGCTGAGCGCGCCGGACGGGCGGAGCGCCTCGACCGCGTTGCGCACGCCCTCGGCGGGGTCGTCCACGTACTCCAGGACGCCGTGGCACAGCACCGCGTCGTAGCCACCGCGCTCGACCACCTCGAACAGGCCATGGATGTCGCCCTGGACCCCGCGGACCCGGTCGGCGACCCCGGCCTCGGCGGCGCGGCGCTCCAGGGCGAAGAGCGCGTTGGGGCTGGGGTCGACGACGGTGACCCGGTGGCCGAGACGGGCGACCGGCACCGCGAAGTTGCCGGTGCCGCCGCCGGTGTCCAGGACGTCCAGGGCGTCCCTGCCGGTCGCCTTGACCTGACGGTCGAGGGCGTCCTTCAGGACCTCCCAGACCACGGCGGTACGGAGGGAGGCGCGGGGGCGCAGCTGGTCCGACACGGCAGATGACTCCTCGGCACGGTGCCGCCACGGACGGCGGAGCGTGAACAGTGCAGGTGGTACAGGTGCTGTCCACCCTATTGCCTCACGCCCCCGTCGCCGTCATCCCGCGTCGGGCCGCTCCTTCCGGGCCTGCGGGAGCACCGGCTGAAGCACCAGGAGCCGCTCCACGAGGCGCAGGAACATCGCCGCGTCGCGCAGCAGGTCGTCGGCGTCCCGCCTGCTGGCCGCGCCCGGGATACCGGCCTCTGCCCGGGCCCTGCGGCGGGCGCCGGAGGCGAACAGCGCGCTCCATTCCGTCAGCTCGGGGGCTATTTCCGGGAGGACCTCCCAGGCGCTGCGGATCCGCTCCCGGCGCCGCCTGGAGGTCTCGGGGCGGCCCCGCACGGCGAGCACTGCGGCGGCGGTGCGCAGCGCGGCGAGGTGGGCGGTGGCATACCGCTCGTTCGGCACATCGAGAACGGCGGCCTCGTCGAGGCCGGTGCGGGCCTGGGCGAGCAGTTCGAGGGCGACCGGCGGCGCCGTGGTGCGGCGCAGAACGGGATGGACGTCGTTTGCCGGACCGGTCGGTGAGGGGGCAGGGCCGGCTGCGCGGCGCCGGGGTGCGGCGGCTGCGGACGAGTGGGCCATGACGAAACCTCCTGTCTCGTGTAACGGCTCCGTGGCCGTATGTATCCATCGTGAGGGGCACCACTGACAATCGGCCTCGCACACCCTCTGACCTGCTCTTTTGCTTCGATCGCAAGTTCGGGCTACTTTTTGAACTGACCAGTCAGTTCAAAAAGGGGAGAGTCTGTGGACAGCCCGCACGGGGCAGCTGTCACCGCCGAGGATCTCGGGCTCAAGGGACCGCGCGGCTGGGCCTTCCGAGGCGTGGACATCGAGGCAGGGCCCGGCTCGCTGGTGGCGGTCGAGGGCCCGTCCGGCTCCGGCCGCACCTGCCTGCTCCTCGCCCTCACCGGCCGGATGCGCCCCACCGAGGGCCGGGCGGAGACCGGCGGTCTCCTCCTGCCACGCAGGATGGCCGCCGTACGCCGCTTCAGCGCACTGGGCCCGGTACCCGGGGTCAGCGAGCTCGACCCGGCCTTCACCGTCGCCGAGCACCTGCGCGAGCGGGCCCTGCTGCAACGCCGCTTCGACGGTTCGCCGCGCGCTCTGCTGCGTCCGCGCGCCGAGCGCGTCGCCACCGCGCAGGGACGGATCGACGCGGCACTGGACGCCGCCGGACTCGACCCGTCCGCCCTGCCCAAGGCCGAGCGGACCTCCGTACGGGATCTGGAACGGCTGGAGGCGCTGCGGCTGTCCATCGCCCTCGCGCTGATCGGCCGGCCCCGGCTGCTCGCGGTGGACGACACCGATCTCAAGCTCTCCGACGCGGAGCGGGCCGAGGCCTGGGCGCTGCTGCGGTCCATCGCCGACAGCGGGACGACCGTGCTCGCCGTGTGCAGCCAGGCGCCCGAGGGCGCCCTCACCGTACGTACCGACACCAAGGCCGCACCGGCACACGCGCGGGGCACCGCTGCCGAGGAAGCCGCTGCCGAGGACATCACGACCGAGGAGGAACCGGCCGATGCGTTCGCCGAGACTGGCCGCGCTTGAGCTGAAGCGTTTCGGCAGGGGGAAGCTGCCGGTCGCCGCACTCATCGCGCTCCTGCTACTGCCACTGCTCTACGGCGCCCTGTACCTGTGCTCCTTCTGGGACCCGTACAGCCGCCTCGACAGGATCCCGGTCGCGCTGGTCAACAACGACAGGGGCGCCACCGCCGACGGAAGGCACCTCGCGGCCGGTGACGAGATCACCGGCAAGCTCCTCGACTCCAAGACCTTCCAGTGGCACGAGGTGAGTTCCGCCGAGGCACACAAGGGCGTCGAGGACGGTACGTACTACCTCTCGCTCACCATGCCGTCGGACTTCAGCAGGCGGATCGCGTCCAGTTCGGGTGACTCCCCCGAGACCGGTGCGCTCCAGGTGCGGACCAACGACGCCAACAACTACATCGTCGGGCAGATCTCCCGGACGGTGTTCTCCGAGGTGCGCACCGCCGCGTCGACCAACGCCTCGCGCGGCTTCCTCGACCGGATCTTCATCAGCTTCTCCGACCTCCACGACGCCACGGCGAAGGCCGCCAAGGGCGCCGACGACCTCAAGGGCGGCATCGGCAAGGCGAAGAAGGGATCGCAGGATCTGGCGGACGGGCTGAAGGACGCCAAGGCCGGCAGCTCCAGCCTGGCCGGGGGGATCGTCAGGCTGAACAAGGGCGCGGGCGACCTCGAATCCGGCTCCCGGCAGGTCGCCGACGGCACCCAGCTGCTCGCCGACAAGGTCAACGGGGTGGCGGCCGACATCCGCCCGTTCCTGAAGGACAACGGCAAGTCCATCGGCGACACCGCCCGGCTGGTCGCCGACACCTCGCAGACCGTACGGGACAACCTCGACCTGCTGGTGGAGGCGGCGCCCACCGCGGCCACCGCCGCCCACACGGCCTCCGACGACCTGGCCGAGGTCTACCGCACCCGTTGCACGCAAGCGCTGCTCGCCGACCCGTCCGTCTGCCCGCCGCTGAAGCGCGCGAAGACCGCGGCGGCCGATGTCGCTAAGGTCGCCGACGATGTGAACGTGCTGGTCACGAACCAGAACGGCGATCTGAAGAAGCTGCGCGCCCAGCTGACCACGCTGCAACGGCAGGCCGATGCCCTGGCCAAGAGCGCGCCGCGCCTGGACGAGGACCTGAAGTCCGCCGTGAAGAAGGTCAACGCGCTCAACACCGGCGCCCACAAGGTCGCCAAGGGCGCGGACGAACTGCACACCGGCCTGGCCACGGCCAGGACCGGCTCCGCCGACCTGGACACCGGGGTGAGCGATCTCAAGAAGGGCGCGCTCGACCTGGACGGCGGGCTGATCCGGCTCGGCGACGGCTCGGCCACCCTCGCCGAGGGACTGGACGACGGCGCCGGCAGGATCCCCGACTACGACAAGAAGGACCGCGACGCGCGTACGGAAGTCATGGCCGACCCCGTGCAGCTGGCCTCCAAGCCGCTGCACGCGGCCCCCAACTACGGCACCGGCTTCGCCCCTTACTTCATTCCGCTCTCCCTCTGGGTCGGCGCGATGGTGGCGTACATGCTGATCCAGCCGCTCAACCGGCGCGCGCTCGCCGCCGGGGCCTGCGCCTGGCGGATCGCCTTCGCGGGCTGGCTTCCGGTGGCCGCGATCGGTCTGCTGCAGGTGGCCGCCCTGATGTCCGTACTGCACTGGGGGCTCGGTCTGCAGATGACACGCGCCGCCGGGACGATCGGCTTCCTGGCGCTGGTGACCTGCTGCTTCGCGGCGATCGTGCAGTGGCTCAACGCCCGGTTCGGAGCCGCGGGACGGATTCTCGTGCTGGCGGTGCTGATGCTCCAGCTGACCTCGGCCGGGGGGACGTATCCCGTCCAGACCAGCCCTGGGTTTTTCAACGCGATCCACCCCTACCTGCCGATGAGTTACATCGTCGACGGGCTGCGCCGGCTGATCACGGGCGGCGAGCTCGGCCCGGTCTGGCAGGGCTGTGCGGTGCTGCTGGCCTTCACCGCGGGGGCGCTCGCCCTGACCGCGCTCGCCGCGCGCCGCAAGCAGGTGTGGACCCTGGACCGGCTGCACCCGGAGCTGAGCCTGTGAGCGCGCCGGAACCTGTGAGAATCGGGGGCATGGAAAGCAGCAGCACCACGCGCCGCCAGGCCACCCGGCAGAAGCTCTACGAGGCGGCCGTGACTCTCATCGCCGAGAAGGGCTTCTCGGCGACCACGGTGGACGAGATCGCCGAGCGCGCCGGGGTCGCCAAGGGCACGGTCTACTACAACTTCAAGAGCAAGACCGAGCTCTTCGAGGAGCTGCTGCGCCACGGCGTCGGACTCCTCACGGCATCGCTGCGCTCCGCGGCCGAGGAGACCGAGCAGCGCGGCGGCACCCGGGTCGAGGCCCTGGACGCGATGATCAGGGCCGGTCTGGTCTTCATCGACCGCTATCCGTCCTTCACCCAGCTGTACGTCGCGGAGCTGTGGCGCACCAACCGGGCCTGGCAGTCGACCCTCCTGGTGGTGCGTCAGGAGGCCGTCGCCGTGGTCGAGGAGGTGCTGCGCGAGGCAGTGAAGGGCGGTGAGCTCAGCGAGGAGATCGACATCCAGCTGACGGCCGCCGCCCTGGTCGGCATGGTGCTGGTGGCGGCCCTGGACTGGCAGGCGTTCCAGCCCGAGCGGTCGATCGACGATGTGCACTCGGCGCTGTCGCTGCTGCTGCACGGGCGGGTCAGCGGGCGCTGACCACCCGGCCCGTACGGCGGGCGGGGCGCGCGGACGTACAAAGACGCCGGTCCGGCGAGGCTCGATCCCCCCGAGCCTGCGCCGGACCGGCGTCCGCTGTGCTGCCGCAGAGCCGTTCCCCCGCGACCCCCGTTTTCCCCCGTGGTCCTCGGGCTCTCCGTGCTGCACCCCCGTTCCGGAAGGAGTGCGGCGCCCGTTCCGCCGCCCCGTGTCGGCGGTGCCGGTGCCGCGCCCCTCTCCGTGGGTTCCACTCTCCCGTCCGCACAGGTGGGAGCCCATCCGCGCACCTACTCATCTCGTGGCCTGAGTACGGATACTCAGGGCTGCGCACCGGACACCGCTCCGGACCGTTCGCCGTCTGGTTACGATCGCGTCCGTGTCCGTACTCCCCCTGGTGTTCACGAGCGGCTGGGCGAGCGGGATCAACGCCTACGCGGTGGTCCTGCTCCTCGGTGTCTTCGGCGCGACCGGTGTCACCGACGAGGTGCCCGCGTCACTGCAGCGCACCGATGTCCTCGTCGTGGCCGGTGTGCTCTTCCTGTGCGAGATGGTGGCGGACAAGATCCCGTACGTGGACTCGGTCTGGGACTCGGTGCACACCGTCATCAGGCCGGTCGCCGGGGCCGTCGTGGCGGCGCTGCTGGCCGGTGAGAGCGGTTCGCTGCCGGAGCTCGCGGCCGGGGCCGTCGGTGGTTCCACCGCGCTGATGAGCCATCTGGTGAAGGCCGGGACCAGGATGGCGGTCAACACCTCCCCCGAGCCGTTCAGCAACATCGCGGTGAGCACGGCCGAGGACCTGGGCGTCGCGGGGGTCGTCACGTTCGCGATATTCCATCCGCTGGCGGCCGCGGTCATCGCCGCGGCACTGCTGCTGCTCGGCATGGTGATACTGGTCTTCCTGGCCTCCCGGATCCGCAGGTACCTGCGGCGCAGGGCCCAGCGCCGCGAGGAGAAACGCCTGGCGGGGACGGGTTCGCACTGGCCACTGGAGTGAGTGTCACAGGCGGCCGTTAAGGTCGCTGACATGGTACGGATTGCGGTGATCGGCGCCGGGATGGGCGCGATGGCGGCGGCCGCCCGGCTCGCCGTGGCAGGCCACCGGGTGACGGTGTACGAGCGATCGGAGACCTTCGGCGGCTCGGTCGGCCGGTATACCCATGAGGGCTTCGCCTTCGACACCGGTCCCACGCTGCTGCATCTGCCCGCGGTCTACCGCGACCTGTTCGTGAAGACGGGCAAGGAGCCGCTGGAGAGTTGCGTCAGCATGACCCAGGTCGATCCGGCGAGCCGCCACCTCTTCGCGGACGGCACGGCGGTCTCGCTGCCGAATGCCTCACGGGCCGGGGTGGTCGCCGCTCTGGACGCGGCGCTCGGGGGCGGCGCGGGCGCGGCCTGGGGCGAGTTCCTCGACCGGGCGCGTGATGCCTGGGACCGCTCGCGGCGGCCGTTGCTGGAGGAGCCGTTGCGCTCCAGCCGGCAGGTGCTCGGCCGTGATCCGTATCCGGCGCTCCGGCAGCGCCGGCTGCTGCGCCCGGCCCGTCGGGCGGGCACGGTGACGGAGGTCGGCGCGTGGGAGCTGCCGGACCCCCGGCTGGCCGCCCTGCTCGACGGATACGCCCTGTCGTACGGGCTCGACCCGCTGCGCACGCCTGCGGCGGCCGCCCTGCTGCCGTACATGGAGGAGACCTTCGGCAGTTGGTACGTCTCCGGCGGGATCCGGGCCCTGGCGCAGGCGGTGTACGAGCGGTGCCTGGCCAGGAAGGTGGAGTTCGTCTTCGGCTGCGAGGTGGCCCGGGTCGTCGAGAAGGACGGTCGGGCGGCGGGCGTCGAACTGCTGGACGGGACGGTCGCCGAGGCCGGTCATGTGGTGCTGGGGGCACGTCCGCATCCAGGCCTGGTGCCCGGTCAAGAGCTGTGGCGGGAGGGCTATGTCGCGGTGCAGCCACGGCCGGGACAGGGGCAGGAGTCGGTGCCGGGCCGGTTCGTCGTCCTGCTGTCGCTGCGCGGCGCCCGGCCCGCGGATGCCGTGCACCGCACCGTGGTGCACCCGGCGGACGGCGGGGCGGAGCGCGAGGCGGTGTTCGGCGGGAGCGTCGCCCGGCGTCCCACGGTGACGGTGCTGCGCCCGGACGACCCGTCGACCCGCCCCGACGACGCCCACGAGGCGGTGACGCTGATGGCGACGGTCGCCCCGCACGGAGCGGTGGACTGGACGGACACCGCGTTGCGCGAGCGCTGTGCCGACGCGCTGATCGAGGCGGCCGGTGCGGCCGTGCCCGGCATACGGGAGCGGCTGCTCCACGCCGAGGTGCGGACCCCTGCCGAGACGGAGGCCGAAACCGGCGCCGAGGGCGGCTCGGTGCCCGCGCCCGCACTGGCCGGGGCGGGGGGCGCGTATCTGCATCCGGGCAATCTCACCCGGCTGCCGGGGCTCTACGCCGCGGGCGGCTGGTCGCACCCGGGCGGCGGGCTCGCCCACGCGGGGATGTCCGGGGCGCTGGTCGCCGGACTGATCGTGGAGGGGGACGGGTTCCGCGGCTCCCAGTGAGCCGGATGCCACCGCCGGGCCGCGCCACCGGGGCGCCGGGCCGCCGTCAGTAGCGGTACTGCTGCTCGTTGTAGCCGGGGTCGTAGCCGTTCGGGTACGGGGCAGGCTGTGCGGGCTGCTCCGGAGGCGCCGGTGGGTACTGCTCGCCCTCACGCTGCTGCGGCACCCACACACCGCCTGGCGGGGTCTCGGGGGCGTACTGCTGGGCATAGGGGTCGGCGGCGTACTGCTGCTGACCGCCGTAGCTGTCGTAGCCGTCGCCATAGCTGTCGTACGCGGCGTACTGCTGCTGGCCGCCGGTGGTGCCGGTTCCGATGTACGGGTCGGAGTACGCGGCGTACTGCTGCTGGCCCGTGCCGTAGTCGTACTGCCCGGCGAGGGGGTCCTGACCGGAGAAGGAATCCTGGCCGGAGAAAGAGTCCTGGCCGCCGTAGGAGCCCTGGGCGGCGTAAGGGTCCGGGGCCTGCGCCGCGTACCCGGAGTCATCGGCGTAGGGGTCGTACGCGGCGTACTGCGGCTGCTGCTCGGCCTGCCGGCCCTGGTTCTGGTCCTGCTGCGGGGACTGGTGGTCGCTGTAGATGCCGTACTGCCCGGTGTCGTCCGGCAGCGGCTCGGGCTCGTAGACCGCGGCCCGCGGTGCCGTGGCCTGCGGCCGCTGCGGGAGCGGCTCGTCGTACGTCGTCTCCGTCTCCAGGTCCGACACCTCAAGCGTGGGCTCGCGGCTGTCCCGGCCGTTCCCGCCCCGGCGGCGACGACTCTCGCCGGGGCTGCCCCCTATCGCCCAGCCGGTGGAGAAGCCGCGCCGGAAGGACAGCGTGACGTAGGTCTGACCGATCGCGAACGCGATCGTGCCGACGGCGATGACGAAAACGGACGGCATCAGTACACCGACGACCACACAGCCGAAGCCCGCGAAGGCGAGCAGACGCCAGCGAAGGCGCGCCTTGTACTGCAGGAGCACCTCGCCGAGCAGCCACAGCGCGACGATTCCGAACGCGATGTAGAGGACCGTCCAGCCCATGCCCGCCCCCTCCTACGGCCACCGCCCCGGGTCGTGGCGGGTACGGCCGGTCACGACTGCTTGTGCAGTCCGAGATTCTCGTAGATTTCGAGCGTCGCCGTCGAGTTGTTGAGCGTGATGAAGTGCAGTCCGGGCACACCCTCGGAGCGCAGCCTCGCGCAGAACTGCGTTGCGAAGTCGATGCCAATGGAGCGTACAGCGGCGGGATCGTCCTTGGCGGCGAGGATGCGTTCTTTCAGTGCGGAAGGGAAAGACGCGTTGCTGAGCTGCGCAAACCGGTCCAACTGCTTGACGCTGGTCAGCGGCATGACCTCGGGAATGATCGGGGTTTCGCAACCCGCAGCGACCACACGGTCACGCATCCGCAAATAGTCCTCCGGATTGAAGAACATCTGGGTGATCGCATAGTCGGCACCGGCGCGGCACTTGTCCACGAAATGCCGGATGTCGGTGTCCCAGTCGGTCGAGCGCGGGTGCATCTCGGGAAATGCGGCGACGCCGACACAGAAATCGCCGGATTCCTTGATGAGCCGGACGAGATCGGCCGCGTACCGCACGCCCTGCGGGTGCTCGACCCACGCGCCCATCGGGTCGCCCGGCGGGTCTCCGCGCACGGCGAGGATGTTCCGGATCCCGGCGTCGGCGTACTGCCCGATCATGTTGCGCAGCTCGGCGACGGAGTGGTTGACCGCCGTGAGGTGGGCGACCGGGGTGAGCGTGGAGTCGGCGGCGATCTGCTGGGTGGCCTTGACCGTACCGGCACGGGTGGTGCCACCGGCCCCGTAGGTCACGGAGACGAAGCTCGGCCCCACCGCCTCGACGCGGCGCAGCGCGTTCCAGAGGTTCCGCTCGCCCTTCTCCGTCTTGGGCGCCCAGAACTCGAACGAGTACGAGGTCTTGCCGGTCGCGAGCATCTCACGCACTGTGCGCGCGTGATCTGTCCTGGTAGAAGGTGCGCCAAGGGCCATACGGGCAGGTTAACCAGAGCGCGACGACGACAGGACCGCAGCAGCGGTAATTGCCCGAATTGACTGGTTGTTTGTCCACCCTTCGGACACCCGGCCGAATCACACCGGCCGAATCACACCGGCCGGATCAGGCTCCGGCGCGCGCCCGGATCCGTCCGGCCAGCTCGGCGGTGGCCGCGGCCGGGTCGGTGGCCTCGGTGATCGCCCGTACGACGACCACCCGGCGCGCTCCGGCGTCCAGCACCTCGTCGAGGTTGCCCGCGTCGATCCCGCCGATGGCGAACCACGGGCGCTGCTGTCCGAGCGAGGCGGCGTACCGCACGAGGTCCAGGCCCGGGGCGTGCCGGCCGGGCTTGGTCGGGGTGGGCCAGCAGGGGCCGGTGCAGAAGTAGTCCACCCCGGGCTCGGCGACGGCCGCGTCGACCTCGGACTCGGCGTGGGTGGAGCGGCCGATCACCACATCCTCGCCGATGACGGCGCGGGCGGCGGGGACCGGCAGGTCGCCCTGGCCGAGGTGCAGCACATCGGAGCCGATGGCGTGGGCGACATCGGCCCGGTCGTTCACCGCGAGAAGCCTGCCGTGCCGCTTGCAGGCTTCGGCGAAGACCGCCAGGTGTTCGAGCTCCTCGGCCGCTTCCATGCCCTTGTCGCGCAGCTGGACGATGTCCACCCCGGCGGCCAGGACGGCATCGAGGAACGCGGGGAGGTCGCCCTGGCGCTTGCGGGCGTCCGTGCACAGATAGAGCCGGGCGTCGGACAGCAGCGCGCGAGGCGTGGACATGGTGCGGTTCCCCCCGGGAGAGCGTGGTGGAGCGGTTGTCGGTACGGCGCGGGGGTACGGGCCGCGCGGTGCTGCGCGGCCCGCACCCATGTACGGCATGTACGGCCTGTGGTCGTTCACGGCCCGTGGTTACGGGTCCGTGGTTCAGACGGCGAGCGCCTGGGCGCGGCGCTTCACCTCCGTGCCGCGATTCTCGCTCAGCGCCTGGGCAGGGGTGCCCGGCAGGGTCGGGTCGGGGGTGAAGAGCCATTCCAGCATCTCTTCGTCGGTGTAGCCGTCGTCCCTCAGGAGCGTCAGGGTGCCGGAGAGGCCCTTGACCACCTTGGTGCCGTCGATGAAGGCGGCGGGCACCTGGAGCGTCCGGTTCTCACCACGGCGTACGGCGATGAGCTGGCCCTCCTTGACCAGCTGGCGCACGCGCGTCACCTCGACATCGAGCATTTCCGCGATGTCGGGAAGGTGGAGCCAGGCAGGGACGAGAGCATCGATCTTTGCGTCAATCTCGGTCACAGGGACAAGCGTGCCATCCCGGACCGACAGTCGGTAGCCGGGCCGACCGTACGGGGGTCGGGGTACGCCGTCAGAGCGCTGCCGACTTCAGCGGTACGGAGGGGTCGGCGGCCCGCGCCCCGTCGAGCCGCGCCCCCGCCTCGATGAGCTTGCGCCCCTGTGCCAGATCGCGCGGCCGGCCGACTGCGAGGACCGCGACCAGGACGCCGTCGCGCAGCCAGCACACCGACCAGGAGGGGCCCGCGGGATCGCCGCGCCACAGCAGGATGTCGGCGCTCGTGTGGTGGCCCGCGTACTGCACGAACCGGCCGAACTGCTCGGACCAGAAGTACGGCACGGGGTCGTACGTCCGTGGCGCCGGGCCGTCCTCGGCCCCCGCGCCGATGATGTTGGCGGCGGCGGTCCGCGGGCCCTGGAGGGCGTTGTCCCAGTGGTGGACGAGAAGGCGTTCGCCGTACCTGGCGGACGGGAACGAGGCGCAGTCGCCGACGGCGTACACATCGGGCAGCGAGGTGCGCAGGGTCCCGTCGGCGGTCACCGATCCGTCGGGGCCGAGCGCGATGCCGGAGCCGGCCAGCCAGCTCGTGGCGGGCCGTGCGCCGATTCCGACGACGACCGCTCCGGCGGAAATCGTGCGGCCGTCCGCGAGGATCACCCTGCCCGGTTCGACGCGGTCGACCCTTGCTCCGGTGAGGAGTTCGGCGCCGGTCTCGGCGTACCAGGCGGTCATCGGGGCGGCGACCTCGGCGGGCAGCACGCCCGCGAGGGGCCGGTCGGCGGCCTCGACGACGGTGACCGCGCAGCCCGCGGCGCGGGCCGCGGTGGCGAACTCGGCGCCGATCCAGCCCGCACCGACGACCACGACGCCGTGCTGTGCATCGAGGACGGGCCGCAGCCGTGCCGCGTCGTCGAGGGTGCGCAGCAGATGGACGCCTGGAACGCCCTCGGCGCCCGGCAGGACGACCGGTTCGGCGCCGGTCGCGATCACCAGGACGTCGTAGGGAAGGGGTCCTGACTCGGTGTCCAGTTCATGCGCGTCCGCCCGCACACCGGTGACTTCGCGGCCCAGTCGCAGATCGATGTCCAGCGCCTCGAAGTCGACGTCGAAGGCGGAGTCCTCGGCCTTGCCGAGCAGCACCGCCTTGGACAGCGGGGGCCGGTCGTAGGGCTGGTGCGGTTCGGCGCCGATCAGCACGACGGGGCCGGTGAAGCCCTGCTCCCGCAGGGCCACCGCCGTCTGCACGCCGGCCATGCCCGCGCCGACGATGACGACGCGGCGTCCTGCCCGCCGGTCCGGCTGCTCTGACTGCTGCTGCTCACTCACCCGTACACCTTAAGCACCTGACGAAACGTCAGGAAAGGGGGAGGTCTTCTGCGGGGGCGGCGACGGGGGCCGCTCCCTTACTGGGGCCGGGGGACGGGGTTTAGGGTGGCCGACGTAAGGCACTCGCGGGAGCCCGGACGCACCGGGCTGAGAGGGAGGCTGGGGCGGCCTCCGACCGTACGAACCTGATCCGGGTCATGCCGGCGAAGGGAGGGGCTGGACGCCCATGCGTTCTTCTCGCAACGGAAGAGGATCCGACGTCCTGGTCATCGGGGGCGGGATCATCGGTCTGGTGACCGCCTGGCGGGCCGCGCAACGCGGACTGCGCACCGCGGTCGTCGATCCCGAACCGGGCGGCGGCGCCGCCCGGGTGGCGGCAGGCATGCTGGCCGCCGTCACCGAACTCCACTACGGCGAACAGACGCTGCTGGGCCTCAACGTCGCCTCCGCCGCCCGCTATCCGGCCTTCGTGGCCGAGCTGGAGGCGGCGAGCGGACAGGAGACCGGGTTTCGCGCCTGCGGCACGCTGGCCGTCGCACTGGACTCCGACGACCGCGCCCATCTGCGCGAACTCCACGCCCTGCAGCAGCGTTCGGGCCTGGAGTCGGAGTGGCTCACCGGCCGCGAATGCCGCCGCCTGGAGCCGATGCTCGCGCCGGGCGTGCGCGGTGGTCTGCGGGTCGACGGCGACCACCAGATCGACCCCCGCCGACTGGCCTCCGCACTGCTGACCGCCTGCGAGCGGGCCGGGGTGGTCTTCCACCGCGACTGGGTGGAGCGTCTGACGGTGCTGCGCGACCGGGCCGCCGGAGCCGTGCTCGCCGGGGGTACGCCACTGGCCGCCGACCAGGTCGTGCTCGCCGCGGGCAGCCTCAGCGGCCGCCTGCCGGGACTGCCGGACGAGGTCGTACCGCCGGTCCGGCCGGTGAAGGGACAGGTGCTGCGGCTGACCGTGCCCGCCGCGTACGCGCCCTTCCTCACCCGGACGGTCCGGGCCGTGGTCCGGGGCAGCCATGTCTATCTCGTACCCCGTGAGAACGGCGAACTGGTCGTCGGCGCCACCAGCGAGGAAATGGGCTGGGACACCACCGTCACCGCGGGCGGCGTCTACGAGCTGCTGCGGGACGCCCACGAGCTGGTGCCCGGCATCACCGAACTGCCGCTCACCGAGACCTGCGCCGGTCTGCGCCCCGCCTCCCCCGACAACGCCCCGCTGCTCGGCCCCACCGCCCTGCCCGGCCTCCATCTCGCCACCGGCCACCACCGCAACGGGGTGCTGCTGACCCCCATCACCGGTGATGTCATGGCGGAGCTCCTGACCGGCGGCGAGCTGCCCGAGGTGGCCCGCCCCTTCACCCCGCACCGTTTCCCGTCCGCCGCCGTCTCCGTACGTCAGGAGCAGCCCGCATGACCGAGCCCGCACCGCTTTCCGTGTCCGTGAACGGCGAGGCCCGTCCCGTCGCCGCGGGCACCACCCTGGACGCCCTCGTCGCCACTCTGACCGCCGCGCACTCCGGTGTCGCCGCCGCCGTCAACGAGACCGTCGTCCCGCGCGGCCAGTGGTCCACCGCCGTACTCCGTGACGGTGACCGCGTCGAGGTCCTGACCGCGGTCCAGGGAGGCTGACCATGTCCGACGACCTCTTCACCCTCGGCGACACCGTCCTCGGCTCCCGGCTGATCATGGGAACGGGCGGGGCGCCCAGCCTCGACGTGCTGGAACGCTCCCTGACCGCCTCCGGCACCGAGCTGACCACCGTCGCGATGCGCCGCCTCGATCCGACCGTGCAGGGCTCGGTGCTCTCCGTACTCGAACGGCTCTCCATCCGCGTCCTGCCGAACACGGCGGGCTGTTTCACCGCGGGCGAGGCCGTGCTGACCGCCCGGCTGGCCCGCGAGGCGCTCGGCACCGACTGGATCAAGCTGGAGGTCGTGGCCGACGAGCGGACCCTGCTGCCCGATCCGATCGAGCTGCTGGATGCCGCCGAGACCCTGGTGGACGACGGCTTCACCGTGCTGCCGTACACCAATGACGACCCGGTACTCGCCCGCAGGCTCCAGGACGTCGGGTGCGCGGCGGTCATGCCGCTCGGCTCCCCCATCGGCTCAGGCCTCGGCATCCGCAATCCGCACAACTTCCAGCTGATCGTCGAGCAGGCCCAAGTGCCGGTGATCCTCGACGCGGGCGCCGGGACGGCCTCGGACGCGGCGCTCGCGATGGAGCTGGGCTGCGCGGCCGTGATGCTGGCCTCGGCGGTGACCCGGGCCCAGGAGCCCGAGCTGATGGCCGCGGCGATGCGGCACGCGGTGGAGGGCGGGCGGCTGGCGTACCGCGCGGGCCGGATCCCGCGGCGGCACTTCGCCGAGGCCTCGTCGCCGGTGGAGGGGCGTGCGGTGCTGGACCCGGAGCGCCCCGCGTTCTGAACCCGCAGGGACCCGCGGGAGTCACCGGCACCGCCGGGACGCCGTGGCGCGCATGTCCCTGTCACGGCTCGGCTGCAGTACGGCCCCGGCTCGGCCCCGGCCCGTGAGCGGTGTCCGTGGCGGCTCGTAGACTCGCTTGCGTGGATACGACCCTCCAGGACCCTCTCGTCGGGCAGCTGCTCGACGGCCGCTACCGCGTCGATGCCCGCATCGCCGTGGGCGGCATGGCCACGGTCTACCGGGCCGTGGACACCCGGCTCGACCGGGTGCTCGCCCTCAAGGTGATGCACCCGGCGCTCGCCACCGACGCCTCGTTCGTCGAGCGCTTCATCCGCGAGGCCAAGTCCGTGGCCGGGCTCGCGCACCCCAATGTCGTCGCGGTGTTCGACCAGGGCGCCCAGGGACAGTACGTCTACCTCGCGATGGAGTACGTGGCGGGCTGCACCCTGCGCGACGTACTGCGCGAGCGCGGCGCCCTGCAGCCGAGAGCCGCACTGGACATCCTGGAGCCGGTCCTCGCCGCCCTCGGCGCCGCGCACCGGGCGGGCTTCGTGCACCGCGACATGAAGCCGGAGAACGTCCTGATAGGGGACGACGGCCGGGTCAAGGTCGCCGACTTCGGTCTCGTAAGGGCCGTGGGCGCCGTCACCAACACCACCGGGTCCGTCCTCGGCACCGTCTCCTATCTCGCCCCCGAGCAGATAGAGCACGGCACCGCGGACACCCGCACCGATGTGTACGCCTGCGGTGTCGTCCTGTACGAAATGCTGACCGGCTCCAAGCCGCACGCCGGTGACACCCCCGCCCAGGTCATCTACCAGCACCTCAACGAGGACGTCCCGGCCCCGTCGGCCGCCGTCCCGGGGCTCCCGGCCGGGCTGGACGGCCTGGTGGCGAGCGCCACCGCCCGTAACCCCGAGGTCCGTCCGTTCGACGCGGTGGCGCTGCTCGCCGAGACCCGCCAGGCCCGCTCCGGCCTCACCGACGCCCAGCTGGACGCCGTACCGCCGCAGGCCCTCGCCGAGGTGCACGACGCCGCCGAGGACCGCACGAGCGTGATCCCGCGGCTGCTCCCGGCCGACCAGGGCGTCTCCCATCACACCAGCCGGCTGGAGATGCCCCCGCCGGCGCCGCCGCGGCCCGCGCCGCACGGCCCGCGCGGCCGGGGTCCGAGCCGTTCCGTCATCGCGGTGGTCGTCGCCGTGCTGCTGGCGCTGGGGATCGGCACCGGTGTCTGGTACATCAACTCCGGGCAGTTCACCCGGGTCCCCTCGCTGCTCGGCCAGACCGAGAAGACCGCCCAGCAGCGGCTCTCGGACGCCGGCCTGGAACTGAAGAGCGTCAATCGGGCCTACAGCGACACGGTGGAGCGCGGCAAGGTCATCAGCAGCGACCCCGAATCCGGCGCCCGCATCCGGGGGAACGACGCGGTCACGCTGGTCGTCTCGCGCGGCCCCGAGATCGTGAAGGTGCCCGATGTCCAGGACCTCTCGCTCGGTGATGCCAGACGTGCGCTGAAGGAGGCGGGCCTGGTGCCCGGGATGGTCACCAAGGAATTCAGCCAGGAGACGGGACGCGGCGAGGTGATCCGTACGGACCCCGTGGCGGGCACCGAGCGCCACCCCGACTCCGCGGTCGCCCTCGTCGTCAGCAAGGGTGCCCCGGTCGACGTCCCCGATGTCACCGGTCTGTCCGTCGAGGACGCCACCGCCGCACTGCAGGAGGAAGGGCTGAAGGCCGAGATACTGCCCGGCCGGGTCAACTCCCCCGAGGACGCGGGCGACGTCGCCCGGCAGTCGCCGGGCCACGGCAGCCAGGCCGCGGAGGGCGACACCATCACGCTCACGGTCTCCAAGGGACCACGGATGATCGACGTCCCGGACGTCATCGGGAAGGACGTCGACGAGG
Source organism: Streptomyces sp. NBC_01217 (assembly GCF_035994185.1). NCBI lineage: Bacteria > Bacillati > Actinomycetota > Actinomycetes > Kitasatosporales > Streptomycetaceae > Streptomyces > Streptomyces sp. NBC_01217. The sequence goes on from NZ_CP108538.1 coordinate 2,427,271, forward strand.
CCACGAGCGAGCTGGAGAACGCGGGCTTCGAGGTCAAGGTCGACCGCCCGTTCCTCTCCTTCGGCGACACCATCGACAGCCAGTCCGTCGACGGCGGCAAGCAGGCCCCCGAGGGCAGCACCATCACCATCAAGACCAAGGGACTCTAGATCCACATGCGCAACCCAGTCGGCGGCCATGTTCCCGTGGCCGGCGGCCTCGCCAAGGTCGGCCTCCCCTACGCCCGCGAGATGGGGGCGGAGGCCGTCCAGGTCTTCGTCGCCAACCCGCGCGGCTGGGCGACACCGGCCGGGAATCCGGCGCAGGACGAACAGTTCCGTGCCGAGTGCGCCGCCGGTTCCATACCGGCGTACGTCCACGCCCCCTACCTGATCAACTTCGGTTCGCACACCGAGGCCACCGTCGAGAAGTCCGTGGAATCGCTGCGCCACTCACTGCGCCGGGCGCGCGAGATCGGCGCGCTGGGCGTAGTGGTGCACACCGGATCGGCGACCGGCGGCCGGCCGCGCGAACAGGCCCTCGCGCAGGTACGCACGCACATGCGGCCGCTCCTGGACGAACTGACGCATGACGACGACCCGTATCTGCTGCTGGAGTCGACCGCCGGACAAGGCTTCTCGCTCTGCTCGCGGACCTGGGACTTCGGCCCGTACTTCGAGGCGCTGGACGCCCACCCCAAGCTCGGCATCTGCCTCGACACCTGCCACATCTACGCGGCGGGCCATGACCTGACGGGCCCGGAGGGCATGCGGCAGACCCTGGACCTGCTGGTGGGCACGGTCGGCGAGGGACGGCTGAAACTGATCCATGCCAATGACTCCAAGGACGTGGCGGGAGCCCACAAGGACCGGCACGAGAACATCGGCGCCGGGCACATCGGCGAGGAACCGTTCCGGGAGCTGTTCGCGCATCCGGCGACCGCCGGTGTACCGCTGATCATCGAGACGCCGGGCGGCAAGGAAGGCCATGCGGCGGACGTGGCCCGGCTGAAGGGGCTGCGACCCGCCCATTGAGGAATACCCCATGGGGGTATACGGTTCTTCCTGTCGGCAGGAACCGCTACTCGGCATTGGGGGATCGCCATGCGGCACGACACACAGCACGGGCAGCACGGACAGCACACGGAGCACGGCGGGCACGCGGAGCATGGTGAACACGGCGGGCACGGTGAGCACGCCGACCACTCAGGTCACTCCCACCACGCCGACCACACCGGCCACCACCCCGGCAAGGCCGGCTGGGCCATGGCCGCGCAGGCCACCCTCCACTGCCTGACCGGATGCGCCATCGGCGAGATCCTCGGCATGGTGATCGGCACGGCGCTCGGCTGGGGCAACATGGAGACGATGGTGCTCGCGATCGTCCTGGCCTTCTTCTTCGGCTACACGCTCACACTGCGCTCCATCCGGAAGGCCGGAGTCGACTTCCGTACGGCCCTGCGGGTCGCCCTCGCCGCCGACACCCTCTCCATCGCGGTGATGGAGCTGATCGACAACGGCGTGATCGCACTGTGGCCGGGCGCCATGGACGCGGCTCTCTCCGACGCACTGTTCTGGGGAGCGCTCGCGCTCTCGCTCGCCTTCGCCTTCGTCGTCACCACACCGGTCAACAAGTGGATGATCGGCCGGGGCAAGGGCCACGCGGTGGTGCACCAGTACCACCACTGAAAGCGCTCCCGGCCCGCCCGGGCCGGGGGCCGCAGGGTCAGAGCTCGGGGCCGTCCCCGGGCTCTTCCTGGTAGGAGTAGCGCTGCTCGCACCACGGGTCACCGATGTTGTGGTAGCCGCGCTCCTCCCAGAAGCCGCGGCGGTCGGCCGTCATGTACTCGACGCCCCGGACCCACTTGGGCCCCTTCCAGGCGTAGAGGTGCGGCACGACGAGCCGGAGCGGGAAGCCGTGCTCGGCGGTGAGCAGCTCACCGCCCTTGTGGGTGGCGAAAAGCGTTCGGTCCGAGGCGAAGTCGGAGAGCCGCAGGTTGGAGCTGAATCCGTACTCCGCCCAGACCATCACATGAGTGACGTTCGGCGCGGGTGGCGCGAGTTCCAGGACCGTACGGGCGAGCACCCCGCCCCATTCCGCGCCGAGCATGCTGAATTTGGTGACGCAGTGCAGGTCAGCGACGACCGAGGTGAACGGCAGTACCGAGAACTCCTGATGGTTCCAGCAGCGCTTCTCGCCGTCGGCCGTAGCACCGAAGACCCGGAATTCCCAGCGGTCGGGCTTGAACTTGGGTACGGGCCCGTAGTGGGTAACCGGCCAGCCGCGCTGGAGTCGCTGTCCCGGCGGAAGCTCGGACTGCTCTGACGCGCTGCTTTCCCGGCTTTCCGGCTGACCCATGACTCCATGGTGACAGACAGGCAGGGGTGGTCCTGACCAGGGCAAGGACTATTCAGGCAACTCGTACTAAGCATGTACTTACTGGACGATCACGGGGTGCGGTGCGAGGATGCGGCCAACTTGCCCAGTTCACCGGTTGGAAGGAGCCTCTGCAATGCAGGGCGACCCCGAGGTCCTTGAGTTCCTGAACGAGCAACTGACCGCCGAGTTGACGGCCATCAATCAGTACTTCCTGCATGCAAAGATGCAGGAAAACTTCGGCTGGACGAAGCTCGCGAAGTACACCCGCTCCGAGTCGTTCGACGAGATGAAGCACGCCGAGATCCTTACGGACCGCATTCTCTTCCTCGATGGACTGCCCAACTACCAGCGGTTGTTCCATGTGCGGGTGGGTCAGACGGTGACCGAGATGTTCCAGGCCGACCGCCAGGTCGAGGTGGAGGCGATCGACCGCCTCAAGCGCGGGATCGAGCTGATGCGCGGCAAGGGCGACATCACGTCCGCAAACATCTTTGAGTCGATCCTGGAGGACGAGGAGCACCACATCGACTACCTCGACACCCAGCTGGAACTGGTGGAGAAGCTCGGCGAGCCGCTCTATATCGCACAGGTGATCGAGCAACCCGACAGCTGAGGGCTGCCGGTCGGGGCCGCAGGGGCGGTCAGGCCGCCTCGGAGAGCCGGACGGCCGGGGCCACGCCGGGGGCGATCTCGGGAGCGATGACCGGGGCGACCTCGGGGACGGCGTCCGGAGTGATCCCGGCGGCGGTGCCGGGCGCCCGCTTCCCGTCGAGCAGTTCGCGGCGCGGGCAGGCCCCACGGCCCAGGACAGCCTGGATGGCGCGGACGCAGCTGCCACAGTCGGTACCCGCCTTGCAGACGGAGGCGATCTGCCGGGGCGTGCACGCCCCGGCTTCCGCATGGTCCTTGACCTGCTTCTCCGTGATGCCGAAGCACGAGCAGACATACATGCGGTTCACCTCCCGGCGGGGTCGGTCGTCACTGCCACCCCGTGATCGGTGAGGCTAACCTAACCTTACCCGGCGCCCCGAGCCCTTGAAAGCCCCCGAACGCCCTGTGGGGCACGGATCACATCGATCCGTACCCCACAGTCGTACGTGCGCTGTCTGCGGTGATGCCTACTGGTCCCGGTACATCTCGGCGACCAGGAACGCCAGGTCGAGGGACTGGCTGCGGTTGAGGCGCGGGTCGCAGGCCGTCTCGTAGCGCTGGTGCAGATCGTCCACGAAGATCTCGTGGCCGCCGCCGACGCACTCGGTGACATCGTCACCGGTGAGCTCGACGTGGATGCCGCCCGGGTGCGTGCCCAGGCCCTTGTGCACCTCGAAGAAGCCCTTGACCTCGTCCAGGACGTCGTCGAAGCGACGGGTCTTGTGGCCGGAGGCGGCCTCGAAGGTGTTGCCGTGCATCGGGTCGGTCACCCACGCAACAGTGGCGCCGGAGGCGGTGACCTTCTCGACCAGGGCGGGGAGCTTGTCGCGGACCTTGTCGGCGCCCATGCGGACGATGAAGGTCAGCCGGCCGGGCTCGCGCTCGGGGTCCAGGCGCTCGATGTAGCCGAGCGCCTCGTCGACGGTGGTCGTCGGGCCGAGCTTGATGCCGATGGGGTTGCGGATCTTCGAGGCGAACTCGATGTGCGCGCCGTCCATCTGGCGGGTGCGCTCACCGATCCACACCATGTGGCCGGAGGTGTCGTACAGCTGCCCGGTCCGCGAGTCGGTGCGGGTCAGCGCCGACTCGTAGTCCAGCAGCAGACCCTCGTGCGAGGAGTAGAACTCGACCGCCTTGAACTCGGCCGGGTCCGTACCGCACGCCTTCATGAAGTTCAGCGCGTTGTCGATCTCGCGGGCGAGCGCCTCGTAGCGCTGACCGGACGGGGAGGACTTCACGAAGTCCTGGTTCCAGGCGTGCACCTGGCGCAGGTCGGCGTAACCACCGGTGGTGAAGGCGCGGACCAGGTTCAGCGTGGAAGCGGATGCGTGGTACATCTGCTTCAGCCGGTCGGGGTCCGGGACGCGGGCTTCCTCGGTGAAGGCGAAGCCGTTGACGGAGTCGCCACGGTAGGTCGGCAGGGTGATGCCGTCGCGGGTCTCGGTCGACTTGGAGCGCGGCTTGGAGTACTGCCCGGCGATCCGGCCCACCTTGACGACGGGGACGGAGGCCGCGTAGGTCAGGACGGCGCTCATCTGGAGCAGCGTCTTCAGCTTGGCCCGGATGTGGTCGGCGGACACGGCGTCGAAGGCCTCGGCGCAGTCGCCGCCCTGCAGCAGGAACGCCTCGCCCTTGGCGACGGCTCCCATGCGGGCACGCAGCTGGTCGCACTCGCCCGCGAAGACGAGCGGCGGATACGACGCGAGGTCCGCGAGTACATCGCGCAGAGCCTCGGCATCGGGGTATTCGGGCTGCTGCGCCGCGGGAAGGTCTCGCCAGGTGTTGCCACCGGCGACGGAGGTATTGGCGTTCACGGTCACACCGACAACATTACGGGGTCCGGCGGTACGTCCATCCGTAGGCTCAACAGTTGAGACGCGCGCTCGGATGACGTGCTCATCCGTTAGGGTTCGGTTCATGTTCGCGCAGACGACCCAGAACTGGTGGTGGACCGCTCATCCGGCGGCCCACTGATCAATCGCGCGACAGACCACGCGAAGGCCGCCCGAGGGGCGGCCTTCTCTGCGTTTCGGGAGCCGTTCCTCCATAAGGAAGGAACACCCCCATGTCTCAGCCCCACCGCACCGATCTCGTCATCGAGAGGCTTCTCGACGACGACTGCCCGCCGTTCGCGCTGTTGCGCCGGCGCACCCCCGGCCACGACCAGGACACCGTCGAGGTGCTGATCGGCCGGGTACGGGAAGCGGACCGGCTCGCCGATCTCCCGGTCGGTGCGCTGCCCACGCTCGCCCTGGTGCCGTTCCGGCAGATCGCCGAGCGCGGTTTCGATGTGCGCGACGACGGGACGCCGCTGTCCGTGCTGGTCGCGGACGAGACGTACGAGCTGCCGCTCGCCGAGGTACTGGACCGCCTGCCGGCCCATGACGTACGGGTCGAGGACGGCTCCTTCGACGTGGCCGACGAGGAGTACGCGGGGATCGTGCGACGGGTCATCGAGGACGAGATCGGGCAGGGCGAGGGCGCGAACTTCGTCGTACGGCGGACCTTCCGGGGCGAGATCCCCGGCTTCGGGCGGGCCGACGCGCTGACGCTCTTCCGGCGGCTGCTGGCCGGTGAGCGGGGCGCGTACTGGACGTTCGTCGTGCACACCGGGGTCAGGACGCTCGTCGGCGCCAGTCCGGAGGTGCATGTGCGGATGTCCGGCGGGACGGTCGTGATGAACCCGATCAGCGGTACGTACCGCTACCCCGACGGGGGCCCGACCACCGAGAATCTGCTGGCCTTCCTCGCCGACGGCAAGGAGAGGGACGAGCTCTCCATGGTGGTCGACGAGGAACTCAAGATGATGTGCACCGTCGGCGACATGGGCGGGGTGGTGGTCGGACCGCGGCTCAAGGAGATGGCCCATCTCGCCCATACGGAGTACGAGCTGCGCGGACGTTCCTCGCTCGATGTGCGCCAGGTGCTGAAGGAGACCATGTTCGCGGCCACGGTCACCGGCTCCCCCGTGCAGAACGCCTGCCGGGTCATCGAGCGGTACGAGCCGGGCGGGCGCGGGTACTACGCGGGCGCGCTGGCCCTGCTGCAGCACAAGCCGGGCGGGACACAGACACTGGACTCGCCGATCCTGATCCGTACCGCCGACATCTCGGCCGACGGACAGCTGCGGGTAGCGGTCGGGGCGACGCTCGTACGCCACTCCGATCCGGACAGCGAGGTCGCCGAGACCCATGCGAAGGCGGCCGGGGTGCTGACCGCGCTGGGGGTGCGGCCGGGCCGGCCGCGGACCGAGGCGGCACGTGCGCCGCTGGCGGGCGACCCGCGGGTGCAGGCGGCGCTGGCCGCCCGGCGGGACGGTCTCGCGCCGTTCTGGCTGCGGATGCAGGAGCGTACGCACGAGCTGTCCGGACATGCCCTGGTGATCGACGGGGAGGACACCTTCACCGCGATGCTGGCGCATCTGCTGCGCTCCTCGGGGCTGGAGGTGTCGGTGCACCGCTACGACGAGCCGGGGCTGCGCGAGCGCGTCCGGGCGCACGAGGGCCCTCTCGTGCTGGGTCCCGGGCCCGGGAATCCGGGCGACACCACCGATCCGAAGATGCGGCTGCTGCGCGGGTTCGCCGCGGAGCTGGTCCGTGATCACCGGCACGGGCTGCTGGGGGTCTGTCTCGGCCATGAGCTGATCGCGGCGGAGCTCGGCCTGGACATCGTCCGCAAGACCGTGCCGTACCAGGGCACGCAGACCCGGATCGAACTGTTCGGCCGGCCGGAGACCGTCGGCTTCTACAACAGCTTCACCGCGCGCTGCGACGACGCGGTGGTCGCCGAACTGGCGGCGCACGGTGTCGAGTCGAGCCTGGACGCGGCGACCGGGGAACTGCACGCACTGCGCGGGCCGGGCTTCGCCTCCGTGCAGTTCCACCCGGAATCGGTGCTGACCCTGCGCGGCGCGGCGATCGTGGCCGGTCTGCTAGCGGGGCTGCCGGTCGCCGGTTGAAGGAACGGAAAGGGCGAACGGAGGAACGGGATCCCGGACGGACTCCGGGATCCCGGTTCACCGGGAGAGCACCGGGACGAGGACGTTGTCGCTGCGGCGGCCGGCCAGATAGTCGGCGACGTTCTGCACGGTGGCGTCGGTGATCTGGGCCACGGCGTCCTCTGTGTAGTACGCCTGGTGCGAGGTCACTACGACGTTCGGGAAGGTGACGAGCCGGGCGAGGGTGTCGTCGTCGATGCCCTCCAGGGACTTGTCGAGGAAGAAGAGTCCGGCCTCCGCCTCGTACACATCGAGTCCGACACCCAGGAGACGGCCCGCGCGCAGCTCGGCGACCAGGGCCGTGGTGTCGATGAGTCCGCCGCGGCTGGAGTTGATCAGGATCGCGTCGTCCTTCATACGGGCCAGGGCGTCCTCGCCGATGATGTGGTGGGTCGTGGGCAGCAGCGGTACGTGCAGGCTGATCAGGTCGGACTCGGCGAGGAGCCGCTCCTTCTCGACGTACTCCATGCCGAGCGCGGCGCAGGCGGGGTTCTCGACGACGTCCCAGCCGAGCAGTCTCATGCCGAAACCGTGGGCGATACGGGTGAAGGCCTCGCCGATCTTGCCCGTGCCCATCACACCGGCCGTGCGTCCGTGCATGTCCCGGCCGAGGAGTCCGTCGAGCCGGAAGTCGAAGTCGCGGGTGCGGCTCGCGGCGCGGATGATGCGGCGGTTGACGGCCATCGCGAGGGTCCAGGCGAATTCCGCGACCGAGTACGGCGAGTAGTACGAGACCCGGGCGACCCGCAGGGCGAGCCGTTCGGCGACGTCGAGGTCGATGTTGTTGAAGCCGGTGGAGCGCTGGGCGATCATCTGCGTGCCGCCCGCCGCGAGGGTCTGCAGGACGGCGCTGCCCAGGTCGGAGTTGACGCTGGTGGAGATGATCTCGTAGCCGGCCGCGATGGGGGCGGTGTCCCTGGTGAGGGAGACGTCCAGGCAACGGACCTCGTGCTGTCCGGCGAAGGCCTTCTCGATGAGCGGCTTCTCGTCGGACTGCACACCGAATGCCAGGATTTCCACGACTTCTCCCGTTTGCCGCGCGAACCAGGGAACATGGGCCGGTCATCGCGAATATACGGCCCATGCCCCGGGCGCGCCGCTCGGTCTCCGGTGCGCCGCTCAGCCGAAGAAGACACCCACCTCCGCGTAGAGGGCCGGATCGACGGTCTTGAGCCGGGCGGTCGCCTCCGCGATCGGCACCCGCACGATGTCGGTGCCCTTCAGGGCGACCATCGTGCCGAAGTCGCCGTCGCGCACGGCGTCGATCGCGTGCAGGCCGAAGCGGGTGGCCAGCCAGCGGTCGAAGGCGCTGGGGGTGCCGCCGCGCTGGACATGGCCGAGGACGGTCGTCCGGGCCTCCTTGCCGGTGCGGCTCTCGATCTGTTTGGCCAGCCATTCGCCGACGCCGGAGAGCCGGACATGGCCGAAGGAGTCGTGCGACCCGTCCTTGAGGATCATCTCGCCCTGCGCGGGCATGGCTCCTTCGGCAACCACCACGATCGGTGCGTAGCTGGCCCTGAAACGGGAGGTCACCCAGGCGCACACCTGGTCGATGTCGAAGCGCTGTTCCGGGATGAGGATGACGTTCGCGCCGCCGGCCAGCCCCGAGTGGAGCGCGATCCAGCCCGCGTGACGGCCCATCACCTCGACGACGAGGACCCGCATATGGGATTCGGCGGTGGTGTGCAGCCGGTCGATGGCCTCGGTCGCGATGCCCACGGCCGTGTCGAATCCGAAGGTGTAGTCGGTGGCGGAGAGGTCGTTGTCGATGGTTTTGGGAACGCCGACGCATTTGATGCCGTGTTCGCCGGACAGGGTCGCCGCCACGCCGAGGGTGTCCTCGCCGCCGATCGTGATGAGCGAATCGACCTCGTACTTGGCGAGGTTGTCCCTGATCCGGCGCACGCCGTGCTCCGCGCGGAGCGGATTGGTGCGCGAGGAACCGAGGATGGTGCCGCCGCGCGGCAGGATGCCGCGCACCGCCGGGATGGAGAGCGGCACCGTCTCCCCCTCCAGCGGGCCGCGCCAGCCGTCCCGGAATCCGATGAAGTCGTAGCCGTACTCCTGCACGCCCTTGCGGACGATGGCCCGGATGACCGCGTTGAGCCCGGGGCAGTCGCCGCCCCCGGTCAGTACTCCGACCCGCATGGAAGCATCCCTTCGCCGAAGTGAGCTCGCTGACGACCACGCTAATCGTGATCCAGGTCACTAAGGGATGGGTCGGACGGTCAATTCCCGTGCAATGACGGGTGGTTGGGTCAGGCGTCGTCGAGGCCGCGCTCGATCGCGTACCGCACGAGCTCCACCCGGTTGTGCAACTGGAGCTTGCCCAGGGTGTTCTGCACATGGTTCTGCACGGTGCGGTGCGAGATGACCAGGCGCTCGGCGATCTGCTTGTACGAGAGACCCTTGGCGACCAGCCGCAGCACCTCGGTCTCGCGCTCGGTGAGCTGCGGGGCCTTGGGTTCGTCAAAGGCGACGGGCGTGGGGTCGGAGGCGAGCCTGCGGTACTCGCCGAGGACCAGTCCGGCCAGGCCGGGGGTGAAGACGGGGTCGCCGACGGCGGTGGAGCGCACGGCCTCGGTCAGCTCCTGCGTACTGGCCGACTTGAGCAGATAGCCGGTGGCGCCGGACTTGACCGCCTCCAGTACGTCCGCGTGCTCACCGCTCGCGGAGAGCACCAGGACGCGCAGCCCCGGGTGGGAGCCGACGAGCTCCTTGCAGACCTGCACGCCGGGCATACCGGGGAGGTTGAGGTCGAGTACGAGGACGTCGGGGGTGACCGCCTTCGCCCTGCGGACGGCCTGCGGTCCGTCACCCGCGGTCGCCACCACGTCGAAACCTGACTCGGAAAGATCGCGGGCGACGGCGTCTCGCCACATCGGGTGGTCGTCGACGACCATCACCCTGATGGGCCGCTCCTCGGCTCCCTGGATGTTCTCCGCACTCATCTGGCTGATCCTGCCTTCCCCCGTGAAACCTTCGGAACCTTCAACTCGACCTCGGTGCCCTGGCCGGGCACCGAGATCAGCTCTGCCGTGCCGCCCAGATCGCGCAGCCTTCCCCGGATCGACAGGGCGACCCCCATCCGTCCCTCCCCCTCGGCCTGGGCGAGCCGGCCGTCCGGGATGCCCGGGCCGTCGTCCCTGACCGTCACGATCACCTCGTCCGGCCAGTCCTCGACGAGGATCCAGGCCTGGGCATTCTCTCCCGCATGGACCCTGACATTGTCCAGGGCCGCACTGACAGCGGCCGCCAGCTCCTTCGCCGCCCCGGGCGCGAGCAGCACCGGAGCACCGGGCTCCGCGAAGCTGATCCGGGAGCCGGCGTGCGGGGCGAGCAGGGCGCGCAGATCGCAGTCGGTCCCCCCGGCCGGCTCGTCGTCGACTTCGACGCTGCGGACCACGGCGCCCTGCGCGGCGTCCTCGGAGACCCGGGTGGTGGGCACCAGACCGCTGGAGACCAGGGTGCGCAGGGCGACTTCCTGCTCCCCGGCCATCCGGCCCAGTTCGGCGGCCTCCCCGCCGAGAGCCGTACCGCGGCGCTGCACCATCGCGAGGACCTGGAGCACGCTGTCGTGGATGTCGCGGGCCAGCCGTTCGCGCTCGCGGGTGGCGGCCTCGATCTCCAGGGCGCGGGCGAGGGTGCGCTCACTGGCGCGGGCCACCTCGACGACGTAACCGATGGCTATGGAGGCGACCCAGACCAGCAGGACGTTGTGGAAGGTGTCCTTGCTGGGCTCGCCGCGCTCGATGATGTTGGCGACGGCGACGAAGGTGGAGGCGAGGGCCGCCCAGCGCCAGCCGCCCTTGATCGCGAAGGCCAGCACGGAGCCCGCGGTCCAGATGGACGGCAGTGTCGGACCGTCGACGTGCTGGGCCTCGAAGTCGGCGAGCGGGGTGAGGAGGATGCCGACGAGGGCGAGGGTCAGATCGGCGCCGAGGAAGCGCTTGGTGCAGGCGACGGCGCCCGTGACCTTCGGAAGGGTGGCGAGCGTCCAGGCCGCCATCACCACCAGGAAGGCGACGGCCACCCAGGGCCGGTCGTACTTGTCCCGGCCGAAGACGGCCAGCAGGACCGCGTAGATCATCGTCAGAATGCGGTACGCCGTCAGAGCCCGCCACAGCGGCTGCTCGACCGACATCCGTACGACCCGCTCGCGCTTGGCCATGTCCCCCACCCCCCGGACGGAAACGACGCGGTTACTCGCCGGACCGTTCCGTCACTCCTGCGTTCCGGACTCTCTGTCCGCGTGCTTCTCCTCCTCGGCACGGCGCTTCGCCTCGTCCGCGATCTGCCGCTTGGCAGCGGTCGCGTAGATGTCGACGTACTCCTGGCCGGAGAGCTTCATGATCTCGTACATCACCTCGTCGGTGACCGAGCGCAGGATGAAGCGGTCCCCCTCCATGCCGTGGTAGCGGCTGAAGTCGAGCGGCTTGCCGATCCTGATGCCCGGGCGCATCAGCCTGGGGATCACCTGTCCGGGCGGCTGGATCTTCTCCGTGTCGATCATCGCGACGGGGATGACGGGCGCTCCGGTGGCCAGCGCCACCCGGGCGAGTCCGCCGGGCTTGCCGCGGTAGAGGCGGCCGTCGGGCGAGCGGGTGCCCTCCGGGTAGATGCCGAAGAGCCCGCCGCTCTCGATGACCTCGATGCCCGCCTTGATGGCCGCCTCACCGGCGCCCCGGGCGCCCGAGCGGTCCACCGGGAGCTGGCCGACGCCCTTGAAGAAGGCGGCGGTGAGCTTGCCCTTCACACCGGGTGCGGTGAAGTACTCGGACTTGGCGATGAAGGTGACCTTGCGGTCCAGCACGGCCGGCAGGAAAAAGGAGTCGGAGAACGACAGATGGTTGCTCGCGAGGATCGCCGGTCCCTGCGCGGGGATGTTCTCCAGGCCCTCCACCCATGGCCTGAAGGCGAGCTTCAACGACCCGCCGATGGAGAACTTCATTGCGCCGTAGATCAACTCGGGTGCCTCCTGTGTGCTGTCGATGCGACCTTAACCTGTGGGGCCACCCGCGCTCCCGCCCGGCATGGAGCCGATGCGGCGGCCGGGGCCGTGACGGCCCTGGTCGGTGTCGGTCCGGTCGCGTACGGTGAAGTAATCCTTCTGCACTCCCCCCTTTCGCTCCCCTTCGAGCCTCACGAACAGGAGACCCCGGTGCCGGTCCTGCCTGGAGCCGAGCCGTTCCGCCACGAGGGCGGAGAGGTCGGCGTCCTTCTCTGTCACGGATTTACCGGTTCGCCGCAGTCGCTGCGCCCCTGGGCCGATCATCTGGCGGAGCGCGGGCTCACGGTCTCGCTGCCGCTGCTGCCCGGGCACGGCACCCGCTGGGAGGACATGCAGCTCACGGGCTGGCAGGACTGGTACGCGGAGGTGGACCGGGAGCTGCGCGCCCTGCTGGAGCGGTGCGGTCAGGTCTTCGTCTTCGGGCTCTCCATGGGCGGCGCGCTGGCGCTGCGGCTGGCGGCGAAGCACGGGGACGCGATCAGCGGTCTGGTGCTGGTGAACCCGGCGAACAAGCTGCACGGCCTCGCGGCGCACGCACTCCCGGTCGCCCGCCATCTGGTGCGGTCGACGAAGGGGATCGCGAGCGACATCGCCCTGGAGGGCTCCGACGAGGTGGGGTACGACCGGGTGCCGCTGCACGCGGCGAATTCACTGCGGAATTTCTTCCGGCTGGTCGATGCCGAGCTGCCCCAGGTGACCCAGCCGCTGGTCCTCCTGCACAGCCCGCAGGACCATGTGGTGCCGCCCGCCGACTCGGCCCGGATCCTCAGCCGGGTGTCGTCGACGGACGTCCGGGAGATCCTGTTGGAACAGAGCTACCACGTGGCGACGTTGGACCACGATGCGGAGCGGATCTTCGACGAGAGCCACCGGTTCATCGGCCGCCTCGCTCCGAGCGTCGGAAAGAAGGGGAGCACGTCAGGTGGCTGAGCACGACGCGGAGCGCGCGGGCAGCGAGGAGGGACGCGAGTCCCTTCCGCCGGAGGGAGCAGCCCTCCCGGCGGAGGGAGCGGCCCTTCCCGCGGAAGGAACGGCCGTCCCCGACGACGGTACGGGTGCGCAGGACACCGCTGCCCACACTGCGCCGCCGGGCGCCGAGGGCGAGCGGCCCGACCGGTCGATCGACGAGGACGCCGCTTGGAAGGCGATCGTGGCGGGGTACGGCGACGAGCCGCCGGACCCGCCGGGCGCCAGGCCGTTCCGGTCGATCGAGGATCTGGCGCTGCCCGAGGACGATCAGGCGGGCATCCTGGATCCGGACAAGGGGGTCGGCAAGAAGGCCCCGAAGCCGCCGGAGAAACCGCTCGGCAGCTCGATCGTGTTCGCCCCCGGCGTCACCGGGCCGCGCGACTACGAGGTCGAGGAGCCTAAGGACAGCGACCTCGACGAGAGCGACGAGGGCCATTTCGTCCCCCCCGAGCCGCCGCCGCTGCCGGAGGCCGATGTCACGGCGAAGTTCGCCTGGCTCGCGGTCGTCGGCGGTCCGGTGCTGATGCTGATCGCGGTGCTGCTGCGCTGGGACATGACGTGGTGGCTCACGACGGTCTGCATCGGCGGCTTCCTGGGCGGCTTCGCCACGCTGGTGGCGCGGATGAGCGACGACGACGAGGACGGCGACGACCCCGGACGCGGAGCGGTGGTCTGAGACCCGGCAGGCCAGAACGGCCCCGAGCCGCTGCCGCGTGCGGCGGCGGCTCGGGGCCGTTTTGCAGGCCGCGGCTCAGAGTCTCATCGCGGGTACCCGTAGTGCTGCCAGCACCGGTAGGTGGTCCGTGGCCGCCCTCAGGTCCGCGTCGGTGACACCCGGCAGTCCCGCGGGGACGCCGCAGCCGAGTACCTCGATCCCGGCCGTCGCGAAGACCGCGTCGATACGGCGCCGGGGCTGCTCCGGCGAGAAGGTGTGCTCGCCGCCCCACGGCCGGACGGCCCAGCAGTCCTGGAGCCGCCCGGCCAGCAGCCGGAAGGCACTGCCCGTCGGTACGTCGTTGAGGTCACCGGCCACGATGGCGTGCTCGACGCCCATCGCGTCCAGCCGGTCCAGCAGCATCCCGGCCTGGGCCAGGCGTTCCTCGGGCTGCAGGCTCAGATGGAAGCTGAGCAGTCCGATCCGGGTGCCCGCGATCCGTACCACCGACGTGGCGAAGCCCCTGCGGTGCAGCCCGGGGGTGAGCGGCAGCAGCACGTCCTCGGTCCGCTCCACGGTGGCCCGCAGCGAGCAGAGCAGCAGCGGCCCGGCCGCCGTGGCGCCGCCGCTGAGGACGACCATGTCGGTCCGGGCCGCGAGCCAGGCGGCCCGCTTGCGCCAGCGGAAGAAGCGCGGGGCCTCCTGGACGAGGACGAGGTCGGGGGCGCAGGCGCTGATGACGCGGGCCAGCGCCTCGCAGTCGTCGCGCATCGACCGGATGTTGTAGCTGAGCACTCTGATGACGGCCGAACCATCCGGCTCGGTACGGGAGTCGGGCAGCGGCGTCAGAACCATGCGTCCCACGATACGACGGACGCCCACCGCTCCCCAGAGGGGCGCGACGGGCGTCCGTCGTTGTCGGTTCCGGGTGGCTCAGCCCTGGCGGGCCAGGTCCGCCGCGCCCACCAGGCCTGCCTTGCCGCCCAGTTGGGCCGCGAGCACCTGGGCGTGCGGGCGCCACTCGCCGCCGATCAGCCAGCGCCGGAACGACTTGCGGATCGGGTCGAGGACGAGTTCGCCCTCGTCCGACACACCGCCGCCGACGATGAACGCGGACGGGTCGAAGAGCGAGGCGAGGTCGGCGAGTCCGGCGCCGGCCCAGCGGGCCAGCTCACGGAACGAGTCGATCGCCACCGGGTCGCCCTGCCGGGCGGCAGCGCTGATGTGCTTGCCCTCGATGCCGTCCACCGTGCCGTCGCCGAGCGACAGCAGGATCGTGGCGCTCTCCGGAGTGGCGTTGGCGCGCTGCTTGGCGTACCGCACGAGTGCGCGCCCGGATGCGTACTGCTCCCAGCAGCCCTGGCTGCCGCAGCCGCAGAGCAGACCGTCCGGGACGACCCGGATGTGGCCGAACTCGGCGGCCACACCGAAGCGTCCACGGCGCAGCTTGTTGCCGATGATGATGCCGCCGCCCAGGCCGGTGCCGAGCGTGATGCAGATGACGTCGTCGTGGCCCTGTCCGGCGCCGAAGCGGTATTCGCCCCAGGCGGCGGCGTTGGCGTCGTTCTCGACGACGACCGGAAGTCCGACGCGCTGTTCGACCTTGTCCTTCAGCGGCTCGTGGCGCCAGTTGATGTTCGGCGCGAACAGCACGGTGGCACGCTTGTCATCGACATATCCGGCGGCACCGATGCCGACGGCTTCGATCTGGTGGCCCTCGCTCGCGCCGGACACGGCCGCCGCGATCGCGTCCACAATGCCTTCAGCCGTCTGCGGGGTCGACACCTTGAACGTCGAGAGGATCTGTCCCTCTTCGTCGACCACTCCAGCTGCGATCTTCGTGCCGCCGATATCGACGCCGATGGTGAGTCCCATGAATCCCTCAGTTTCGGTCGAGCCCCGCTGTGGTCAACGGTACCCGAGCCGGGGACCCGGCCCGTCGGTGCCGGTCAGTCCAGGTCGATGTGTTCGCCTGCGGCGGGGCCTTCGTCACGGGGGTCGGTGGGGTCGCCGGCCTTCTTTTCGGTACCCGCGGGGTCTCCCGCACCCCGGGTCCAGCGGCGTTCCTGGCCTTCCACGGCGGAGCGGTAGGCGGCGAGGAGCTCGCTGCCGGCCGCGGCGATGTGGTCGAAGACGTCCGGATTGCGTTCGATGACGGGCTCGACGGCGGATTTCGCCTGCTTGATGATCTGCTGGACGGTGCCCTGGGCCGCGGCGCCGAGCAGTGGCGTCTGGAGGGACGAGATCTTGTCGGCCACGGCGTCGACCAGCTTGCGCAGCTCCTCGGCGGCGGAGCCGGGCGGCGGGCCGTACTGGGCGCGGCGGCGGGCCTTCTCCGCTTCGAGGTCCTCGGCGCAGGCCTTCGCCCACGCGTCGTCGTCGACGGGACGATCGGTGGCTTCGCTCATGGCGGACTCCTGCGACGTGGTGGGCCTGCGGCCCGGCACACGGGACGCGTACTACCGACGTTACCCGAAGCGTGACGCGTCGTTCAGCTGGTGCGGGGCCACAGACCGGGGTCCGGCGTGAACCTGACCCGGAGCACCCCGTCGGTGAGGGCGGCGCCGGAGACGGTGCAGCGGCGCAGCCCGGACTCCAGGGGGACGATCCGGTGGAACGGGCCCACGGTCAGGAGCAGTTCATTGCCGCGGCGCACCAGCTGGAGCTCCGACTTCACTGCGCCGGGCAGGGGCAGGCACCAGACCAGAACGCGGTCGCCGTCGAGGCCGTCCGGTTCCTCGATCCACCAGGGGTCGTCGGCACGGCCGGGGCGCCGCTGGTCCAGTCCAGCGGCGAGTCCGTCGCTCTCGAAGAGGCCGCCGCCGACCCCGGTGTCCAGGAGGGCGAGGTCGTCCGGGCCCCGCGGGTCGCGGCCGAGGTGGGGCACTTCGCACAGGGCCGCCGCGGGCGCCCATTCCTCGTACCAGCGGCCGAGGGTCTTCTCCTGCTGCGCGGCAAGGGCCGCGAACCAGGGGTCGGCGGAGTGCCTGGGCAGCACCCGGTTCACCGCGAGGGTGTCGACGCGCAGTCCGTGCAGGGCGAGTCCGGTGCGGGCGGTGCGCAGGGCGCCCTCGGCGGCGGGGCCGGGCTCGGCGACCAGCCGGAGCGTGGTGTTGCGGTCCTCGATCAGCGCCTGGACGGCGGCCAGCTCGGCGTCCCTGCGGGCGGCGGCCTCGTACAGCCACTGGGCGGGCATGGGTACGCCGGCGAGCTGGGCGAGCATCGGGCGCAGGGCGCGTGCGGCCTGGCGTTCCTGGGGCAGCAGCCGGCGCAGATAGCGGCGCAGCTGTTCGGGCAGGGCGAGTACGGCGAGCGCTTCGCGCAGCGGCGGCAGGTCGACGACGAGGAGTTCGTAGCCGTGGTCCGACCAGTCGCCCCCGGCGGCGCGGCGCAGGGTGTGCAGGAGGGCGAGCTGGTCGCTGCCGGGGAGTTCGGTGAGTTCCTCGCCGTCCAGCCGGTTCCCGCCGAGCAGGTCGAGCACACCGGACGCCTGGTCCTGGAGCGCGAGGAGTTCGGCGCGAAAGTGTGCGCCGGAGTCGATGCGGGCGGACCACAGGCCGTCGGTGACCTCGGCGGGTTCCGTGCCCGGGGGGAAGCCGGCTATGGCGTCGGCGGAGAGCAGCAGGGTGCGGCGCCCGCGGCGGGCCGCGGCCAGCGCGGTCGCTGCCGCGACGGTGGTACGGCCGGCGCCGCCGGGGCCGGTGACGAGGACCGTACGCACCGGGTCAGGCCTTCGGAACGGACTCGACGCGCTTCTTCAGGCCGGCCAGGGCCCGGTCGATGATGACCTTCTCGGCCTTGCGCTTGATCATGCCGAGCATCGGAATCTTGACGTCGACGGTCAGCCGGTAGGTGACCTCGGTGCGGTCGCCGTCGCCGAGCGGGGCCAGCGCGTAGGAGCCGTCGATGGCCCGCAGCATCTGGGACTTGACGAGGGTCCAGCTGACCTCGTAGTCACCGATCCAGGTGTACGCGAGGGTGTGGTCGTCCTTGATCGCTCCGGCGTCGAGGACGAGCCGGACCTGCTCGGCGCGGCCCCGGTCGTCGGTGGAGAGGACCTCGGCCTCCTTGACCTCGCCGGTCCATTCCGGATAGCGGGTGAAGTCGGCGATCACTCCCATGACGTCGGCCGGTGCCGCCTCGATCGTGATGCTCGAGCTGGTGTGTTCAGCCATCGCCGTGGCTCCTCCAGTGCGGTGTACCGGTGCGTCGGCAGAGGCCTGCCGTCAGAAGGCTATCGCGTGTGTGCGGCGCATCGTCCCAGGGTCCGGTGCGGGTGTCACCACTCCAGGGCCCAGGGCCTGCCGGTGGACGCGAAGTGACCGACGTTCACGCATTCGGTGGCGCCGATCCGCATCCGGCGGACCAGCGGCTGGTGGACGTGGCCGAACAGCGCGTACCGGGGGCGGATCCTGCGGATGGCATCGAGCAGGGCCCGGCTGCCGCGTTCGAAGCGGCGCGCCACCGTGTCGTACGTCAGCTCCGGGACCTCGGGCGGGATATGGGTGCAGAGCACGTCGACCGGGCCGATCGCCTCGATCTTGGCGGCGTACTCCTCGTCGCTGATCTCGTACGGGGTGTTCATCGGGGTCTTCAGGCCGCCGCCGACGAAGCCGACCACACGGCCGCCGATCTCGACGCGGTCGCCGTCCAGGACGGTGGTGCCCGGGCGCGCGTACTCGGGCCACAGGGCGGGGATGTCGACATTGCCGTAGGTGGCGTACGTCGGAGTGGGGAAGGCGGCGAAGAGCTCGGCGTACTGCTTGCGCACCGCCGAGACGATCGCGGCGTTGCGGTCCCTGCCCGCCCACAGGGCGCGGCCGAATTCGCGTGCCTCCTCGAAGCGGCGGGCGGTGCGCAGTTCGACGATCCGGTCGGCGTTCTCCACGCCGAAGAGGTCGGGGAAGATGCCGCGCGAGTGATCGGCGTAGTCGAGGAAGAGCACCAGGTCACCGAGGCAGATCAAGGCGTCGGCGCCGTCCCCGGCGCGGGCCAGGGCCTCGGTGTTCCCGTGCACGTCGCTGACCACGTGAATGCGCGTGCGCGGCACGGTCGGGGTTCCTCGCCTGTTCGGTCCTGCTGGCATGACGATCACCCTAGAACTCCGCTGTCCACCTGGGTAGAGGCCCCCGGACCTGCGACGACCTCCGGCCCGTAACCACGGTGGACTACTGTGCGCCCAAGGATCACGATTGTGTGTGACGCACAAGACATCTGGCCGGAGCCCCCTATCGGGAACCCCGTACCGGTGGGTAACGTCCGGGCAGTCCAGTCGTGCTCACCCCACTGAGCACCTGCCAATCTTGGACCGCATCCGGTGCGTCACACAGAGCCGTGGCACCGGAGCCCGATGAGGAGCAGCAGTCTTGCGCGAGTTCAGCCTTCCGGCCCTGTACGAGGTCCCCTCGGACGGCAACCTGACGGATCTCATCCGCCGCAATGCCGCTCAGCATCCCGATGTCGCGGTGATGAGCCGCAAGGTGGCGGGTGTGTGGACCGATGTCGACGCCACCCGGTTCCTGGCCGAGGTCAGAGCCGCTGCCAAGGGTCTGATCGCCGCGGGCGTCGAGGCCGGCGACCGGGTGGCCCTGATCTCCCGCACCCGCTACGAGTGGGTCCTGCTCGACTTCGCGATCTGGAGCGCGGGCGCCGTCACCGTCCCGGTGTACGAGACCAGTTCGCCCGAGCAGATCCAGTGGATCCTCGGCGACTCCGGCGCCACCCTGTGCATCGTGGAGACCGAGGCGCACGAGGCCTCCGTCGTCTCGGTCGAGGCGAATCTGCCGGCCCTGAAGGGCATCTGGCGGATCGAGGACGACGCGGTCCGCCAGTTGTCGGCGATCGGCGAGGACGTCTCGGACGAGACCCTCGACCTGCGGATGACGAGCGCCAAGGCCGACGACCCGGCCACCATCGTCTACACCTCGGGCACCACCGGCCGCCCCAAGGGCTGTGTGCTCACGCACCGCAGCTTCTTCGCGGAGTGCGGCAACGTGGTGGAGCGGCTGAAGCCCCTCTTCCGTACCGGCGAGTGCTCGGTGCTGCTCTTCCTGCCCGCCGCGCATGTCTTCGGACGGCTGGTCGAGGTGGCCTCGGTGATGGCCCCGATCAAGCTCGGCTGCGTACCGGACATCAAGAACCTCACCGATGAACTGGCCTCCTTCCGGCCGACGCTGATCCTCGGTGTGCCGCGGGTCTTCGAGAAGGTCTACAACTCGGCGCGTGCCAAGGCGCAGGCCGACGGCAAGGGCAAGATCTTCGACAAGGCCGCGAACACGGCGATCGCCTACAGCCGCGCGCTGAGCACCCCTCAGGGCCCGTCCACGGGCCTGAAGTTCAGGCACAAGGTCTTCGACCGGCTGGTCTACAGCAAGCTGCGGGCCGTGCTCGGCGGACGCGGCGAGTACGCGATCTCGGGCGGCGCACCGCTGGGCGAGCGGCTCGGCCACTTCTACCGCGGCATCGGCTTCACCGTCCTGGAGGGCTACGGCCTCACCGAGACCTGCGCGGCCACCGCCTTCAACCCGTGGGACCGGCAGAAGATCGGTACGGTCGGCCAGCCGCTGCCCGGCTCGGTCGTGCGGATCGCCGACGACGGCGAGGTGCTGCTGCACGGCGAGCACCTGTTCACCGGCTACTGGAACAACGAGGCGGCGACGGCCGAGGCGCTGGCCGACGGCTGGTTCCACACGGGCGACATCGGCACGCTCGACGAGGACGGCTATCTCGCGATCACCGGCCGCAAGAAGGAGATCATCGTCACGGCGGGCGGCAAGAACGTCGCTCCCGCGGTGATCGAGGACCGGATCCGCGGGCACGCCCTGGTCGCCGAGTGCATGGTGGTCGGCGACGGCCGCCCGTTCGTCGGCGCGCTGGTCACCCTGGACGAGGAGTTCCTGGGCCGCTGGGCCGGGGAGCACGGCAAGCCGGCCGGCTCGACGGTCGCGTCGCTGCGCGAGGATCCGGAGCTGCTGGCCGAGGTGCAGCGGGCGGTGGACGACGGGAACGCCGCGGTGTCCAAGGCGGAGTCGGTACGCAAGTTCCGCGTCCTGGCCGCCCAGTTCACCGAGGAGGCGGGCCACATCACGCCGTCGCTGAAGCTGAAACGGAATGTGGTGGCGAAGGACTTCGCGGACGAGATCGAGTCGATCTACCGGGGCTGACCCGCAGATCTACCGGGGCTGACCCGGAGTATGTGAAAGGGGGCCCGCACGGCACAAGTGCGGGCCCCCTTTCACATACCTCGCTCACCCGGGTTCAGAGCAGTGCCCGGAGCCGCTCGGCCATCAGGTCCCAGCGCCACTTCTCCTCGACCCAGGCCCGCCCGCGCTCCCCCATCCGCCGCCGCAGCTCGGGGTCACGGAGCAGGGTGACGATCCGGTCGGCCGACTCCTCCGGGGAGCCGCCGTGCACCACCCACCCGGTCTCGCCGTCGAGCACGGCGTCCGGCGCACCGCCCGAGTCGCCCGCCACCACCGGCAGTCCGGTCGCGGACGCCTCCAGGAAGACGATGCCGAGGCCCTCCACGTCGAGCCCGCCGCGACGGGTGCGGCACGGCATGGCGAAGACGTCGCCCGCGCCGCAGTGGGCGGGCAGCTCGTCCCACGGCACCGCCCCCGTGAAGCGCACCGATTCGGCGACCCCCGTCTCGGCGGCCAGCCGCTTCAGATCCTTGTCGTACGGTCCGCCGCCGACGATCAGCAGCACCGCGTCGGGCACCTGCGCCAGGATCGCGGGCATCGCGAGGATCAGCGTGTCCTGGCCCTTGCGCGGCACCAGCCGTGACACACACACGACTACGGGCCGGTCCGAGAGCCCGAGCCGGGCCCTGATCAGGTCTCCGCCGGAGTCCGGGTGGAAGGTCTTCTCGTCGACGCCGGGCGGCAGCTGGACCATGCGGTCCGCCGCCTCGGGGCTGAGCGCGGTGGCGATCCGGGAGCGGGTGTACTCGCCCAGGTAGGTGATCGTGTCCGTGCCCTCACCGATCCGTCGCAGCAGCTGCCGGGCCGCGGGCAGTTGCGCCCAGCCCGCCTCGTGCCCGTGCGTGGTGGCGACCAGGCGGCGGGCACCGGCCCTGCGCAGCGCGGGAGCCATCAGCCCGAGCGGGGCCGCGGCGCCGAACCAGACGGAGGTGCAGCCGTGCACGCGCAGCAGCTGCACCGCGCGCCGGGTGACCCCCGGGGTCGGCAACAGCATCGTCGTACGGTCGCGGACCACGGTGAACGGCTGCTCGGCGTCGAAGGCCGCGGTGGCCGCGAGGCCTTCGGGGCTCCGCTTCCAGGTGGAGGCGTACACGACGATCTGCCCGGGGTCCAGACGCAGTGCCATGTTGTGCAGAAACGCCTGGATGCCGCCGGGGCGGGGCGGGAAGTCGTTGGTCACGATCAGGGTCTTGTCCATCGCGGCCGACAGTACCCGGCGGCCGGGCGGATGGCCCTCGCACGGGCCGGGCGGGCATCATGGCTCCTCGTAGTACCCCCACCAGTGCCCGGCGACGAGACGGATGAGCGTTCATGACGGGATCGACCGGAGCACGCCTCGCTCTCGCGGTGTGGGCCCTGACCAGGGTCGCGCTGCTGCTGTGCGTCACCAAGGTGCTCACGCTGCCCGGGCCGGACGTGACGAGTGACGTCTCGGTGATCTACCACGGCTGGTCCGAGGTCCTGAAGAGCGGTACGTACCCGCAGTCCGACGTCACCTGGCAGTACCCGCCGCTGGCCGCGCTCGCGATCCTCTCCCCCGCCCTGCTGCCGTTCCTGGACTACGCCTCGGCCTTCTTCGTCCTCGCGTTCCTGTGCGACGGGCTGGTGCTCGGGCTACTGCTGTACGCGGGCCGCAGGACCGGCCGGCGGGCGGCGGGCGCCTGGGTGTGGGTGGCGGGGGTGCCGCTGCTCGGTACGACCGCGTACGCCCGTTACGACGTGATGGTGACGGCGGTGGCGGTGGCGGCGCTGCTGGCGGGGGTGCGGCATCCGCGGGTGCTGGGGGTGCTGGCCGCCGTCGGTGCGCTGCTGAAGGTGTGGCCGGCGCTGATCCTGGCCGGTACCGCGCGCGGGGCGTGGACGCGCCGGGCGTGGACGGCCGCGGCCGTGACGGCGGCCGGGCTGCTGGCGGTGTGCACCGTGGCGATGCCCGGTGCGCTGGCCTTCCTCGGCTTCCAGCGCGACCGGGGCACCGAGGTCGAGTCGCTGGGGGCGCTGGTCTTCCATGTGTGGCGGCAGTTCGGCTGGGAGGGCCGGGTGGAGCTGCACTACGGCTCGCTGGAGTTCCTGGGACCGCAGGTACCGCTGGTGAGCACGCTCGCCCTCGGTCTGTCCGTCCTCGCCTTCGGCTGGCTGCTGGTGTGGCGGCTGCGGGCCCGGGACTTCAGGGTGAGCACCCCGGCCGACGCGGCGTTCACCGCGGTGCTGCTGTTCACCACGACGAGCCGGGTGATCAGCCCCCAGTACATGCTG
Source organism: Streptomyces sp. NBC_01217 (assembly GCF_035994185.1). Classification (NCBI taxonomy): domain Bacteria; kingdom Bacillati; phylum Actinomycetota; class Actinomycetes; order Kitasatosporales; family Streptomycetaceae; genus Streptomyces; species Streptomyces sp. NBC_01217. The sequence goes on from NZ_CP108538.1 coordinate 2,450,367, forward strand.
TGGCTGGTCGGTCTGGCGGCGGTCTGTCTGGTCTTCCGCGACAGCCGGATGGCGCTGCCGGCCTCTCTGGTGCTGCTCGCCACGGGCGTCACCCAGCTGGAGTTCCCGCTCGGCTTCGTCCATGTGGTGACCAGTGATGCGACGGGCGTGACGCTGATGTTCGTGCGCAACGGCCTGCTGGTCGCGGCGACGCTGATCGCCTGCCGTCGGCTGTGGCGGCAGACGGTGTCCGGGGCGGTGGGCGAGATCGGGCGGCCGCCCGCCGCCCGGTCGGGCGCGGGTCGTGAGACGGAGCCCGTCGGCTCCTGAGCCGCGCCCCGCGCTCGGCCTGGCCGTGCGCCGCGCTCAGCCGAGCCGGGAGCGCAGATACTCCCGCCAGCGTGCCGTGAAGTCCTGCGGGGTCGTGGCCAGCACCTCCTGCATGGCCTGCTCCACCGCTCCGTCCCGCCCCGAATGCCCTCCGACGGCCCGGTAGAAGGCGAACAGCCTCTCCTCGCCCCAGTGGTCGGCGATCAGCTCGCAGGCCAGCCAGGCGCCCTCGTACGCCTTCGCCAGGCGCGTGGGGTCGCCCGTGAAGCCGAAGTCCTCGTCCGTGGGGAGTACGGCGGGCAGTTCGCCGCGCAGCACTGCGTCGGCCAGCTCGGGCGCGGCCTGTGCGGCGGTACGGTCCTCGGCGCGGTAGGCCGCCCAGTCGGCGAAGCCCTCGGAGAGCCAGGCCGGGGTGGCGGCCGTGGTGCGGGTGCGGGTGGCGACATGGGTGATCTCGTGGGTGAGGACGATCCGCTGCCCGAAGCCGCCGAGCGTGCCGTACGCCTGCGGGTTGACGATCACCCGGTCCGCGGGTGCCCGGTCCGTCCCCCCGGTCCGGCCTGTGGTGACGGCCGCGATGCCCCGGTAGTTCGCCGCCGGTGACGCCAGCAGTTCGCCCATGTCCTCCACGGTGTGCGGTACGAGCACCACCACGCGGCCCGCCCAGCGTTCCGGCCAGGCGCCCGAGACGGCGGGCACCGCACGGTCCGCGGTCGCGGCGATCCGGCGCAGCTCCTGCTCCGTGCGGCCGACCCCGAGGACGAGGCTGTGCTCTGCGCGTACCGCCTGGACATCGCCCTGCTGCCAGAGCTGCCGGCCGCCGCCCGAGTCCGCCCGGTCGCCGACGATGTACCAGCGGCCGTCCGCGCCGTCCCGTCTCAGATCGAGCACCCGGTCCGCGACGACCGGGGCGGTGTCGTAGCCCTTGATCCGGTAGCGCAGCTCGACGTCCGCGGTGGCCCGGTCGGCGCCCTGTCCGCTCACGTCCGTCAGCCGGTACGTCCAGGAGCTCAGCGGTACGTCGGCGAGGTTGGCCAGCTCCCTGCGCTGGGCCGTGCGCAGGGCGGTGGCCCGGGGGTCCACGACGGCCAGATAGGCATCCGTGTCGTGAGCCGTCACGGCGGCCGCGCGGCGGTCCAGAGTGGCGCGGACGGAGCGGGCGAGGGAGGCGGAGTCCGGGGCGGCGTGGTCGTCGGGGACCGCGCAGCCGGAGGCGGACAGCAGCCCGGCGAGCAGCACGCCCGCCGTGCGCCGTCCTGCGATACGTCTCCGCCGTGCGGTACGCCGATGATCAGCCACCCGGTCGAGGGTACGGGTCAGACGCGGGTGACCGAGGAGACGGGCATCATGCCGACGGGGTCGTAGCGCACCGGGGCGCCCGGGTACGGGGCGTGGATCACCTGGCCGTTGCCGACGTACATGCCGATGTGGCCGGCGTCCGCGCGATAGGCGACCAGGTCGCCGGGGCGGGCCTCGGAGAGCGGCACCATGCGTCCCGCGTACCGCTGGGCCTGTGAGGTGCGCGGCAGGCTGACCCCGGCCTGGGCGTACGCCCACTGCATCAGCCCGGAGCAGTCGAATCCGACGGGTCCGTTGGCCCCCCAGATGTAGGGGCGGCCCAGTGCCTGGCGGACCGCCATGACGGCGGCGGCCGCCCGCGCGGAACCGGCCCGCAGTTCGGTCATGGCGGGGAGCGCGTCGTCGCGGCCGGAGCGCGAGGCCCGTTCGAAGTCCGCCCGGACGGCGCCGGGCAGCGCGTCCAGCAGTTGCCTGGCCCGGGCGAGCTTGCGCTCGACGGTCCGCTTGTGACGGCTCGCGGCGGCCCGGTTGCGTTCCAGTTCGGCCAGCGCCCGGGCCGCCTCCGCGCGGGTCTGTGCGAGAGCGTGCCGGGCGTGCCGGGCTTCCTGCACCTCGGCGGCCTGGCGCTCGGTGAGGCGGTCCAGAACGGCCGCACGGTCGAGGTAGGTGTCCGGGTCGGAGGAGAGCAGCAGGGCGAGCGCCGGGTCGAGGCCGCCCGAGCGGTACTGCGCACTGGCCACCGAACCGAGCGCCGTGCGCAGCCGGTTGAGGTGTTCCTGGCCGCGGGCCGCCCGGTCCTGGGCCCGCTTCACCTCGCCGCGCAGCCGGTCGGCGTTCTCACCGGCCTCGTTGTACTGCTCGGTGGCCCGCTCGGCCTCGGTGTAGAGCCGGTCCACCCGAGCCTTGGCGGTCCGGGGCGTGTCCTGCGGGTCGGCGTTCGCGGTGGCCGCCCCGAGGGTGGCGGCAGCGGTCGCCGCCGCGGCCGACAGAACAGTGACCCGGGCGCCCCGGTTGAGGCCGGGCTGTGTGGAACGGCGATGGGACACCACAGGACGCCGCACTTCCTTCCGCTGTACGCAACTGTGCGCAGCCCCTGCCGCCCGGGGCGGGCGGATCTACGACCGGAGCTGCACAGCAGGCAGACAGTAGTCGGGCGATCACGGAGCGTCCAAAGGCGGCAGCGGCCCGGAAGAGTGGCTCAAACGGGAACGCCCCGCCGGTGACCTGTGGTCTCCGGCGGGGCGGACTGTCTGCGCGGGCGCGGGAATTCGCCCGTTCGGGCGTCGTCAGATACGCACGCCGACCTGGAAGGTGCCGATGGTGTTCATCGACTCGTAGCGGACCACCGCACCCGGCTTCGGGGCGTGCAGAACGGTGTTGTTGCCCGCGTAGAGGGCCACGTGCGAGGTGTTGTTGAAGAAGACCAGGTCGCCCGGCTTGAGGGCGCTGCGGCCTATCTGGGTGCCGTCGTTGATCTGGGTGTACGTGGTGCGGGTGATGTGGACGCCGGCCTGGGCGTAGGCCCACTGGGTCAGGCCCGAGCAGTCGAAGGAGTTGGGGCCGGTGCCGCCGGAGACGTACGGCTTGCCCTGCTGGGTGGAGGCGGCCTGGAGGGCGGCGGCGCCACGGGCGGAGGCGGGGACCTCGTTGCCGAGGTCGACCCGGTCACCGGCGGCGCGGCTGGCGCGCAGGTCGTCCTGGCGCATCTTCTCGCGCTCGGCGGCGGTCAGCGTGTTGAGCAGGCGCTGTGCCTCGGCGAGCTTGCCCTGGAACTTCTTCTTCTTCTCGCCGAGCGTCTTGCGCACGTCCGCGAGGTCACCGAGCTTGTCCTGGGCCTCCTTGCGCTCCTGCGCGAGGGCCCGCTGCTTGTCCTGGATCTTCTCCAGCGACTCGGTCTGCTTGGCCGTCAACTGGTCGAGGGCCGAGGCCTCGTCGAGGAAGCTGTCCGGGTCCGAGGCGAGGAAGAGCTGGACCGACGGGTCGATGCCGCCGGAGCGGTACTGCGCGGCGGCGAGCGAACCGAGGCCGCTGCGGAGCGTGTTGATCTCCTGCTGGCCGCGGGCCACCTTGTCCTGCAGCGCGCTGACTTCCTTCTCCAGCTTCTGCTGCTGCTCCTTGGCCCCGTTGAACTGCTCGGTGGCCGTCTCCGCCTCGTGGTAGAGCTTGTCGACCTTCGCCTTGACCTCGCTCTTCGTGGGCTTCGGGTCGGCGTGGGCCGCCTGGGAGGTCAGGGCCACGGCCGCGGCCGCGGTAGCGGTGAGCACGGTCACACGAGCGCGGCTCGGCTGCTTGGGTCGACGGTGGGACGCCACGGAGGCGAGCTCCTTCTTCCTCGAGCCGCCTACCGGGCTGTGGGGACTGAGATCCCCGGCTCCGTGCACGTCACGGACTCGGCGGTTCCCTCGCCGTCACCCCGGATGGGTGATCAACCGTGCGAAGGTTCGAGGCCCGACCCTAGTGACCATCTTGTGATCAGTTCAAATCCTCACAAGAAAAATCTCGTCACAGGAGATACTTCTTTACCCACATCACACAGGGTGTAGCGGTGACTTGACGGTCCGTTCCCTGATTTCCGCCGAGAACCGACAAGTGCCACTAAACGCGCGAAAGGCGCTTCAGGAGCAAGACGGACGCAACGGGCCTGGCACCCGCTTTCGCCACTCCGTCGGCGACTTCGCGGTCGGTGGAGACCACCACGACCGGCCGGCCCGGCGGTTCGGCGCGCGCCAGCTGCCGGATGAGCTCGTCGGCGGTCACTCCGGGCTTGCTGAACAGCACCCGGACCCCGCGCGGCGGTGCGAGCAGCACCGGGGCGGCCAGCTCGGCCCCGTCGAAGACACAGGTCATCTCGGCGCCGGTCTGCGCCGCGAGGACCGCGAGACCGCCCAGCAGCCGCAGCCGCTGCTTCTCCAGCGGCAGCTGCGGATAGCCGGTCTTGGTGACGTTGTAGCCGTCCACGATCAGATGCGCCTGCGGCAGCGCGAGCAACTGGTCGAGCAGGGCCGGATCGGTCTCCGAAAGGGCCCTGGCGGCAATGTCCTTGGGCGACATCCTGCCCGGCTCGACCGCGTCGGCACTGTCGGCGGGGCGGATCGAGGAGGGCGGCAGGGCCAGTTCGCGACGGAGTCCGCTGGCCGCGTCGAGCACGGTGTCCAGCAGCAGCCGCAGCCGCATGTCCTCGACCGAGCGACCCTCCCTGGCGGCCCTGCGGCCCGCCTCCACGGACGCCTCGGCCTCTGAGAGCCGCGCCTTGAGCCGACGGGCCTCGCTCTCGGCCGCGGAGACCTGGAAGGCCGCCTCGGACCGTACGGCGTCGGTCTCGGCCCGGCTGCGGCGCAACGCGGCCTCGCCGCGCTTGACCTCGTTGACGGCGCTGCGCAGTTTGCGCTGAAGGGACTCGGCTTCCTTGCGCGCCACGTCCAGCTCGGCGCGGAGCCTTTCGGTCTCGCTCTTCGTCTGGGTGCGGGCCTGGGCGAGTTCTTCGCGCAGCCGTTCCAGCTCTCGGCGGCTCTCCTCGTCGGCGCGCTCGGCATCGGCCCGCTGGGCCTCCTCACCGGCTGCGGCGACCAGCTTCACCCAGCCGGCCGGGCGCAGCACATAGGCCGCGGCGGCCACGTCGACGGGGTCGGCGGCGGCGGGCGGCGATCCGGCCTCCAGCGCGGCCGTCAGCTCCGGCTGCCCCTCCCTGAGCCGTTCGCCGATGCGCTGCCGGAACAGCGCGTCGCCCTCCAGGGCGGCCGCCATCGCGTTCCCTGCGAACTTGGCGCGCCGGGTCGGGGTGAAGCGGGCGTACTGCCTCAGCTGGGCCGGGAGTTCGGGGACCGTCAGGCCGCCGAACGCGTCCGAGACCAGCGCGACGACCCGTCGCCGTACGCCTTCGGGCAGCGGGCGGTCGAGCGCCTCGACGGCTTCGCCGGCCGCCTCGGCCGACTCGGCGCCGCTAGCGGGCTGCTCCACCATCCGTCACCCCAAATCGTCTGTCCGCGCGGCTCCGTCAGGAGTCGGCACCCGGCCTGTCCACCAGTTCGATCTGATCCACCGCATTGCACCAACGGCAGCGCACCGACTCGATGGTCTCACTGACCACCTCGCGTTCCTCGACGGTGGACTCCCCGGCCAGGTCGAGGTGGACGTACTCGACGACCTTCGAGGAGCGCGTCACGTCGAACCGCGTGAGATTCCCACAGAGCGTGCAGCGCCAGCGGGTCCCGTCGGTCGGCTGGGGAACCGTCGTCATCGTGCGTCCTCTTTCGTCGAGCCTCGTGCCGTCTGCTTCAAGGATCTCGCGGTGCACCGTCGAACTGCGGATGTCCTGCCGTAACCCTACGGCCTCGCCGCATCCCCCCGACACGGCGAGGCGGTCTGTCCCGTTCCCTCCGCTTGCGTCATGCTCTGTTCATGATCGATCGGCGGGCTGCGGCCGACAGATTCACGAGCGGAATGCTACGGACGGTCGCCTCGGGCGGACCGCCGGTGACCCATGCCCTGATCGCCCTGTGCGCCCTGGTCTTCCTGATCAGCCCGCTCTCCGGGTTCAACCCGCCGTCCTCCGGCACCCCCGACGCCCTGCTGGCCGCCCAGGCAGGGTACTTCGAGCGCTGGGGCGTGATCCCGAGCGAGCTGTGGGACGGTTCCGCACGCGCCCTGCTCACCCCGCTCACCGCCCTCTTCGTGCACGGCAGCTGGCTGCATCTGCTCGGCAACATGCTCTTCCTGTACGTGTTCGGGGCGATGGCCGAGGAGCGCATGGGGCATGCCGAGTTCGTCTTCTTCTACGTGACCTGCGGATATCTCGCCCTGGTCGGCTACGCGGCCGCGCACGCCACGTCCGACCAGACGCTCGTGGGCGCCTCGGGGGCCATCTCCGCGGTGCTGGGGGCCTTCCTGTACCTGTTCCCCCGGGCCCGGGTCACCAGCCTGTTCCCGTTCCTCTTCTTCCTGCCGCTGCGCTTCCCCGCCTGGATCGTGCTGATCTTCTGGTTCGTCCTGCAGTGGCTGGCGGTCCAGGGCGCGGGCAGCGGGGGCCCCGGCGTGGCCTATCTGGCCCATGTGGTCGGCTTCGCCCTCGGCTTCCTCTACGCCTGGGGGCGCTACCGGCGTACGGATAGAGTGAAGTCTCCAGCCACGGCCACCGAGGGAGAAAGCCAGCCGTGATCACCGCGATCGTGCTCATCAAAACCAGCGTGGACCGGATTCCCGAGATCGCCGAGGCCATCGCCGCGCTGGACAGCGTCAGCGAGGTCTTCTCGGTCACCGGTACGTACGACCTGATCGCCATGGTCCGGGTGGCCAAGCACGACGATCTGGCGGACGTGATCCCCGGCCGGATCAGCAAGATCCCCGGCGTCGAGGCCACCGACACGCATGTGGCCTTCCGTACGTACTCGCAGCATGACCTGGAGGCCGCGTTCGCCATCGGCCTCGACGCGTAGCCACGCCGCTCGTCACGGCGTAGCACTTCGGCGGGGGACGGGCTCGGCTGCCCGTCCCCCGCCGAAGTGCTACGAGCCGCTCAGAGCTGCGCCGCTCCCCGGTCCGGGACGCAGCGGCCGTCCTCGGTGCGGTACTTCCACCGCGCGCCCTTGCTCACCAGCTCCTTGACCGCGCGGACGAAGCGCTCGATGTGCTCGTCCGGCGTTCCGGCCCCGAAGCTCACCCGGATCGCGTTGAGCGACCGCTCGCCCGGCTCGGCCTCCGGTGCGCCGCACTCGCCCGGGTCCTGCGGGTCGCTGCCGAGCAGGGTGCGCACCAGCGGGTGGGCGCAGAACAATCCGTCGCGGACCCCGATGCCGTACTCGGCGGAGAGTGCGGCGGCGAAGTGCGAGCTGTTCCAGCCCTCCACCACGAAGGAGATGACGCCGACCCGCGGGGCGTCGTCGCCGAACAGTGAGAGCACCTTGACCTCGGGGACGTCGGCGAGACCGGCCCGGACCGCGGTGACGAGGTGCTGCTCCCGGGCGACGAGGTTGTCGAAGCCCGCCTCGGTGAGCGCCTTGCAGGCGGAGGCGATGGAGTACACGCCGATGACGTTGGGGGAGCCGGCCTCGTGGCGGGCGGCGGTGGAGTGCCACTCCACGTCCACTCCCCCGTCGGTGCGGCGGGCGACCTTGCGCGAGGCGCCGCCGCCGGCCAGGTACGGCTCGGCGTCCTGCAGCCAGTCGGCGCGGCCCGCGAGGACACCGGAGCCGAACGGCGCGTACAGCTTGTGTCCGGAGAAGGCGACCCAGTCGACGTCCAGCTCGGTGATGTCGACGGGGTGGTGCGGGGCGAGCTGCGCGGCGTCCAGCACGATGCGGGCGCCGTGGGCGTGCGCGGCGGCCGCCAGCTCCTTGACCGGCCACAGTTCGCCGGTGACGTTGGAGGCGCCGGTGACGCAGACCAGCGCGGGACCGTAGGGGTCGCGGTCGGCGAGCGCCCGCTCCAGCGTCTTGACGGCCTGGGCCGGGGTGCGGGGAGCGTTCAGATAGGTCACCCGGGCATCGCGCCACGGCAGCAGCGAGGCGTGGTGCTCGGTCTCGTACACGAAGACCTGGCAGTCGGCGGGAACGACGGCGGCCAGCAGGTTGAGGGAGTCGGTGGTCGAGCGGGTGAAGATCACCTGGTCCTCGGCGCGGCAGCCGAGGAACTCCGCGACCGCCTTGCGGCTGTTCTCGAAGAGGTCCGTGGAGAGTTGCGAGAGGTACCCGGCGCCGCGGTGGACGCTGCCGTAGTACGGGGCGTACGCGGCGACGTCGTCCCAGACCCGCTGCAGGGCCGGGGCGCTGGCGGCGTAGTCGAGGGCCGCGTAGGTGACTTCACCGCCGGTGACCAGCGGAACCGTTACATCCTTGCCCAGAACCGGCAGAGGGGCACAAAGCGACTGGTCGGCGGCGGTGGTGAGGACAGACATGGCGAACTCCCGTAAGGGGCAAACGAATCGCATGCGCCGGCGGATACGCGGCAGCGCAGCGTGAAGTGAAAAAGGGTGTGCGGAGGAGGGCCGGAAAAGCCCTATCGCATTCGCGTGCTCACAAGAGACTCCCTAGGGACCAGGACCCCGGGGGCTGGCATTCACAGATGCCGAGGGGCCCGCGCTTGCCGCAGACCTCGCTGCCTGCGGCCTGGTCTTCACCCGGGGCACCCCGCCACGGACGGAGGGTTGCCGGACAGCGGGCCGGGGCCGTAGTCGCTGTCACTCATGACCTGCCCAGCATCTTGCCATACGTACGGCGACGCGCAAGGGCGCGGTCCAGGATCCGGACCGCGCCCCGCGTCACATTCCGTCCGTTCAGGCGTTGCTGACCGCCACCCAGCGCTCCAGCGCCCGGCGGGCCGCTCCCGAGTCGATGGACTCGGCGGCCTTCGCGATCCCGGCGGCGAGCTGCTCGCTCAGCGTGCCGTCCGTCGGGTCCAGGGCCACCAGCGCCGCCGCCGAGTTGAGCAGCACGGCATCGCGTACGGGCCCCCGCTCACCGGCCAGCACCCGGCGGGCCACATCCGCGTTGTACGAGGCGTCGGCGCCTCGCAGCGCCTGTGTCGGCACCAGCTCCAGACCGACGTCGCGCGGGTCGAAGGCCTCCTCGCGCACCGCTCCGTCCCGGACCACCCAGACCCGCGAGGTCGAGGTCGTCGTCAGCTCGTCCAGCCCGTCGTCACCGCGGAAGACCAGCGCCGAATTGCCGCGCTCGGCGAGGACACCGGCGACGATGGGAGCCATCCGCAGATCGGCGACGCCGACCGCCTGGGAGCGCACCCTGGCCGGGTTGGTGAGCGGGCCGAGGATGTTGAACGTGGTCTGGGCGCCGAGCTCCTTGCGGGCCCTCGCGGCGTGGCGCAGGGCAGGGTGGAACTTCACCGCGAAGCAGAAGGTGATGCCCGCCTCCTCGGCCACCTCGACGACCCGCTGGGCGTTGAGCTCCAGATTGACGCCGAGCTTCTCCAGCACGTCGGAGGAACCGCTCGCCGACGAGGAGGCGCGGTTGCCGTGCTTGACGACCTTGGCGCCGGTGCCCGCGATGACGATCGCGGACATCGTGGAGATGTTGACCGTCTTGGCGAGGTCGCCGCCGGTGCCGACGATGTCGACCGTACGGCCGGGTACATGGATGGTGTTGGCATGCTCGTACATCGCACGCACCAGGCCGGACACCTCGTCGACCGTCTCGCCCTTGGCACGCAGGGCCACCGCGAAACCGGCGATCTGCACATCGGTCGCCTCGCCGCTCATGATGCGGTCCATCGCCCACGCGGTGTCGTCCGCGCTCAGGTTCTCGCCGCGCAGCAGGGGGTTCAGCACGCCGGGCCAGGAACGGTCCGCCACGCTGTCGCCGCCGACCGGGGTCACAACGTTCATGGTCCGCTCCTGGGGTCCATAGCCGAAATTGGGGTTCTCCCCCACCCTATCGAGCACCGGGGACAGCGAAGAGCCCCGTCCATCGGATGAACGGGGCTCCTGCTGTGGCGATCAGTTCAGGCGATCAGTGGTGGCCGTGGCCGCTGGTGATCTCCTTGTACTCCTCGGTGGTGGGCTTGGCGATCTGGTTGTCCTCGCCGTAGTAGCCCTTGCTGAGCCTGGCCCGCAGCTTCTGCAGCGCGGGCACCTTGCGCTCGACACCGTTCTCGTCGACCGTCGGGCCGATCTCGACCGGCTTGTACTGCTCGTGCGCGGTGAGCGTGTGCAGCTGCTCGGGGCCGAGCGGCTCGTGGATCTCGACGAACTCACCGTGCGGCAGGCGCTTGATGATGCCGGACTCGCGCCCGTGCAGCACCTTCTCCTTGTCGCGGCGCTGGAGGCCGAGGCAGATCCGCCTGGTGGCGATGAACGCGATGACCGGGCCGACGAAGATGAAGATCCGGACGAACCAGGAGATGGCGTTCAGCGACAGGTGGAAGTGCGTGGCCCACAGGTCGTTGCCACCGCCGATGAAGACGATGACGTACTCGGTGATCCAGGCGACGCCGAAGGCCGTCCGGGTCGGGGCGTTGCGCGGGCGGTCCAGGATGTGGTGCTCGCGCTTGTCGCCGGTGACCCAGGACTCGACGAACGGGTAGACCGCGATGATCGCGAGCACCAGTCCGAAGGCCATCAGCGGGATGAACACACCCAGGACGAGCGTGTGACCCCAGAGGTTGATCTCCCAGCCCGGCATCACTCGGATCAGACCCTCGGCGAAGCCCATGTACCAGTCGGGCTGGGCGCCGGTGGACACCTGGTCCGGACGGTAGGGGCCGATGGCCCAGATCGGGTTGATCGAGGCGATCGCCGAGATGACGGCGATGATGCCGAAGACCAGGAAGAAGAAGCCGCCGGCCTTCGCCATGTACACCGGCAGCAGCGGCATGCCGACCACGTTCTTGTTGGTGCGGCCGGGACCCGCGAACTGCGTGTGCTTGTGGTAGAAGACCAGGATCAGGTGCGCCACCAGCAGGCCGAGCATGATGCCCGGCAGCAGCAGGATGTGGATCGAGTAGAACCGGGCGACGAAGTCGTGGCCGGGGAACTCTCCGCCGAACAGGAACATCGAGATGTACGTGCCGACGATCGGCATCGACAGGATCGCGCCCTGGGTGAAGCGGACACCCGTACCGGAGAGCAGGTCGTCCGGGAGCGAGTAGCCGGTGAAGCCGGTGAACATGCCCAGCACGAACAGCAGGAAGCCGAACAGCCAGTTGATCTCACGCGGCTTGCGGAACGCACCCGTGAAGAAGACGCGCATCATGTGCACGAACATGCCGGCCAGGAAGATCAGCGCGGCCCAGTGGTGGATCTGGCGGACCAGGAGACCACCGCGGACGTCGAAGCTGATGTCCAGCGTCGAGGCGTAGGCCTCGGACATCCGGATGCCCTGCATCGGCTCGTACGAGCCGTGGTACACGACCTCGTTCATGCTCGGGTGGAAGAACAGCGTCAGATACACACCCGTGAGGATGATGATGATGAAGCTGTAGAGGGCGATCTCACCGAGCATGAAGGACCAGTGGTCCGGGAAGATCTTGCGCATGTTGGACTTGGCCAGGGAGTAGATCCCGAGCCGGCCGTCCGCCCAGTCGGCCACCCGCTCACCGGCGGGCGCTTTGCGCTGTGTGTCGGTCGCAGTACTCATCCGCGCTCCCAGAATGCAGGACCGACGGGCTCTTCGAAGTCACCGAGCGCCTCGAGGTTGCCCTCGCTGTTCACGCCGATCCGCAGCTGCGGAAGGGCGTGACCGGCCGGACCGAAGATGACGCGGGCGCCGTCGGAGAGGTCGAAGGTGGACTGGTGGCACGGGCAGAGCACGTGGTGCGTCTGCTGCTCGTACAGGCTGATCGGGCAGCCGACGTGGGTGCAGATCTTGGAGAAGGCCACGATTCCCTCGTGGGCCCACTCGCGCTCGCGCGGGTCCTTGATGTTCTCCGGCTGGATGCGGATGATCATCAGGGCGGCCTTGGCGATCTGGTTCTGGAAGTCCTCGTCGTGCTCCTCCAGGCCCTCGGGCATGGCGAAGGTCAGCGAACCGACGGCGACGTCCTCGGGACGAAGCGGCTCCATCGTGTTCATGTTGATGAGCTGCTTGCCCTTGGCCCACAGGGTGTTGCGGAGCTTCTTCTCCGGCAGCGGACCGAGGTCGCGCAGCAGCACCACGCCGGAGAGCGGCACCAGGGCCAGCGCACCGAACAGGGTGTTGCGGATCAGCTTGCGCCGTCCGAACGCGGACTCCTCGGCACCTGCCGCGAAGTCCGCGAGGACCTTCGCCTTGACCTCGGGCTCGGCCTCGATGGCGTGCCGGTCGTCGGCGACCTCCACGTCGGACATCAGGGTGCGCGCCCAGTGGACGGCGCCTGCGCCGATGGTGAAGAGGGCCACGCCCAGGGTCAGACCCAGGGAGAAGTTGAGCGCGCTCACATGGCCGAAGGGCCAGATGTACACGATCTCGTCGACCGGGAAGATGACGTAGGAGGCGATGAAGCCGATCGTCGCCAGCATGGACAGCGTGAACATGAACGCGACGGCGCGCTCGGAGCGCTTCGCGGCCCGTTCGTCGATGTCCTGGATGCGCGGCTTGTGGGCCGGCAGCCCCGGGTCGGCGAACGGGTCGTCCGCGACCTTGACCGCGCCGTGCGCGGGGTCCTGCTCAGCGGGCAGG